>JBBCGY010000002.1:0-300000 GCA_037200005.1 Alphaproteobacteria bacterium | reverse complement strand
TTCGGTTTCTGTTTGACGGCTTCGGCGAACGGCAGCCGCGCGATCAGCCAAAGCCCCATCAGGAACGCCGCGACCGTGCCGGCCAGCCACCCGATGATGACGGCGTCGAGCGTGCGAAATTCCGCGAACGCCAGGCCCAAAGGAATCATCACGAAAGCCCACAGGCCGTTATTGAGGGCGAAAATGGTATTCCCCGCGAGCACGCGATGCATGCCGTATAATATATTTCCCAGTTCCAGAACCTGATGCCCGACGATCAGAAGGATGATGGAATACATCATATACAATCGGTATTGATCTGGAATCCAAGGATAAACCAGCAAGGACAGCAGAATCATCACCGCGTAACCGATGACGTAAACGATCTGCTGATCGCGGATAATGCGCGCCTGCTGAGGCGGCGGCGCGTCGACGATCGCCCGGTTGGCGACAAAGGAAAAGCCGCAGCCCGCAGCCTTGGTGCCTATGACATTCGCCGCCTGCAGAAGACCGAAAATGCCTACCGCCTCAAGGCCGATAAAGCGCGTGATGTATACCATCAGCGCAAATTTCGCGAGCAAGGAGCCCCCGCGTAATCCCAAGCTGGCGCCGACCCGAACCGTTTTCTCTACCCAATTGACTCTCATATAATCATCGCAACTCAAAAGTTGGCAGGTGGCTTAGCGGTAAGGATGGATGGCAAAAAAGGATTTCGAAAAAGGTTATAGAGCCAGCCTCCCAAAACCCATTAAGAAAAATTCTGACAACATGCGAATGACCGCACTGCAGCATATGCTGTCCATACAAAGGTAGTCTATTAACCATACTTATCCACAGATTCAGCATCTTATTAACCATTGTGGATAATCATCTTGCCGTGCACAATGGTTAACTTCATGCTCTTATTGATTTTTTTGCAACGCACAACAAAAAATTCGTTAACAAAAATGATATTTTCCTGGCTGAAAGTATTACTGGATGTTTAATATGACACATATCGATTTTACATGTTGCAATGCACTTATCGCATTGCATCATGGTACGAGATAACGATTTTGCACGGGGATGATTATGATATCACAAGCCGCACGTAAAATTAAGCAATCCGAATCGCAAAAGAATTTCGATGCAACCGAAACGCTGCAAACTCTCCGGCTCGCTCCTTTTGCCGAACCGCAGCCCCTTAACAACACCCGCAAGGCTCTTCAGTTCTTCATTCTCAGCGACGCGCTGGCGGTCATTGTCGGCGTCACCCTGTCATGGCTGGCGACGCTGGTCGTCAACAACTACCTCGGCCGCGAAGTGCAAAGCATGCTCGAGGGCGAATTGCTGTCCCGCACGATCAATGTCGTGGCCATCGGCGCCGGCCTGATCCTGTGGTTCAATCATCGGAGCCACTACCGCACCCGGATGCCTTTCTGGACCTCGACGCAGCAGATCTTCTGCGGCGCCGGTTTCTGCCTTCTGCTCGACAGCTTCCTGCAATTCGCCGCGAAGCAGGACCTGTCCCGCCTGTGGCTGGTCGGCGGCTGGGCGTTGACCGGCGGCATGATCGTGGCGCTGCGCATCGCGACCCGTAGAATCCTGCAAAGCAAGGGCCTGTGGAACGTGCGGACGCTCGTGATCGGCGGCGGCAGCGTCGCGGACGACGCCAAGGCGGCAATCCAGTCCGAACAGCTCGGCTATCAGATCGTCGGCGAAGTCGCCGACCTCGATGAGCTGCGCGAAGACGCGCAGGGATCGTGGACCCGCCTGTGCAACTGGTACAAGGCCGATTTCGTGCTGATCGCGCTCGACGGCGCGGAACTGCATGCCGCCGAAGACGCCATCGCCAATCTGACTCGCGAGCACATCCCCTTCGCCATCTGCCCGCCGCTGCGCGGCGTGCCGGTGCTGGGCATGGAGAGCCAGCACTTCTTCAATCACGACGTCATGCTGCTAACCCGCTGCAACCGGCTGGAGGAGCCGCTGCCGCGCTTCATCAAGCGCGCGTTCGACATCGCGGTGTCGGGCACGGCGCTGCTGGCCCTGGCGCCGGTGTTCGCGGTGGTCGCGCTGTTCATCAAGCGCGACGGCGGCCCGGTTTTTTATTCCGACCGGCGCGTCGGCACCGGCGGGCTGTCCTTCGGCTGCCTGAAATTCCGCTCGATGGTCATGAACAGCAATCAGGTCATGAAAGAGCATCTGGCGAATAACCCGGAAGCCGCCAAGGAATGGAACGAATTCCAGAAGCTGCGCAACGATCCGCGCGTGACCGCCATCGGCACCTTCATCCGCAAGACCAGCATCGACGAGCTGCCGCAGCTCATCAACGTGCTGAAGGGCGACATGAGCCTCGTCGGCCCGCGCCCGATGATGATCGACCAGGCGGAAATCTACGGCCCCGACGTCAGCTTCTATCACCAGATGCAGCCCGGCATTACCGGCCTGTGGCAGGTGAGCGGACGCAATCACGTCTCGTTCGAGAAGCGCGTGCAGTTCGACCGCTGGTATGTCAGCAACTGGTCGCTGTGGCACGACATCGCCATTCTCTGCAAAACTCCGGCGGTGCTGCTGTTCCGCAAAGGCGCGTATTAAGATCAGAAGCAGGGTTAGGTCAGGATATTATTCCTGACCAGCTCCGCCTCCAGCCGCCCGGTCAGCCAAAACCACGCCATCTGAAAGTCCGCCCGCAGCGACCATGCCGGATAGCTGAAACTCGCGGGGCGGTTCTTTTCAATGAACAGATGCGCCAGCCATGCATAGCCGTACCCCGCCGCCAGCGCCATCAGCAGAATATCAAACCGGCACGCCGCCACCGCCACGATAAACAGCGCCACGCCTACGCCCGTCCCGGCGACATGAACCAGCCGTGTCGCGCGCTTGCGGTGCTCGCCCAGGTAAAACGGCCAGAATTCGGCGTAAGTCTCGATCTTTCCGGTCATAAGCCGATTTTAATTGGTGAAGCGTGAAAGAACGGTATAAATTCCCCCTCCAAGATTTGGGAGGTCTTTTATGTCACGCGAATACAAAGTCGCCATTGTCGGCGCGACCGGCGCCGTAGGGCGCGAACTGCTCAATACGCTTTATGAGCGCAAATTCCCGGTATCCGACGTGGTCGCCCTCGCCTCCAGCCGCTCGGCGGGCGGCGAGGTCAGTTTCGGCGAGGACGACATCCTGAAAATTCAGGATCTGGAAAAATACGACTTCAAGGGCACCGACATCTGCCTGTCCGCCGTGAGCTCGAAAATCACCGCCGATTTCGCGCCCAAGGCAGGAAAGATCGG
Organism: Alphaproteobacteria bacterium; assembly: GCA_037200005.1. Classification (NCBI taxonomy): domain Bacteria; kingdom Pseudomonadati; phylum Pseudomonadota; class Alphaproteobacteria; species Alphaproteobacteria bacterium. Next base: position 296,755 of record JBBCGY010000002.1, on the reverse strand, counting down.
CTGCGTCGTGGTCGATAAATCCTCGCATTTTCGCATGGACCCCGACGTGCCGCTGGTGGTGCCGGAGGTCAATCCCGGCGCGCTCAAGGATTTCCACAAGCGCAATATCGTCGCCAGCCCGAACTGCTCGACGATCCAGATGGTCGTGGCGCTCAAGCCGCTGCACGACCTCGCGACCATCACCCGCGTGGTGGTCAGCACCTATCAGTCGGTATCCGGCGCGGGCAAGGAAGCGATGGACGAACTGTTCACGCAGACGCGCGCGATCTTCGTCAACGACGCCCTCAAGAAAGAAGTCTTCACCAAGCAGATCGCCTTCAACGCCATTCCGCAAATCGACGTGTTCATGGAAGACGGCGGCACGCAGGAAGAATGGAAAATGATGGTCGAGACCAAAAAGATTCTCGACCCCAAGATCAAGGTCACGGCCACCTGCGTGCGAGTGCCGGTCTTCATCGGCCACAGCGAGGCGGTCAATGTCGAATTCGCCAATCCCATCAGCGCGGCGGAAGCGCGCGCGGCGCTGAAGAAAGCCCGCGGCGTCACCGTGATCGACCACAGGCATGATGACGGCTTCGTCACGCCGGTCGAATGCGTGGGCGAAGACGCCGTGTATGTCAGCCGCATCCGGGAAGACATGACGGTCGAGAACGGCCTCAATTTATGGATCGTCAGCGACAATCTGCGCAAGGGCGCGGCGCTGAACGCCGTGCAAATCGCCGAGATGCTGGTGAAGGAGTATTTGCGGTGACGCTCAAGATCGGCATCCTGGGTTTCGGCGGGCGGATGGGGCAATTGCTGGCCGCCGAGGCGCAGCGCCATCCCGGCTGCACGCTCGCCGCGCTATACTGGCGGCAGAAGAAAGACGATACGCCCATACCGGAAGGCTGCCTGGTCAGCAACGATCTCGACGCCGTGATCGCCGCCAGCGACGCGCTGATCGAATTCACCACCGCCGAAGCCTCGCCGATTTTCGCTGCCCATGCCGCGAAGCTGGGCAAGCCCCTGGTCACCGGCACCACCGGCCTGAGCGATGCGCAGCAGGAGGCGATCAAAGCGGCGGCGCAACGCATCCCGCTGCTGCAAGCGCCGAATACCAGCCTGTCATTGGCCGTGACGAAACAGCTTACGACGCTGGCGGCAAAGCTGCTGCGCGGGCGCGATTACGATATCGGCATCACCGACATTCATCACCGGCATAAGAAAGACGCGCCGTCCGGCACCGCCAAAGCCCTCGGCGCGGCGGTTCTGGCGGGCAATCCCGACGCCAAGCCCTCCTATGCCGCGCACCGGCTCGGCAACATCGTCGGAGAGCATGAAGTGATTTTCGCCGGGACAGGCGAAGTTCTAACCATTCACCACAGCGTCACCGACCGCGCCATCTTCGCCCGCGGCGCCATCGCCGCCGCGCTCTGGCTGCACGGCCAGAAGCCTGGGTTATACGGCATGAATGACATGCTGGGGGTTTAGTGGTGTCGTCATTCCCGACGCCGCGCCTCAGCGCGGCGAGCGGGAATCCCGTTTGTTTTATAGAAGAAAGAAGAAAACGGGATTCCCGTTCGGCTTCGCCCGCTTTGGCGGTCAAAGCCGCCGGGAATGACGGCTCTACACCAACCCCGCATACCTCATCGCGTTTTCGAGCGCCGTCTGCGTCGCTTTGCCCACCGGCACCAGCGGCAGGCGCAATTCGTTTTGGCACAGGCCGAGCAGCGAGGCGGCATATTTCACCGGCCCCGGCGAGGTTTCCAGGAACAGCGCGTCATGCAGCGGCGATAATTTATCGTGAATCGCCTGGGCTTTTTTCACGTCGCCCTTTTTCCAGGCTTCATGGAATTGCGCGCATAATTTCGGCGCGACATTCGACGTGACGGAAATGATCCCATGCCCGCCATGCGCCAGGAAAGCCAGCACGAGCGCGTCCTCGCCCGAAAGCTGGATGAAATCCTTGCCGCAGGTCTGGCGCGTCTTGACCGGGCGCGCGAGATCGCCCGTCGCGTCCTTGACGCCGACGATGCGCGGCAGTTCGGCGAGGCGCGCCATGGTATCGACATTCATGTTCACCACGCTGCGGCCCGGAATATTGTAGATGAAAATCGGCAGCGTCGAATTGTCGTGGATTGCCTTGAAATGCGCGTAAAGCCCGCCCTGGGTCGGCTTGTTGTAATAGGGCGTGACATGCAGCGCGGCGTCGGCTCCGGCTTTTTCCGCGTGCTGGGTCAGCGAGATCGCCTCGCGGGTGGAATTCGAGCCGCAGCCCGCGATCACGGGAGCCTTGCCCTTCGCCGCCTCGATGCACAGTTCGACGACCAGATGATGCTCGTCATGGCTCAGCGTCGGAGACTCGCCGGTCGTGCCGCAGGGAACCAGGCCATGCGTGCCCTGCGCGATCTGCCACGCGACGAATTTCTGGAACGCCTTGGCATCCAGTTTATCGTCCTTGAAAGGCGTAATCAGCGCCGTATTGGAACCCCAGAATGCCGGTTTCTTGGCCATGGATTCTTTCTCCCCATAAAATCAGGTCACGACACTATCACGGCGGGCAGCGGCGGCAAAAGCCGGAAACAACACTCGCGCACAATTTATACCGTTGAAATCTTTGGTTATTGCCCAAATCCGCTCAGGGGGTTATCGTGCGCAGGTTGGAATCAATGTCCCCCGCCGGAGCTTTCCCATGAGCGCGCCCGCGCCCAAAGCCGCTTCCCGCCCGCTGTCGCCGCATTTGTCGATCTATAAGCCGCAATTGACCACCGGCATGTCGATCTTCCATCGCGTCACCGGCGTGGGGCTGTGCTTTGCCCTGCCGGTGCTGGTCGGCTGGCTGCTGGCGCTGAGCGCCGGGCCGGAGACTTACGGCCAATTCATGAAATGCCTGCTGTCGCCGGTCGGGAAACTGTTCCTGACGGGATGGAGCTGGGCCTTTTGCTATCACCTCTGCACCGGCATCCGCCATATGCTGTGGGATGCGGGATATCTGCTCGAGCTGCCCCAGGTTTATGCCAGCGGGCGGATCGCGCTCGGCGTTTCGACGATCCTGACCGTCTTTCTGTGGCTCTATGTCTGGGGGATTGCATGAGCGATATGCGTTCTCCGCTCGGCCGCGTGCGCGGCCTCGGTTCCGCCGGACACGGCTCCGCCCACTGGTGGGGATTGCGCCTCACCTCGCTGGCGCTGGTCTTCCTGTGCAGCTGGTTCGTGGCGAAGCTGTTGATCTGCATCGGCGGCGGCGATTACCAGACGGCGCATGCATGGCTCCAGCGCCCCTTCCCCCGCCGTCATGATGAGCCTGCTGATCGCCGTCGGTTTTCATCATGCAGCCAATGGGTTGCAGGTGGTTATTGAGGATTACGTTCACCGCGAATTCTGCAAAATGGGCAGCATCGTCGCGATCAAGTTTCTGGCCGTCGTCATGGCCGCGCTCGGCATTTTCGCCGTCGTCAAAATCGCCCTGGGATAACATATGGCTGCTTATCAATTCGTCGATCATACCTATGACGTCATCGTCGTCGGCGCGGGCGGCGCGGGGTTGCGCGCCACCTTCGGCATGGCGGAAAAGGGGTTGAAGACCGCCTGCATCACCAAGGTCTTCCCGACTCGCAGCCATACCGTCGCGGCGCAGGGCGGAATCTCCGCCGCAACTCGGCAATATGGGCGAGGATGACTGGCGCTGGCACATGTACGACACGATCAAAGGCTCGGACTGGCTCGGCGATCAGGACGCCATCGAATATATGTGCCGCGAAGCCGCGCCCGCCGTGATCGAGCTTGAGCATTACGGCGTGCCCTTCAGCCGCACGGCGGAAGGCAAAATCTATCAGCGCGCCTTCGGCGGCATGACGACGAAATTCGGCGAAGGCATCGCCTATCGCACCTGCGCCGCCGCCGACCGCACCGGCCACGCCATTCTGCATACGTTGTACCAGCAATCGCTCAAGCATGAGGCGGAATTCTTCGTCGAATATTTCGCGCTCGATTTAATCATGGACGATAAGGGCGTCTGCCGCGGCGTCGTGGCGTGGAACCTGGACGACGGCACGATCCATCGTTTCCGGGCGCAGATCGTCGTCATGGCGACCGGCGGCTATGGCCGCGCCTATTTCTCCTGCACCTCCGCCCATACCTGCACGGGGGACGGCAACGCGATGGCGCTGCGCGCCGGATTACCCTTGCAGGACATGGAGTTCGTGCAGTTTCATCCCACGGGAGTTTATGGCGCGGGATGCCTGATTACCGGGGCGTGCGCGGCGAAGGCGGCTATTTGACCAACGGCAATGGCGAGCGTTTCATGGAACGCTACGCGCCCAGCGCGAAAGACCTCGCCAGCCGCGACGTGGTCAGCCGCTCGATGACCATCGAAATCCGCGAAGGGCGCGGCTGCGGCCCGCTCAAGGATCACATTCACCTGCACCTCGAACATCTTGATCCGAAAATCATTCATGAGCGCCTGCCCGGCATTTCGGAGACGGCGCGGGTGTTCTCCCGGCGTGGACGTGACCAAGGACCCGATCCCGGTCTTGCCCACCGTGCATTACAATATGGGCGGCATCCCGACGAACTATAAGGGCGAGGTCATCCGCCCCGTTCCGGGCAATCCCGACGCAGTCGTACCCGGCCTGATGGCGATCGGCGAAGCGGCCTGCGTATCGGTGCATGGCGCAAACCGGCTCGGCTCGAACTCGCTGCTCGATCTCGTGGTGTTCGGGCGCGCGGCAGCGATACGCGCGGCGGAGCTTATCAAATCGGGCGAGCGCCAGCGCGACCTGCCCAAAGGCGCGGGCGATTTCGCCATGGAACGGTTCGACAGAGTGCGCCACGCCAGCGGCGACATCCGCGTCGCCGATCTGCGGCTGGAAATGCAAAAGACCATGCAGAATTACTGCGCCGTCTTCCGTACCGGCGAGGTTCTTGCCGAAGGGCAGCAGAAACTGCGCGAAGTCTGGGCCAAGCGCGAACGGGTCCGGATTTCCGACCGCTCGATGGTGTGGAATTCCGATCTGGCCGAGGCGCTGGAGCTCGACAATCTGCTTTATCAGGCCGTCGTCACGCTCGACGGCGCGGCCAATCGCCAGGAAAGCCGCGGCGCGCATGCCCGCGAGGACTTCTCCAAGCGCGACGACGAAAACTGGCTGAAACACACCGTCGCCTGGGTCGATGACAAAGGCGCGACGAAGATCGATTACCGCCCGGTTCACATCTACACGCTGACCGACGAGGTCGAAGCGGTAAAGCCGAAGGCTCGGGTTTATTAGGAGGAAGCGTCATGGCCGAATTCACACTCCCCGCGAATTCCAAGGTCGAGCCCGGGATCAAACATTCCGCGCCCGAGGGCGCGAAGCGCACCAAGACCTTTAAGGTCTATCGCTGGACGCCCGATGACGGCAAGAATCCGCGCCTCGACGAATATACCATCGATCTCGACAAGTGCGGGCCGATGGTTCTCGACGCCATCATCCATATCAAGAACGATATCGACAGCACGCTGACCTTCCGCCGTTCCTGCCGCGAGGGCATCTGCGGCTCATGCGCGATGAATATCGACGGCACGAACACGCTCGCCTGCCTCAAACATACCGGCGATGTCGAAGGCGACGTGAAAATCTATCCCCTGCCCCACATGCCCGTGGTCAAGGATTTGGTGCCGGATTTGAATCAGGTTTACGCGCAATACGCCTCGATCAAGCCATGGCTGCAAAGCCAGTCGCCGCCGCCGCCCGACCGCGAGCGCCTGCAATCGCCGGAGGAACGCGCCAAGCTCGACGGCCTCTATGAATGCATCCTGTGCTTCTGCTGCTCGACGGCCTGTCCCAGCTATTGGTGGAACGGCGACAAGTTCCTGGGGCCGGCGGTGCTGCTGCAATCATACCGCTGGATCGCCGACAGCCGCGACGAAATGACGGGAGAGCGGCTTGACGCGCTGGACGATCCGTTCCGGCTCTATCGCTGCCACACGATCATGAACTGCACGAACACCTGCCCTAAGGGCTTGAATCCGGCCAAGGCCATCGCGGAAACCAAAAAGCTTATGGTCGAACGGAAATAGGCGGCTACTCGCTCGCCGTCTGTCCTTCGTTTTCCGCCGGGCCTTCCCAATCGGTTGGCGGGCCGATGACTTTGATCGCCGTGCCGAAGACATGGGTTTCGTAAACCGGCATGAAAACCATCTGCCGTCGCTGCACGGCATAGCGCACCAGATGATACTGCGCGTGAATAATGGCATCGGCGCCAAGACGGAAAGCTTGTTCCTGCATATGCGTAATGGCCAGGCGGGTCGATTCATGCGGATCGATGATATCACCCGGAGCTTCGTAGAAACCCACGGCGCGGATCGTGTCGATAATCGCATAACGGTATTTGACGTCGCCGGTAATCACGCGAATGGTATGCATCCGGCGCACGCGGTCTTCATCCATCGCCTTGGCGCGCGCGGTTTCTTCTTCGCGTATTCGCTCCGCGCGATCGCGCGCCATTCTGGCCTTATCGCGCGCTTCTTTCGCGCGGCGCAATTTTTCTCTCATGTCATTGAGCATGGCGCTCTCCCGATTCTCGGAATCCTAGCCAAAAACCGGCCAGCCGCCAACCATGTTCATTACCTCGCTGGGAGACGCGCCATTTTCACGAAGCGCCCGCAAAGTCATGGCCTTGTCGCGCTTGGCATAGCGGCGTCCGGCGACATCCGTCAGCAGCCTGTGGTGATGATAGAATGGCGCCGGCAGTTCCAGCAGCGCCTGCAACAGCCGGTGAACATCCGTCGCGCGCAATAAGTCTTCGCCGCGCGTGACGCAAGTGACGCCTTGCAGCGCGTCGTCGACCGTGACCGCCAGATGATAGGAAGCCGGGGTTTCTTTCCGCGCCAGAACGATATCGCCGAAATCCTGGGGATTTGCGGCCATCGCTCCCCGTCCCTCGTCGAGCCAGTTCAACTCGCCGACGGATTTCATGGCGCGCTCCATGTCCAGCCGCCAGCAATAGGGCATGCCGCTTTCCATGCGCCGCTCGCGCTCGGCGGAAGACAGATGGCGGCAAATGCCGGGATAAACGACGCCCTCCGGCCCCTGGGATGCAGGATGCGGGGCATGGCCGGAATCGGCGATTTCGGCCATGATGTCCTTGCGCGAGCAGAAGCAGGGATAGAGCAGGTTTTTGCCGCGCAACTTATCCAGCGCCGCCTGATAATCGCCGAAATGCCGCGATTGAAGCCGGACCGGCCGCTCCCATGCCAGGCCCAGCCACGCCAGGTCTTCTTCAATCGCAGTTATGTATTCGTCGCGGCACCGGGTGGGATCGATATCCTCGATCCGCAGCAGAAATTTCCCGCCGCCATGCCGGGCTTTCTGCCACGCGAAGGCCGCCGAATAGGCATGGCCGAGATGCAGAAATCCCGTCGGACTCGGCGCGAAACGCGTGACGATCATTTTTGCTCGGGCGGAGGCGGCAATTTCACCGCGACGGCGGAAGCGAGATCATGTTTCGGCTTGAGCGCCAAGGCGGCCTGGCTGTCGCTGCGCGCCTTCGCGTCTTGTCCCAGCTTGAGCCAGCAATCGGCGCGGAAGGCCAGGGCGTCCGCCGCCGTGGGATCGCGCTTGATGACGTAATCGAGTTCCCTGACGGCATCCCAATAACGCTCCAGGCTCATCAGGGCGGCGGCATGATCCTGCCAATACTGCATATTGCCGGGATCGCGATGAACCGCGAGCGCAAGCTCCTGTTCCGCCACCTTGGCATTGCCCGCGCGCAGGAAAGCCCATCCGGCCTTGGCCAGCATGCCGGCGACAATTTTGTTGTCCTGTCCCGCCGCGCGCGCCAGATCATGGAAGTGCCTGCCCGCCGCCGGAAAATCGCCGATATTGAATTCCGCCGTGGCGCGGCACAACATCGCATCCCGGTCGCCCGGATTTTGCCGCAAAGCGATGCCGGAATCGACCATCGCGCGATCGGGATCGTTTTCGGCGACCGCCAGGCATTTCTCGCGCTCGGCAGCGGCATATACAGGCGAGTTAAGCGACAGAAGCGCGACCGCCAGCGCAATATGAAGTCCCAGAATTTTGGCGGGCTTCATCCGGCGCGATTGTTTATGGGTGAAAATTAACGAAAACACGGGCATTCGGAACACGCCTCCCAGGTCATTCCGGATAGTAAAACACCGATTGGCTGCATGCGCAACGTGCGATTATCCATGGAAATTCCGCGACAGGCGGATTATAAATGCATGGAGTGGCTGATATTATAAAAGGACTAGGTATATGCCAAAGACGTATGAAAAGCTGGAGCTCGATACGCTGCTGAACATATGCCTCGTTCCCGACGAAGAGGCCCCGCCCACTTTGAGCTTCCGGCGGGCGGCGATCAAACTGTCGCGGCGCCTGAACCAAAGAGCTCCGTCTTATTACGAATTATCGGAAATACCGGGAAACGACATGCGGCTTTCGCTGCCGCACTGCACGCTGATGCATGTGCGCGTCGCCCAGGAAACGGTTCGCGAAGTGCAATACCAGCTCACGCATCTTGTCGGAACGACTTTCCCCATCGAGACGCGCGGCATCGCCAGCCTTTCCTGCGTGCCGAAATTCGACAGCGCCGCCCTCCTTTCGCGCGGCAAAAGCCACGGCATGAATCGCGATGAACTGCATCATATGGATTGGATCGAGGTGCGCGCGAAAACCCCCTTGCTGCGTCTGCAGGAACGGATCGTGAATTCCCTGGCCGGCGTCGTTCCGCCGGAAGACTTCCTGACGAGGCGCGGCGACGATTACATGCCGCACATCGCCGTGCGGATCGATCACGATACATCGGAAATGGCGCGAAGGATACTCGTGGTCGACCGCAGTGACATTCCGCAAAATCAAGTCGTTGCCTGCCGCGTCGCGATAGGAAATTGCGGCCCGCAGGGACAAGTCGGACGCCTGCTCAAGCCCGTGCTGGCGGCATGACCGGGATATGGTGAATGCGATTCCACCATTCAAAAGATGGACGCGGCGTGCTATAGAAACAGCATTACATCATCAGTAATCGAGGAGATCGATATGTCCGCCATTGCCACGCAAACGCTATTTTCCAGATGCGCGAACGGCTTGACCCGCCATGCCGCGGACATGACCAGGATTATGAACAGACATTTCAAGAAGATTATGGCGGCATCAGCCGTCAGCGGCGGCATAGGCGGCGCGCTCGCCTCCCATGCCGTCAATCCCAATCCGTTCGTTGCCATCGCGCAGGGGGGACTCGGAGCCGCTGTTGGAGCGATGAGCACCGCTATCACGGCGATCGCCACTCTTATGACGGCGGCTGGAAACGGGTATCTGAGCGCCCGATCTCTCCACTATCAGGCCCCGTCCCGGCTCGCGCGCGTGACTGCGTTTGTCGTTCCGGCCGCCGCGGGCTTTATTCTTTCAGGAGCCGTTTCATACATTTCGACGCCGCCCCACGCGCCCGCAAACCATAACGACAATAGCGCCCTGACGCAGCCTACCCCGCCGCAGCCCAGGCCCGCCGCCGCTGCTATCTATCGTCCATCTTCAGCGCCGCGATGAAGGCCGATTGCGGGATTTCGACTTCGCCGAACTGGCGCATCCGCTTTTTGCCTTCCTTCTGCTTGTCGAGAAGTTTGCGCTTGCGGGAAATGTCGCCGCCATAGCATTTGGCCGTGACGTCCTTGCGCAGCGCCGAAATCGTCTCGCGCGCGACGATCTTGCCACCGATGGCGGCCTGCACCGCGATCTTGAACAATTGCTGCGGGATAAGCTCCTTGAGCCGCTCGCATAGCTGCCGCCCACGCTTCTCCGCCGCGCCGCGGTGCACGATGATCGCCAGCGCATCGACCGGATCGCCATTGACCATGATCGACATATTGACCAATTCGCCGGTGCGATATTCGGCCAGCACGTAATCGAAGCTGGCATAGCCCCGGCTGATCGATTTCAGCCGGTCGTAAAAATCGAACACCACTTCGCCGAGCGGCAGAAGATAGACCAGCATCGCCCGCGATCCGACATAGGTCAGCTCCACCTGCTCGCCGCGCCTATCGTTGCAAAGCGCCAGGATGCTTCCCAGATGCTCGTCAGGCGTGAAGATCGTCGCCTTGATCCATGGCTCCTCGATATGATCGACGCGCACCGGATCGGGCATGTCGGCGGGATTGTGAAGCTCCTTCACCGTGCCGTTGGTGAGGTGAACCTTGTAGATCACCGACGGCGCGGTGGTGATGAGATCGAGATTGAATTCGCGCTCCAGCCGCTCCTGGATAATCTCCAGATGCAACAGCCCCAGAAATCCGCAACGAAATCCGAAGCCCAGCGCGGCGGAGCTTTCCGCCTCGAACTGAAAGCTCGCGTCGTTCAGTGCTAATTTGCCCAGCGACTCCCGCAGATGCTCGAATTCTGCGGCATCGGCGGGGAACAACCCGCAGAACACCACCGGCACCGAAGGCTTGAACCCCGGCAGCGGCGCGGCGGCGAGCCGCTTTTCCTCGGTGATCGTGTCGCCGACCTTGGTATCGCTGATCTGCTTGATGCCCGCCGTGATAAAGCCCATCTCGCCGGGGCCAAGCTCGCCGGTCTCTAATTTCTTCGGCGTGAAAATGCCGACATGATCGATGTCGCGCGTCGCCGCCGTCGCCATGAAGCGCACCTTCTGCCCCTTGCGGATCGTGCCGTCCACCACGCGCACCAGGATGACGACGCCGAGATAGGAGTCATACCAGCTATCCACCAGCAGCGCCTTGAGCGGCGCGTCGGGATCGCCCTTCGGCGCGGGCAGGCGCGTCACCACGGCTTCCAGCACATCGCCGATGCCGATGCCGGTCTTGGCGGAAATCAGCACCGCGTCGCTGGCGTCGAGGCCGATCACGTCCTCGATCTGTTGTTTCACCCGATCCGGCTCGGCGGCGGGCAGGTCGATTTTGTTCAGCACCGGCACGATTTCATGGTGATTGTCGAGCGCCTGATACACATTCGCCAGCGTCTGCGCCTCCACGCCCTGAGAGGCGTCGACCACCAGGATCGAGCCTTCACAGGCGGCGAGCGAACGGCTGACCTCATAGGCGAAATCGACATGGCCGGGCGTGTCCATCAGATTGAGCTGATATTCCTCGCCGTCCTTGGCCTTATAGAGCAAGCGAACGGTCTGCGCCTTGATGGTGATGCCGCGCTCGCGCTCGATATCCATGCTGTCGAGCATCTGCGCCTTCATGTCGCGCAGTTCGACCGCGCCGCATTTTTCTATGAGCCGGTCGGCGAGCGTCGACTTCCCATGATCGATATGGGCGATGATCGAGAAATTCCGGATGCGGGAAAGGGGGAACATTTTTAGGTCAAAACTTTCTATAGGTCGCAAAACATAAGCCGCAATTGTCATTCTCCGGAATGACAGGCCGAAAAGCTATAAATCAATCCGCATCTTCACGCAATCATAGTGGACGCCGGAATTCGACACATGATGGCTTTTGGACAATGCTCGAAAGCCATGATCCAGGTAAAATTTTTCGGCATTGAGCGAGGACGACATTTCAAGCCAGGCGCAGCCCTGCTGCCGGCAAAGATCGAACAAAGCGGCCAGGATGGATGATCCGACGCCGCCATGCGGGTTGGGGCGGCTGTAAAGCGCTCTCAATTCATTGGCGCTTGGGATGACGATACCGAAACCTATAATCTCCCCGTCCGCCTCCGCCACCAGATATATCCAATCGCGGTTGGCGATTTCCCCTCTCCTGCGGCTTCTTTCGATCTCATCGGGAATCCGCGCCCAATCCGCAATGATTTCCTCGCTGTAAAATCCCGCCGCGCGTTTCCGGATGGCTTCTCTATGGCACTCGCCGATAGCTTCGGCGTCGGCTGCTGAAGCCCGTCTTATCGTAAAGGACGCCATTTTCTTTGATGATCCTCGCAATTGCTCAGCCGTTAACTTATAGAATACCCCCTTGCGGCAAATCCCACAAACCCCCTTGCCCGCCGCCGGGCGGTTTTGTACATATAGTCGTGTGGGCCGCCCTGGCCCAACCTATGTTTCGCTCCCTGATTTCCTTTTCCTGGTTTTCCTCAACAAGCCCAACAAAAGGCGCGCCCCATGAAAAAGCCGTACCTGATCCTTCTGGCCTCCGCTCTCGCCCTCACCTTTGCCCCGCCCGCGATGGCGAAGAAACCGAAACTCCATAAGCCAGCGGAACCCGCCCCGGCTGTCGCCCCCACTCCGGTCGAGACGCCCCCAGCGGTGGAAAAAGACCTGTGGTCGCACCTTAACCTGACCTTCCATGTCGGTACGGCGCTGAAGCGGCTGGACGGCGAAGTCACCTACGCCGGAAACAAAACCAGCGGCGATCTGAACTCCGAAAGCTTCAACTATGGCGGCGGCGTCCGCTATTACGGCGAATTCTCCGGCCTGCCTTGGGGCGGCGAGCGGCGCGTTCCCTATTTCTTCAATGCCGAGTTTCAGGGACACGCCTTCGACTCCAGCCGCAACGCTTTCGCCCATTATCACTTCGGCATGAGCAACGATACCGGCATCCGGACCGGCACCAGCTGGTCGGGCCGTTTCGGCGGCGGCCTTCAGGTCGCGAACCTGCAGGAAGTCGAATTCTACGGTGTCGGCGGCCTGGAACTGGACGACGAATGCTACAGCGGCTTCACCGATGAAACCAGCGGCAGCGGCATCGTAAACCGTTTCAGGGAAAGCGAACTGAAGGTCGGCGGCTATATCGGCGTGGAAGCGCGCGCGCCGCTTCGTTTTCGCTATCTGCCCGTGGGCACGCAGATTTACGGCAATGCCACCGCCACCTATCTGCCCGGCACGAGCTTTAGCGGCCAGTCGACTCTCGGCAACAGCTATGAGTTCAATGTCGACGGCGGCTTCCGCCCCGACATCCGCGTCGGCGTCACGATTCCCTTGGATGCCGTCTTTCCTGATCGCTTCCGCTTCTAAGGGGTATCGCCATACGGCTTCCCTTTCTCCTGCTGCTGGCGTCGCTTACTTCCTGCGCCATGCCGCTGCAGCAAGCTAATGTCGAAGACAGAGTGCGCGCCGATGCCGGTGCGCACTCTTTTCTTTTCTGCCATGGCTATGGCTGCCGCTATAGCGATCAAGTGTCTTTTTCCGGCGCGGAATGGGCCGGGATCGCCGCCATGATGCCGCGCGCGCCGGACGCCGCCGCCGAGCGCGGGAATCTTGCCAAAACCATCGGCCATATGCGCGTCATGGCGGCGAAGAAAACCGGCACGGAGCATGATTTGCCCGCCGCGCCGATGCTGCGGTTCGTCGATCCGAGCCAGCTCGATTGCGTCGATGAGACCCATAACGCTTTTGCCTATCTGCGCCTGCTCGAAGGCGCGGGACTGCTGCGTTTTCACAAGACCGCCGCGCCGGTCGCGCGCGGCTATACGCCGATGCTGACAGCAGGCCATCACAGCGCTTCGGTGGCCGAAACGGCGAGCGGCACGGTCTATGCGGTCGATCCCACGGCGCGCAAACTGGGCGACGACGCCGAGATCACCGCCTTTCCCGACTGGATCGACAAAGACCCGATGCCGACTTTCGTATTTTAGGCGTTCACATCCATCGTGAATTTGATCTCTCTGCGCCACCAGCGGCGCGATCCGCGCCAGCCACGGCGGCGGTAAAACTGCTCCGCGCCGGTTCCCGGCGCCGTCCGAAGCCAAGCCCGCTTGACGCCGTTTTGCCGCAGCCACGCCACGCAGCGATCGAGCAGCCGCGTGCCGATGCCGCGCCTTTCATGGCCCGGCCTGACCAAAAGCGCCCATATGAATCCATCATTTTCGGCGAAAGCGAAACCCAGCATGACGCCCCCATCATCCTCGCAAACCCATCCTTTGCCGAGGGATTCAAGATGCGCGATGCTGTCCTTGTAGGTGGCGGCGGCGGAATCGGGAAAACCGTTTTCCCGGACCGCAAATCTTATCTCGTACATGGCGAAAATATCGCCGACGGCCGCCTCGCGGATATTCATGCCGCCTGGAGTTCTTTCAGAACCGCATCGCCCATTTGCGTCGTCGACAATGCCGCTGCCCCAGGCGCGGCAAGATCGGCGGTGCGCGCGCCTGAATCCAGAACCCGCTTGACGGCGGCAAGCAGAAAATCCGCCAGCGCGGCATCCCGCAAAGAATGACGCAGCCATATTTCGACGCATAGAATGGCAGCCAGCGGATTGGCGACGCCCTTGCCCGCGATATCGGGCGCGGAGCCGTGGATCGGCTCATACAGCGCGGCGCGCTTGCCGTCGATTTCAGCGCCGAACGAGGCGGACGGCAGCATCCCTATCGATCCGGTAAGCATCGAGGCTTCGTCCGACAGCATGTCGCCGAACAGATTGTCGGTCAGGATGACATCGAACTGCCGAGGATCGCGCAGCAGTTGCATCGCGCAATTATCGGCATACATATGGCTCAAATCGACATCGGCATAATCGGCCTTATGCAGCTCCGTCACGACCTCGCGCCACAGCACGCCGCTTTCCATGACATTGGCCTTTTCCACCGAGCAGACCGCGTTGCGCCGCGCGCGCGCCAGATTGAACGCCACCCGCGCCACGCGCTGGATTTCGCTGGTCGTATAGCTTTGCGTATTGAAGCCGCGCTTTTGCCCGTCGGGAAGAATTTCGATGCCGCGCGGCTGGCCGAAATAAACCCCGCCGACCAATTCGCGCACGATCATCACGTCGAGGCCGCGCACCACGTCCGGCTTGAGGGTGGACGCGTCGAGCAACGCGTCGAAAATCACGGCGGGGCGGAGATTGGCGAAAAGATCGAGCGCCTTGCGGATGGCGAGCAATCCCGCTTCCGGGCGCTTGTCATAGGTCACGCCCGCCCATTTCGGCCCGCCGACCGCGCCGAGGAACACCGCGTCGGCTTGCTTCGCCGCCGCGACGGTTTCATCGGTGAGCGGCACGCCGTAAAGATCGACCGACGCGCCGCCGATCAGCATTTCCGTGACGTCGATTTTGAGGCCCTTGCGCGCCGCGAACCAATCCAGCACGCGCCGCGCTTCGCGCATCACTTCGGGGCCGATGCCGTCGCCGGAAAGGAAAAGGAGATTCACGATCCTGCCTTCTGCCATAACCATGGCTGCTGTTCGCGCTGCTTGGCCTCGAAGGCGGTAATTTCGGCCTCATGCTGCAAGGTCAGGCCGATTTCGTCCAGGCCCTTCAACAGGCAGTCGCGCCGGAATGAATCCACGCCGAACGAAATCGTTCTGCCGTCCGGCGCGGTGATGGTCTGGGTTTCGAGATCGATGGACAACGGCGCGCCGTTCGCCTGGCGCGTTTCCACGCCGCTGATCTGCCGTATCAGATCGTCGATCTCTTCCTGCGGCAGGACGATGGGCAAAATGCCGTTCTTGAAGCAATTGCCGTGGAAAATATCGGCGAAACTCGGCGCGATGACGCAGCTTATGCCGTAATCCAGCAGCGCCCAGGGCGCATGCTCGCGGCTCGACCCGCAGCCGAAATTCGCGCCCGCAATCAGGATTTTCGCGTCGCGGTACGGCGCGCGATTCAGCACGAAATCGGGCCGCTCCGAGCCGTCGGGCGCGCGGCGCATGTCGTTGAACAGATATTTCCCCAGCCCGGTTCTTTCGATGGTCTTGAGGAACTGCTTCGGGATGATCATGTCGGTATCGACATTGACCATGGGCAAAGGCGCCGCCGCCGCCGTCAGTTTGGTGAAAGGCGTCATGCGCGCGCTATCCCCCCGTTCCTGATCCGGTCGACCTGCTGGCTGACCTGCTTGCGGAATTCCAGAGGATTGTCGATCGATTTGACCGGGGAAAAGCTGAGGCCGCTGCCGCGCACGATGATGGTGCCCGCGTTGAGCAAGCGGTCGGTGACGGTCTGATCGACCGAGATGCTGTCGATTCCTTCCAGGAATTGCTCGACCGTGTCGCGCTTGACGAATCCGGTCTTGAGAATGACGCGCTTATTGGTCACGGCGATTTCCGTGGCGAAGCGCTTGACCCACGCGACAAGAAAGCTGAAAACGGCGACGACGGCGGCGATGATCCAGAAAACCGTCCCCGCCACGAACGCGATGGCGAAGAAAAACAAAGCCACGATCACAGGCAAGATAAAGACGGCCCACGAGACCTTGGCTTCGTAGATGACTTGCTCGCCGGTCAGAAGATTGTTCTGCACATAACGGCCCATGATTACCTCGCCTCCGGTAGATTGCGCACGTCGGTAAGATGGCCGGTTACGGCCGCCGCGACGGCCATGGCGGGAGAAAGCAGATGCGTGCGCCCGCCCCTGCCCTGCCGTCCCTCGAAATTGCGGTTGGACGTCGAAGCGCAGCGTTCGCCGGGCTGCAGCCGGTCTTCATTCATGGCGAGGCACATGGAGCATCCCGGCTCGCGCCAGTCGAAGCCCGCCTCCTTGAAAATGCGATCCAGCCCCTCTTGTTCGGCCTGCTTTTTGACGAGGCCGGAGCCGGGCACGACCATGGCGTAGATATTGGCCGCCACTTTATGCCCACGCGCCACGGCGGCGGCGGCGCGCAAATCCTCGATCCGGGCATTGGTGCAGGAGCCGATAAAGACTTTGTCGATGGCAATATCCTCGAGCTTCATGCCGGGCTTGAGTCCCATATAATCGAGCGATCTTTGCATCGCCGCGCGCCTGCCCGCATCGTTGGCGGTGGCGGGATCGGGCACGGCGCCGGTAATCGGCAGCGCATCTTCCGGCGACGTGCCCCAGGTCACATAAGGCGCGATGGCCGAGGCATCCAGAACGACTTCTTTGTCATAGACCGCGCCCGCGTCGCTCGGCAGGCTGCGCCAATAAGCGACGGCGCGATCCCAGTCCTCTCCTTGGGGCGCATAGGGGCGGCCTTTGAGATAGGCAAAAGTGGTTTCGTCGGGCGCGACCATGCCCGCCCGCGCTCCGGCCTCGATCGACATGTTGCAGACCGTCATCCGGCCTTCCATGCTGAGCGCGCGCACGGCATCGCCCGAGAATTCGATGACGTGGCCGTTGCCGCCCGCGGTGCCGATTTTTCCGACGATGGCGAGCACCATATCCTTGGCCGTGACGCCGGGCGGAAGCTTGCCGTTGACCATCACGCACATATTTTTCGCGGGACGCAGCAATAAAGTCTGCGTCGCCAGCACATGCTCGACCTCGGACGTGCCGATACCGAAAGCCAGCGCGCCGAACGCGCCATGGGTGGACGTATGGCTGTCGCCGCAGACAATGGTGGTTCCGGGCTGCGTGAATCCCTGCTCCGGCCCGATGATATGCACGATGCCCTGGCGCGTATCGTGAATATCGAAATAGGTGATGCCCGCCTCGGCCACGTTTTGGCCGAGCGTTTCGACCTGGAGCCGGGATTCGGGATCGCGGATCGCCTGCTGCCGCGCGCTGTCGGTCGGCACGTTATGATCCACGACCGCCAGGGCCGCGTTCGTCCGCCGGGGCTTCCTGCCCGCCGCGCGCAGGCCGGCGAAGGCCTGCGGGCTGGTTACTTCATGCACCAGATGCCGGTCGATATAGAGGATCGCCGTGCCGTCCTGCTGCCGCATGACGACATGGCTATCCCAAATCTTGTCATAAAGCGTTCTTGGCTTTTCTGACATCGCTTCAGATCACTCGATGACGGCAGCGGCGGCGGCTTCTTCGCCCATGGCCGGAGCGGCGCCCATGCCGTGACCGGTGGTGCGCTCGGCGATGCGGGCGGATTTGCCGCGGCGGTCGCGCAGATAATACAGCTTGGCGCGGCTCACATCGCCCTTGCGGACGAGTTCGACCGACTCAAGCCGGGGGCTGTAAAGCGGAAACACGCGCTCGACGCCTTCGCCGTACGAAATCTTGCGCACGGTGAAGGACGAGTTCACGCCCGCGTTCCGCCGCGCGATGCAGATGCCTTCATAGGCCTGGATACGCTCGCGCGTGCCTTCGACCACCTTGACATTGACCTTGAGGAGGTCGCCGACGCTGAAGGCCGGGACCTTGGTGATCGCGGCGAGCTTGTCGAGCTGCTCCTGTTCGATTGTCTGCAGTAAGTTCATGATGCCTTCTCCTTTGTTAAGCTTGGTTGAATGGATTGATAACGCCGCCATAGATCGGGGCGGCGATATTGCGTCAGGCGCTCGGACTCGCTCCGGCGCCAGGCGCGAATTTTCTCGTGATGGCCGGACATCAGCACGGGCGGCACGGCGCGGCCTTCCCATACCGCCGGCCGGGTATAATGCGGATATTCGAGCAATCCGTGCTCGAAGCTTTCCTCCGCCGTCGTCTCGTCATTGCCCACGACGCCGGGCAAAAGGCGGGCGCAAGCCTCGATCAAGGCCATCGCCGCGACCTCGCCGCCTGCCAGGACGAAATCGCCCAGGCTGACCTCTTCAAGATTTTCCGCTTCAATCACCCGCTCGTCCAGCCCTTCATAACGTCCGCATAATAGCATGACCGAACCGGCGGCGGCTAAATCTTTCACCATCGCCTGATCGAGCAATTTGCCGCGCGGCGACAGGTAAATCCGCCGCGCTGCCTTGCCATGACGCTCCTCGGCCCCGCGCATCGCCGCCGAAACGATATCGGGCCGCATCACCATGCCCGCGCCGCCGCCATAGGGCGCGTCATCGACGCTCTGGTGATTATCGGTCGAGAAATCGCGGATATTCACGGTATCCAGCGTCCATAATTTCTCCGCCAGCGCCTTGCCCGGCAGGCTGTGCCCGGCGGTTCCGGGAAACATTTCCGGGAACAGCGTCAGCACCGTAAAGCGCAGGGCGGGACTTGATACGTTCGTCATGCAGCCCCCTTTCCCTGGCTTTCCTGCTTCGGCGTCTCCAGCCAGTCGGCGGGCGGCGTGACCACCACGCGCCCGGCGGCGATATCAACCGTCGGCACGAAGGCGTCGCGGAACGGCAGCATCGCCGTATTGCCGCCCGTCAGCTTGATTTCAAGAAAGCTGCCCGCCCCGAAATCATGCAGCGCGATGATCGTGCCGATGGCCGCGCCCGCCGCATCCTCGACCCGAAGGCCGACAAGATCGGCGCGGTAATATTCGCGCTCTCCGGCGGGCGGCAAAGCATCGCGGTCGGTGAAAAGCTCCGCGCCGCGCATGGCCTGAGCCGCATGACGCGTATTCACGCCCTCGATCTCGGCGATGAACTCCTCGCCCATCGGCGATTTCAGCGTCACCTTCACCGGCTTGCCGTCCGCGCCGGTCAGCGCATAGGCGGCGATGGCTTCAGGATTTTCCGTAAAACTGCGCAGGCGCACCAGGCCGCGCAAGCCATGCGCGCCCGTGATTTTTCCTACGCAGATTTTACGTTGCCGATCCATCGTCTCTTTCCGCGCTTAGGCCTGAGCTTCTTCCGCCGGAGCTTCGGCGGCAGGAGCCTCGACAGGAGCGGGAGCCGGAGCAGGAGCGGCGGCGGCTTCAGCGGCGGCCTTCGCGGCTTCGGCTTCCAGCTTTACGCGTTCCTGCGCCTTGGCCTTGGGCGCGGATTTCTTGGGCGATTCCGAGAATTTCGGCTTCGGCCCCAGGCTGGCGGCGAACAGGAAGCGGGCGACGCGGTCGCTCGGCTGCGCGCCCTTGCTGATCCAATGCTTGACGCGCTCGGCGTCGAGCTTCACGCGCTCGGGATTGTCGTTCGCGAGCGTCGGGTTATAGGTGCCGATCTTCTCGATGAAGCGGCCGTCGCGCGGGCTGCGGCTGTCGGCCACGACGATGTGATAAAAGGGACGACGCTTGGCGCCGTGACGGGTCATACGCATAACGAGTGGCATTGTTGTACTCCTTCAGTGGTTGAAATTCAGTTTTTAGCTTTCCCCAGCATTTGCGGCAGATTGCGCATAAAGCCCTTCTGCCCCATTTTCTTCATCTGCTTCATCATGTCGCGCATTTGCAGATATTGTTTCACGAGACGATTCACGTCGGCGACATCCACGCCGGAACCCAAGGCGATGCGGCGGCGGCGCGAGGCGTTCAGCACGCCGACATCCCGCCGCTCGATCCTGGTCATGGAGCCGATGATCGCTTCCTGGCGCTTGAGCATGCTGTCATCGACATTGGCGCTCTTCATCTGCTCCTTGATCTTGCCGACGCCGGGCAGAAGATTGAGCATGCCGCTCATGCCGCCCATGCGGCGCATCTGCTTGAACTGCTCCGCCATATCGTCGAAATCGAAATCACCCTTTTGCAGCTTCGCGGCCAGCTTTTCTGCGGCGTCGCGATCGATGCTCTCCGCCGCCTTCTCGACCAGCGACACGACATCGCCGAGATCGAGAATCCGGTTCGCCAGGCGGTCGGGATGGAATACTTCCAGCGCATCGGTTTTTTCGCCGGTGCCGAGGAACTTGATCGGCTGCCCCGTGACCGAGCGCAGCGACAGCGCCGCGCCGCCGCGCGCATCGCCGTCGATGCGCGTCAGCACGATGCCGGTGATGCCGACATCCTCGTGGAAACGTTGCGCGACATTGACCGCGTCCTGGCCCAGCATCGCGTCGGCCACCAGCAAAACCTCTTGAGGTTTCACGCCGGCCTTGATCGCGGCGACTTCGGCCATCAGCTCGGTGTCGATGGAAAGGCGTCCGGCGGTATCGTGAATGACGATATCGAAACCCTCGCGCCGCGCGGTATCGATGGCGCGCATCGCGATTTCCTGCGGCGCTTGTCCGGCGATGATCGGCAGCGTGGCGACGCCGGTCTGTTGGCCGAGAATGGCCAACTGCTCCTGCGCCGCCGGACGGCGCGTATCGAGCGACGCCATCAAGACTTTCTTGCGTTCCTTGTCCTGCAGATGACGCGCCAGCTTGGCCGCCGTCGTGGTCTTGCCCGCGCCCTGCAAGCCGACCAGCATGATCGAAACCGGCGGCACGGCGTTGAGGTTGAGCGGAACGGATTCTTCGCCGAGCAGTTCGCGCAGGCAGTCATGGACGATCTTGACGACCTGCTGCCCCGGCGTGATCGAGCGCAGGACTTCATGCCCTATCGCGCGCTGCGTGACCTTGGCGGTGAAATCCTTGACCACCGGCAGGGCGACATCGGCCTCCAGCAGCGCGATGCGGATTTCGCGCATGACTTCGGCGACGTCGGCTTCGTTAATGCTGCCGCGTTTCGTCAGGCGCGAAAAGATATCGCCCAGTTTGCCGGTTAAATTCTCAAACATTCTCTAGCCTTAAACCACGCAAAAACGGGCCAGTGCGCGATCACGCGGACTGGCCGAGATTCCCGTTCCAGGCGAACCCGGAGACGGCAACCCTCAAAACTCGAAAGTCTTGGGATATGTCTAGTTTCTAGCGATGAACAGGGGATGGAGTCAATGACGGCGTGGGACGCCGTGGCCGATCAGCCCGCCAGCGGGTAGGTTACCTTAACCAGCGTCTCGCCGCGCTCGACATTCATCAAAACGGCGGTGTAGAGCTTCAGCCCGGCAGGCCATTGACTTTCTTGAGGCGGAACAGATAGATAGGAGACATTCTTGAGGGAAAACTGCCGTTTGTTATCATTGGCGAGGCCCTTAAGTTCGGCCCGTACGGCAACGGCGCAGCCCACTAAGCCGCCCGCGACGATCGCTAATTTGTAATTTTTGGCCATGATGCTCTCCCTCTTTTGTCTGTTTCCATACCTTGAAAGCGTTCTGAAGGAACCAGTTTAGTTAAGGGATATTAACACAGATTTCCGAAAGTATAAAACATCTGTGAGTAATTTCTTGCAAAGGATTACGGCTGTGGCCTAAAAGACTCATAAATCTAACGAGGATCAAGACTATGAAATCAGAAATTCACCCCGCTTATCATGAAATTACCGTCGTCATGACCGACGGCGTCGAATTCAAGACTCGTACCACCTGGGGCAAGCCGGGCGACACGATGCGTCTCGACATCGACCCCAAGACGCATCCGGCATGGACGGGGCAGCATCGCATGGTCGATCGCGGCGGCCAGCTGGCGAAGTTCAACAAGCGCTTTGCGGGCATCACCGCTTCCAAGGACGCGGCCAATGCCGACGAAGCTCCGGTCGCCGCCGCGGCAACAGCCGAGCCGAAAATCAAAATGACCACCGGCCCGGTGAAGAAGAAAGAAAAAAAGACGTCATAAAATCGCGATGACGCGGCGGACACATTAATGTCCGCCGTGACGGCCTGTTCCGGCAAACGATATTGCAGAGTTTTATTATGAACGATTACGCATCCGCCCATCAGGCCCAGGCTGCCGCGAACGTGGCGACAGTTACAGCGCCCTATACGGTTCCTTATGGGCGAGATCATTCTCGCATGGGCGGGGAAGATATTCATTTTCAAGAATGGAAAAATAAAAAAAGGGCTTTGGAGCATCTCCAAATGTCGGCGCGCGCCGCAGCAGGAGACGATGAAGGCGGGTCCGCCACTTTCACGCCGGCCCTTGCCAACCAGCTTATGGACTACGCCGCGCAGCAGGCAAGCTTCAGCATGCGCGCGATACCAAGCAGCGGCCAAGATCCAAGGAACCAGGAAACGATCGACGGCGAATGCGAATCTGCCGAAGCACAAACCATGACGTGCCGCGTGCTGAGCACGCTCGGCGAATTCATCAGAGCGAATCCCGCCATCATCGCCGACCAAAATTTCGCGTCGAAGGCCGTGGATTTTAGCGAAAGATTTCCCTGGCTTCTGACGACCGATTTCGTCGAGCGCAGCGAAGCGGCGGCGAATCCTCCCGAGCGCCCGGCCCCGGAGCGGGTGCGTTCGGTATTCGGCCCGAGAGCCAATGGCGGAAATCCTCGGCCTGCTTAAGGCGCTTTAAGCGCATCTTAAAATAATATGGGTCATTATTGAGCGTCGAATTTCGGCCGCGTGCGTTTATATTTGAAATAAAGCCATTATGAGCGACATCCAGCAAAAATCCATAACCCGTTTTTCGGTCGCGGCTTCCGAACACATGGCTGTGGTCGAACGCCCCTATACCGGCCCCTATGGCGAAGATTCTCACGGCCAGGAATGGATGGGTAAAATCTATGCCATCGAGTCCATGAAGATACTGGCCGCGGAAATGACGGGACGCGAGGAAGCCGGGGCGGCATGCACGCCGGCCTTGGCGAACCGGGTCTTAGGCTATGCGGCGCGGGAAGCGGAGCTGGCCTCGCGCGGCGCAAGCGGCGCGAATGCCGGCTCCCCGTCGCGCGCAAGCCCTGAAGCCAAACGTCTCATGAGCGAATCCAGCCAGGCGCGGGGATTGGTTATCAGGACTATGAACATGCTCGGAGAAATCATCGGAGCCAATCCCGCGATTATCGACGATCCGGCATTCGCGGCGAATGTCATGGCCTTCAGCGCGAAATTTCCCGACTACGTCACGCCGGGTTTCGCCGAGCGCAGCGAAGCGGCGGCGAACCGCCCGATCCCGGAGCGGGTGCGCTCGGTATTCGGGCCAAGAGCGAATGGCGGAAAGCCTCAGCCCGCTTAATCATCAAGAGCGCGCGCAATCCGGACAATAACAATGAGGCAGGACGAGGATCAGGCTAGCCGCAAGCCGAATTTGCTTTTGCTTTTTTCGGCTTCTTCATCCGCCATGCGCGAACGCACCATCTCGTCGAGGCGCTGGACGCGGCTGTATAATTTATGGCTGCGATCGAGCAGGCTGCGCAATCCCTGCGGCAATTCGTCGACAAGCTCAGGCCCGCTGGGGTCTATGCATTCATTGCCGCCCGCCAGCGCGAATTGCGGCGAGATGAACTGCTCGCGGGTAATCTCGCCCGACAAATACGCCTTCATCGCCAGCAGCCAGGTCATCACCTGAATCAGCCGGGCCGAAACCCGCGTATGCTGATAGCCGACATGCAGGCAGCCGGGAAGGTCAAGCATCCGCCGATCCGCCTGCTCGTGAAAGGCGATATAATTGCGCGCTTCCACCGTAAGGGCCATGCCCTCGGCAAACGTCTTATCGATAAGGCTTTCAGGCTTGGCCATCGTTTTCCCAAGATATTGTGTGTCATGTTTTTTGTTTTCTGGATTGGAGCCACTATGACATGGAATGCTTAAGATTGTCTTAGATGACAGCGCCATTCGTAAGAAATCCATGCCCCGAAAGCGCATTTTTCATTGAAATGCTTGCGCCAAGTCCTTGACCGGGCTAGTTTCCGCGCTTCTATGCTTCTTAGCGAAGAATGGTTAATTCATCGGTCGAATCGAGCCATAATTTGCAAAGAATCGATTCTATTGGGGCGTCGCCAAGCGGTAAGGCAACGGATTTTGATTCCGTCATTCGGAGGTTCGATCCCTCCCGCCCCAACCACGCTTCGCCCTTACGGGCTACGCGTGGCGCAGCCACCGTAGACCGTTAGGGCGAAGCAGTGGCGCTACTGCTGACTTAAAGCAGCGGATTGCAGATCATAATGATCGAAAATCCCAACATACGGCCAATCGCATTCAGGAAGAGCCTTCGCAAAGAAGCGACTAATCTTACCCCTCACCCCAGCTTCTGAATCTCTCCCATGATGGCGGCGCCGATGGATCCGCCCGTCCCCTTGATTTTATTGTTCAGCAGATGCCGGATGCTTGAAATATGCCAGGCGATGACGTCCATATTTTTCGGCGAAAGCTCGGCGAATCCGAGATTCTCGCAATGCAGATGCAAAGATTTCGCGATGGCCGAGGCGAGATCGTAACCGCTCTGCGCCGCCGCGATTTTGATCGAGAAAGCCGCGTCGATCACCGGCGCCAGCAGCACCGCATCCATCTCCGGGCTCTGCTGCAGGGCGGCATAGCTGGCTTCCAGGGCTTCGAGCCGCTGCTTGCACTCTTCGGCGAACTTGTCCGATGACTGCTGAATCGCTTGTTCGGCGTGAGCGACAGCTTCCTTCGACAATACCTGGTCGAGCGTGCCCTTGCCGATCCTATTATGCAACGAATGGTCCGGTTCATAGACTTTGACGCTATCGTCATTCTGTTCAGCCATATCGTCCTCCGGACGGTTTAGGTTTTCTCTTGCGGCGATCTCGGCCCTGGGGCGGCGGCTGGTTGCTGCGCCGCCTGTCGGGTCCGCTATATGTCGGCGTCACGACGAAGCTGCGCGGCTTCTCGATGATCGAGCGAATGCGGCGCACCAGTTGCTCGGCGGAAAAAGGCTTGATCATATATTCGTTGACACCCGCGTCGCGCGCTTCAAGCACGTAATGCGCTTCGGTGTTTCCGGTAAGCAGAATGATCGGTACGTGCGGGCAGCGGCATTGCGGCGAACGGCGGACGTAACGGATAAGATCGATGCCATCTAAATCCTTCATGCGCCAGTCGGTGATGATAAAATCGAATGAAAAGGTCGAGACGGCGTCTATCGCCTGGCGTCCGCTGTTCAATTGCGTGATGTCGCGAAACCCGAGACTCATGAGCACGTCGCGCACGAGATCGCGAATGAGCCTTTCGTCGTCGACCGTCAAAACGCGGATGTCTTTAAGGCTGTCTTGATCCATGCCGTTTTGGCCTGAGTGGCATATTTGTTAGGCATCGTGCGGGGATATTTATTGTAAAAGGCGCTGGTTAAGAAATGCTAACGGCATGGTTTTCATGCTGCGCGATCCGCGGCTCGCAACTCATGCGCGAAGCAAAGCGGCCCATTTTCACCTCGAAATTTTCACCATGGCATGATTAGGGTTATGCGCCTTCGGAAATCATGCGCTGGATGTCTTCATGCTCCATGCCCCGCAAGCGGCGTCTCCGGACTCTTTGGAAGAAGCCGCCGTCTTCATCAGCGAAAACGGCCAGCTTGTGCTTCTTTCCCAAGCTCTGAGCGCCGCGCCCAAAAGCTACGCGCTGACGGGACAAATTCTGACCATCTATGACGAATCGCATTGCCCCATGCATCAGCGCTTCACTTTGGGCGCCAGCGCCATCGAATCGCTACGGGCGGGCTATGACCTGATCGTCGCGGAAATCGAAGAGAAAAGGCCGGTGCGCATCACCGACGGCCTTCACAGGCTGCGGTAACAGAAAATGGCCAGGCAGCTTTCCGCGCAGAAACGCAAGGCGGCCTCCGAAGAAACCACCCACCCCCAAAAATCGCTATATCGGGCACCCTTTCATCCAGCGCCTATGGCGCATCGCCGCTCCGGTTTTGCTTGCGGCGACAACGGCGAATTGCGCCCATTTCAGGAAGTCCGCTCCTCCCCCCAGCCTTAGCCTCGAAGACCGTATCCTGGAGATCAATTCCGGCGCTTATGACGATCCCGACAAGCTTATCGCCGATGTCGAAAAAAAACTTTCCAAACGCGGGGCGCGACAAACCGAGGTCAATGCTATCACGACCACGCTGCGCCAGATGAAAACCCGCGCATCGGAAAATTCCGTTCTCAATAACGACCAAGCGCTTCATAATCTTTCGGTTACGCTGTCAAGTCAGTATTAGACCCTGCCGACCCTTCTTACCGCTGCGTTGCTCTATCGAGCGGGAAGCCTCTTTCGGCACTTATCGAAAAAAATTCCATCGTGCCGATATCCCCGGCATTCAAGCTCAGGCTCGATATCGCCGACAGAGGCCAATTCATTCGCCTGCATGAGTACGGCCATTGCCTAAAAGGGTTTATGCGGCCCTCATGGGAAACCGACCTTATGTATAATCGCCGCATTGAAGCGATCAGCGATACCTATTGGGGATTAATCCGCATTAAAAACGACGAAGAAGACATGGCGGAAAAACTGGAAACCATGGCTGATACGCGCGATTTTCTTATAGTCGGCTTCGGCGATACAGGCCACAATACGGGAACTTCCCTGAGGCTTCTAGCCAATGATATGAGGACAAAACCAGGTTTCGGCGCGGCAGTGAAGGCTCAAAATCGCGCCACCTTGATGAGGATGGCATCCGACTACGCCCGGCAAAGCATCGATCTGGATTATCCCATACTCGACACGCCTCTTTTCTCGCCCGCCGACGCCGAAACCCGCGATGACGGGGTTGTCGCTTACGCTCGCAGCCTGTTTCAAGGCGTCACTCTAACGGCGCCGAGAAATCTCACCGGGCGAAGCGCCGGCTTGCTCATCCGCATGAGTCGCGCCGTCGATCTGGCCTCGACTTTCGGACCCGCCAACAATCTCAGCAATGCCTTGCCACGCCTAAGATGCGAGAACGCGCAAGCCTTCTCCAGGGGCGATGAAATACTGAGCGATAGCGGCCTGCCCGCCCAAAAGGCGGCGACATGGGGCGACAGCCGGTTCCGCGTAAGCCATATCGGCGGATTATGCCTCTAGGCTGTCCCCCTTTTTAACCAAAACTACATGAATGATCGCGGCAATCCGGCCTATGCGGCATGGCGTGGAAACTCTATTTTTCCATGATTTCCGCGTAATTACGGCCAATTCGATTGTATTTGCGGCAGGATTAGTTTTTTTTTAAGCGGCTCAGGATAGGCTTAATCTTGATTTCATCACGTTGCGTATTTTTAAGGGAGCATAGTGTCATGTCTCATTTCAACGCCGCCATTCCTGCATCTGGCGAAACCGTCCGCATTGTGCGCATTTCGGAGCATAAGCGTGAACTGGGCAAGCTGCCCCCTCCCGACACCAAACGCTGGGTCATGCGCCGCAAGGCCGCTGTGGTCGCGGGCGTGCATGACGGCCTGCTGTCGGTCGAGGAAGCCTGCTCCCGCTATCAGATATCGGAAGAGGAATTCAAATCCTGGGTGCGGCTGATGGACAATCACGGCGAGCGGGCTTTGCGCGCCACGCGGCTGAAGGATTACCGCGATTCCAGAGAGATCGCCCATCAAGCGGTCGCGGCGGAGTAATCAGAAGAACTTGCCGAGCATGATCGCGGCCAGCACCAACAGGCCGAAATCGCGGCTGGAGCGGAATCTTTTCAGGCAATCCGCCGGATCGTCGATTTTCCATGCCCGCAAATGCCGCAGCAGAAAAATCGCCGCCCCGCCCAATCCCGCATAGAAACCCCAGCCTAATCCGGCGATCGCGCCCGCCGCCGCCAGCAAACCCAGGCTAAGCGCCGCGAATCCGAATAAAATCGGCCGCGACCATTTGCCGAACAACAGGGCGGTCGATTTGACGCCCGCCAGCCTGTCGTCTTCCTTGTCCTGGTGCGCGTAGATCGTATCATAGACCATCGTCCACATCACCGCGCCGAGATAGAGCGCATAGGCGGCGGGCGACAGACTGCCGGTCGCCGCCGCCCATCCCATCAGAACGCCCCAGTTGAAAATCATGCCCAGCACAAGCTGCGGCCACCAGGTGAAGCGCTTCATCAACGGGTATATCGCAATCAGCGGCAGCGATGCCATGCCGAGCCATATCGTCAGCCGCGGCAATTCCGCCAAGATCATGACAGCCGGCAAGGCCTGGAAGGCGAGAAAAGCCACCGCCTGCCAGACCGTAATCTTGCCGCTCGGCAAAGGGCGGGATTTCGTGCGATCGACCCGCGCGTCGATGTCGCGGTCCAGGATGTCGTTGATCGTGCAGCCCGCCCCCCTCATGGCGACAGCGCCCGCCCGCGAACAGCATCATCAAATCGATGTCGGGCCATCCGTCAGCCGCCAGGGCCATCGCCCACCAGGACGGCAGCAGCAGCAGCCAGGTGCCTATCGGACGATCCCACCGCGCCAGAAGCGCGTAGGGCCGCAAGGCGGACGGCATAGCGTCCAGAAGCCAGTGGCGCTGGTTGATATCGGTGTGAACCGCCGTCAAGCGGTCTCCTTCTGCTGCCAGAGCGGATTCTTGATCTTCGCCAGCATCGCGATGTGCGCGGCGATTTCTTCGGGGAAGGCCTGATATGACGAATCTCCGCATCTCCATCTGCATCCCGACTTATAAAGACCGGAGAGTCTGAGTCTGCTGCTGCGGTCGCTCGAAAGGCAGGAATTCGCCCTCAAACGCAGGCCGGAGTGGGAAGTCGTCCTCATCGATAATGATGGAGAAGGTTCGGCGCGCGCGGTCTATGAAGATTTTCTGAAGCGGGGCGCATTGAAGCTTCGCTATGTCGCGGAAGCACGGCAGGGGCTTTCGCATGTTCGCAACACGGCTATCGAAACAGTCGTAGGGCAGGCGGATTTCCTGTGCTTCATCGACGACGATGAGACGGCGAGCGAGCGTTGGCTGGACGAAATGATCACAACCCAAAGGGAAGCCAATGCAGAATGCGTGTGCGGCGCGATCCGCTACGCGATGCCGTCCGAGACGCCGGACTGGGTGCGCAAGGGGCATTTCTTCGACGCGCCGCCGATCCTGAACGACGGCAGCGAAGCCCTCTCTCGCGGCAGCAACAATATCATGATCTCCTGCAATTTCCTGCGCCGCACCGGACACCGCTTCGATCCGCGCTTTAACCATGCGGGCGGCGAGGACGAGTTCTTCCTTTATACGGCGCAGGAGAAATATGAGCTGAAAATCGCCGGCGCGGCGCGGGCCGTCGTGACGGAAAACGTCTTTCCTAACCGCGTTAACCTTGAATGGATCGTGCGCCGGAAGTTCCGCTACGGCAACACGCTGGCCCTGTGCGAACGGCTGAATCATGCGCCGTTTTCCCGGCTGCTGCTGCGCGCGGTCAAGGGAACCGGGCGGATTGCCTTGGGTTTTATCATGCTGCCTTCTTATTTTGTGCCGCATTCAAGCATGTTGGCGTAAAAGCGCTTTCCATGATCGCCTTCGGCTCGGCATGTGGGCGGGACTTTGCGGCGTAACGTATAACGCATACGCGCCTATACGCATGAAGGCAGACGGGCATATATAAAAATGAAAACAGTTCTCGTCGTTCGCTCCAATTGCCTGGGTTATTCGGAGACCTTCATCCGGAGCAGATGCTCGCCTGCAGGCGGTGGAAAGCCGTTCTCGTCGGCAATGAAAATGTGCATGGCCTGCCGCTGGACGGGCTGAACCCTCATATCGTCGAAAACTTTTTTCCCGGCAAGCTCGGCAAGCTGTTCTGGAAGATGGGCATCATGTCTCCAGGCATTGCGGCCCGGTTGAAATCGTTCTCCGCTTCCCTTGTCCATGTGCATTTCGGCATTGATGCGGTGGTGTGGTGGCCCGTTCTCCGCAAGCTTGGGCTGCCCATCGCCGTGACCCTGCATGGCTATGATATTCATACTTATCGTGAGTTCTGGGAGAGCCAGGTTTTGAAGGGCATGAGCCGGTATCCCAAGAAATTGCTCGACCTCGCCATCAGCTGGCGTCTCCTTCATTGCCGTGAGCGAAGCCGTCCGTCTCCGCGCGATAGAATTCGGGCATTCCGGCCGAGCGCATCACGGTGCGGTATATCGGCATCGATCCGAACAAATTCAGCCCTGGCACGGTCCCGGTCGCGCAACGCAAGCGCCGCATTCTCTATGTCGGCAGGATGGTGGAAAAAAAAGGCGGACAATATCTCATAGACGCGTTTTGCCCGCGTCCGCGCGGAAGTGCCTGATGCCGAATTGGTTATGGTCGGCACCGGTCCGATGATGGAATCTTTCAAGGAAGCGCGCCCGCCAGCCTGAATGTTTCCGTTGACTTTCACCGGGAGCATGTCTTCCGATGATGTCAAACGGCAATTGGACGAAGCGCGGATATTCTGTCTGCCCAGCGTTACAGCGAAGAATGGCGATGCGGAAGGATTGCCTATTGTCATTCTCGAAGCGCAGGCTTGCGGCGTGCCGGTCGTAACATCGGCAAAGGGAGGGGCTACCGAGGCATTATGCACGGTTCGACCGGTTTCGCTTTTGCCGAAAAAGATGTCGATGCGCTGGCGGGATGTCTGACGCGTCTGATAACGGACGATGTCTTGGCTGAATCCATGTCGCGCGCCGCGCCGGATTTATGCGCAGCCGTTTCGATATTGGAAATGCACGGCGGCGCTCGAGGATTATTATGACAGCATCGCGGCGGCGGGTGCGGCATGAGCATCACGGTCGTCATGGCGGCCTATAACGCCGAGCGATTTTCTGCGCGAAGCCATAGACTCGGTTATTGCCCAGACGCATAAGGGACTGGGAGCTTATCGTCGTCGATGATTGCTCGACCGACGGCACGGCCGCGATCGCCCAAGCCTATGCCGATCCGCGTATCCGCCTTTTGAAGCAAGCCAAAAACAGCGGTCCGGGCGCGGCGCGCATGGCCGGAACGGTAGCGGCATCGCACGGGCTGATTTGTTATCTCGATTCCGATGATCGCCTGACGCCGCGCGCCATGGAAGTCCTGGGCAAAGCCCTTCAACACGCGCCCGAGGCCGTGTTGGCTTATGCCGATTTCGTTCGCATAGACGCCCAAGGGCAGCGTTATGGCCTGCGCCGCTTTGTCCGGCCGTCCTGCCGTTCGTCCGGTGATATGCTGGAGCAGTCATTGCAAAAGACCCTGATTGCCGAACGGCGGCTGCGCTTTGGTGCGGCGGCAATCGGCCATTGATAGCCATTGCTGGATTGAAACCTTGCGTTGTGCGGAGGATTGGGGTTGCATGGACGATCCTGGCGGCAACCGGGCCTTTCATTTATGTGCCGAATTTTACGGCGCTCGAATATTCGGGAACTGGCTTCGGGGCTTAGCCAGCAAATCAATATTGACTTTGATAAGGTTTTGCCCAGCTTAGAGCGGGTTTTCAACGACCCGCGGATCAAGATGAGATTTTCGCCGCAGAAGTTAGGCGAGATTCGCCGCCGGCGGGAGTCTCAGATGTGGTCCTATATGGCGTCGCTTAATATACGCAAAGGGGCGTGGAAAGAATCCCTGGTCTGTTTGAAAAAATCTGTTTTGGGAAATCCGCAACAGATACCCGAGTTGGTCTTCAAATATGTTCTGACGATTGCCGACAGATTCCTGTGAATTCGCAAATTTAGTGAGAAATTCGATGTCCGTTTCCGTCATTATGCCTTGCATACAACGCCGAACGCTTCTTGCGTGAAGCTATCGATTCCGTCATTGCCCAGACGGTGCAATGATTGGGAACTCATCATCGTGGACGATGGGTCGACCGACAGTACGACAGATATTATCAAGAGCTACGCGGATCCGCGAATTCGTTTGATCCAGCAAAAGAAGGCGGGGCCGTCCGCGGCGCGCTGGGCCGGGGACGCTGGCGGCTTCTCGCGACTTGCTGAGTTTTTTCGATGCCGATGACTGTCTGTGCCCTCGCACCTTTGAGGGTCTTGCAAGAGGCGCTGGCGAAAGCGCCTCACGCCGTTCTCGCCTATGCGGATTTCGTGCGCATCAATGAGCGCGGAAGGCGATTTGGCATTCGGCGCTTTTTACGGAATCCTAACCGTCCGTCGGGAGACGTGCTTGAGAATTTTCTGACCGGGCAATCATATGCCTAAGGAGGATGCGCCTTGATCCGGCGCCATGCCGCTCTCGATACGAAATGCTGGGAGAAGAATCTGCGTTCCTCCGGCGATTGGGTTGCATGGACTCTGGTGGCCACGGCGGGCCCGTTTGTATATGTCCCGAATTTCACGGCCCTTGAATATCGTGAGCTTTCCTCCGAATCAGCCAGACGGTCAGCACCTCCTACGACAATTTCATTCCTGCCCTGGATACTGTCTATACCGATGCGCGCATAACCAAAAGATTTTCAGAAGAGCATCTCGCCGATTTACGCGCGCAGAGAATTTCGCATATATTGGTTTTTTCATCGCGTCGCTGCATGTTCGCAAGGGACTCTTCATTCAATCGTTGTCTTACATGAAAGAGTGCATAAAGGCCGCTCCGAAAAACGCTTGCTCATCTATTATCAGATACGGAATAGCCGTTGCCGACACCCTCATTTGATAGCATGGGTTTTTAATGTCCATCCGTAAAAAAATGGCGCATGGAGCGTTCTGGGCGCTGCTGGAGAAGGGCGCGCAGCAAGGATTTTCCCTTCGTTGTTTTTATCGTCATCGCGCGCATCGTCGGTCCCGAAGAGATGGGCCTGGTCAATCTGTGCTACATATACATAACATTCTGTTATTTCGTTATCATGGATATCGTCGACGGCATCGTGAACCTTCAGCTGCGCGATGATCGAAGGCTCTCGACCTTGTTCTGGACGGTGATAGCGGCCGGGATTGTGATGGCGATGCTTGGCAAGCCGCCGCCGCGCCTTATGCCGCGATCATGAATCATGCCGATCTCGAACCGCTGCTGCGGTGGTTCGCCGTAATACCGCTTCTCATCGCCGGATCGTCAGTGCCGACGGCGCTGGTCTATAAGTCCATGAATTTCAGGGTCTTTACCATTCGCACGATCATCGCCAATTTTATTGGCGGCGTGACCGGCATTGTGATGGCGGTGAAGGGCTTCGGCGCCTATGCGCTGGTGGCGCAACAGATCGTCATGTATAGCGTGACGAATGCAATCATATGGCCGGGCTGCGGCTGGCGTCCCCGCCTGATGTTCAGCCCGCGCGGATTTGCCTACCGTGCTGGCGCCCGGCATCAAGATGACGGGATCGTCTTTCGTGCAATTTTTTTGAACAGCAATCTCCCGCCTGCTGATCGGCAATTTTCTCGGCCCGGCCTCGGTCGGGCATTTCGGCATGGTCGAACGCATTCGCCAGTCGATGTACGACGTACTGATTCATCCGTTCGCGGTCGTTCTATACCCCGCTTTTTCGAACATCAAAGACGACCATCAGGAACAGAAAAAGATTCTCGGCCAGATTATCGTCGTGACAGGCACCTTGGTGTTTCCTGCCATCGCGGGAGCCGCTATTACCGCTTCGATGTATGTGCCGCTGTTTTTCGGCGAAGCATGGAAGCCGGCCATACCCGTCCTTCAGCTGCTGCTCATAACCGGAGGAACTACCCCATTCATCATCATCATGCGCGATATTCTGCGCGCGCATAATCAAACGGGGACCTACCTTCGTGTCCAGACGATCCTTGTAGCGGGAAATGTCATGTTGATGTTTTTTCTGGCCCCCCATGGGCTGGTGCCCTTATCCTGGGATTGGTCGGCATGTCGGCCCTGGCCGTGCCGATTTACATATATATAGTGGCGCGCAAGGCGTCTCTTAAGCTATGGCGTGAGTTCCGGCGTCTATGGGCTCCGCTGGCCGCGTCGGCGGCGATGCTGCTGGCGATACATTTTTTCGGGGAGTCTGATTTTCGGCCTCAAAAACCCCTGGCTGCATCTTTCGGCATCCATTCTTTTAGGGGGAGGCGTATATTTGATAACCTCCGTAGTCGTCCAATGGCAGCAAATGAAGTTTCTTTTTGCTTTCATCCAAAAGATTGCTAAACAGAAAGCGGCTCCGCCGGTATCTATAGTCGATCCTGAGTCTGCCTCTATAATTAACCCCGAAATATAGAACAGGGGATAAATTAACTTATATTAGCAATAATTTGATAAATATAGGGATATAGACCCTATAATGAAGGTAAAAGAAACCGGACTGTTAATAACTTTGCTGCAATTGCAAAAAAATATTGCAACTGCGTTCAATATGGTATAAAAAAAGCAGTCATTTGTTGAATCATCTATTTTTTACAAAGTCAACCATGATTATGAAAAAGCAGACCGACTTTTTAGGTGTTGCCCCTCAGTCTTGGTATAACGATAGAAAACGTCTGCCGATTGCTGGATGAAAAAGACCCGCAGCGTTTTATCACTTTCGTAAATCCCTTCGCATGGGCGGTGGCCAAGAAAGAGCCTCAGTATCTGTCGGCGCTCAAGCAAATGTCCGTTGTATTGCCGGACGGAGAGAGCGTGGCGAGCTTTGCCGGGTTATCAGCGGCGACAATTCATGCCAGCGCATCAGTTTCGATATGTCTTCGCTCGCCGGGCCGTTTTTTGAAACGCTGGCCCGCAACAATCATAAGCTTATGCTGATTGGCGGGCAGCCCCGCGCTGGCCGAGGAAGTCGGCAAAAAAATCTCCGGAAACTATCCCGGTCTGCAAGTCGTTGCGCGGATCATGGCTATGGCGATATAGCCCCTAAAGTGGCCGCCATCATGAACCAATCGCCGGATGCCGTCATCGTGGCCATGGGCGCTCCGCGGCAGGAAATGCTGCTTCTGGCGCTTCGTGATGCCGGATATAAAGGCGTCGCCATCACCTGCGGCGGATTTCTCAATCAATATCTGGAAAAAGAAAGCTATTATCCGAAGTGGATCGATAAACTCAATTTACGGTTCGCCTACAGGCTCTATAAAGAGCCTCGCCGCTGTGGCGCCGCTATTTTATTGATTATCAAGTATTCGTATGGCGTGCGATTAATGCCCTGGCGGCAAAGCATATCGTCGGCCTCGTGCCTGCCTTCAGACGATAGGCATGCGATAGCGGCGAAAGATGCGGGCGGGGCTTTGAGAAAAGCTTGCCGCTACAACAATTCAAACACTAAAATATGATCTCAGGGGGATATATCAATGCGTATCGTTATTCTTGGTGCCGGTTATGTGGGTCTGGTTTCCGGAGCCTGTTTCGCTGAATTCGGTGTATGGGTCTGCTGTGTCGATCCCGATGCGGGCAAGATCGAGCGGCTGAAAAAGGGCCAAATCCCGATTTATGAGCCGGGTCTCGATGATCTGGTCGCCAAGAACATGGCGGCAGGCAGGCTGGAATTCGAAACCAGCCTCTCTGACGCGATGCAGGAAGGCGCGGACGCGATCTTTATCGCCGTCGGCACGCCAAGCCGCCGCGGCGACGGTCATGCCGATCTGAGCTATGTCTATCAGGCCGCGCGCGACATCGCGGCAGTGATCGGCAAGCGGTTCACGGTCGTCGTGACCAAATCCACGGTTCCCGTCGGCACCGGCCGCGAAGTGGCGCGGATCATCCGCGAAGCCAATCCGACCGCCGATTTTGCGATGTGCTCGAATCCGGAATTCCTGCGCGAAGGCTCGGCGATCGGCGATTTCATGCGCCCCGACCGGGTCGTGATCGGCGTCGAGGACGAACGCGGCGGCGCGGTGATGCGCGCGCTATACCGGCCGTTGTATCTGCTGGAAACGCCGATCCTGCAAACCGGGCTGGAAACCTCCGAACTCACCAAATATGCGGGCAACGCTTTCCTGGCGGCCAAGATTACCTTCATCAACGAAATCGCCGATTTGTGCGAAAAAGTCGGCGCGGACGTTCAGGACGTGGCGAAGGGCATCGGCCTTGACGGGCGGATCGGGCGTAAATTTCTCCATGCCGGTCCCGGCTATGGCGGTTCATGCTTTCCGAAGGATACCAAGGCATTGGTCAAGACGGCGCAGGATTTCGGCGCGCCGATCTCGATCATCGAAGCCGTCGTGGAGGCCAATGAAAACCGCAAGCGCGGCATGGCCGGACGGGTTATCGCGGCCTGCGGCGGCGATGTGAAGGGGAAAACCGTCGCCGTGCTGGGCGTGACCTTCAAGCCCAATACCGACGATATGCGCGATAGCGTCGCCCTCAACCTGATCCCGGATTTACAGGCCGCGGGCGCTGTCATTAAGGCTTACGATCCTGTCGGCATGAAGGAAGCGGCCAAGCTGCTGCCAGACGTGAACTGGGCGCAGGATACTTATGACGCGTTGGCCGGCGCTCATGCGGCGGTGATCCTGACCGAATGGAACGAGTTCCGCGCGCTGGACTTTGCCCGCGTGCGCGAACTGATGGCTGAATCCCTGCTGGTCGATTTCCGCAATGTCTATAATCCCGTGGAAGTTGCCGAATCCGGATTCCAGTATGTTTCCATAGGGCGGATAAGCCAGCCACAGGCGATTATCCAGGCGAATTCCGACCGCGAACATCAAAGACGCGCGGTCGCCGTCTAATTTCGCGACCCCGCGCTGCGATAGGCATTTGACACCGGCCTGGGTTTTGCCCTATCACAGCGCAACCTTATACCTAATTAAGCCCTGCGCGGGCGTAGCTCAGTTGGTTAGAGCGCCGGCCTGTCACGCCGGAGGTCGCGGGTTCAAGTCCCGTCGCTCGCGCCATTTATTTCAAGAAAAAGCCCATCTTTGAGGGAAGCTCGGCGGGGCCGCTTACCGCTTGATTTTCTTAATCAAAAGGCTCAATTTGCGGCTGCTGGCGCAGAAATCACGCGCCGTATGCAGGTATCGTCGATGTCGCCCATTGTTTCTCCCGATCTGGCCGCTTCTTATTTTCCGGTGTTGCTGTTTATCGGCATCGCCATCGTGGTCGCGTGCACGGCGGTCGGCTTGTCATTCATTCTCGGCGCGCATAAGCCCGACAGCGAAAAAAATTCGGCCTATGAATGCGGCTTCGCTCCATTTTCCGATGCCCGCCGTCGTTTCGACGTGCGGTTCTATCTGGTTTCGATTCTGTTCATCATCTTCGATCTTGAAATAGCGTTTCTGTTTCCGTGGGCGATTACGCTGGGCGCTATTGGCTGGTTCGGATTCGGTTCGATGGTGCTGTTCCTGGCCGTGCTGACGGTCGGTTTTATCTATGAATGGAAGAAAGGGGCGCTGGAATGGGAATAATCGCGCCTGCCGTGCCGTTGATGCCGAATGACGTCGCCCGGCAAATCGGCGAGAAAGTCCAGGACAAGGGCTTCGTGCTCGCGAAGATCGACGATCTGCTCACATGGGCGCGCACCGGCTCGATGTGGCCGATGACGTTCGGCCTCGCCTGCTGCGGCGTAGAGATGATCCATGTCTATATGAGCCGCTACGACCTCGATCGTTTCGGCATGATGCCGCGCGCCTCGCCGCGCCAGTCGGACGTGATGATCGTCGCCGGCACTCTATGCAACAAAATGGCGCCTGCCTTGCGCAAGGTATATGATCAGATGCCGGAGCCGCGCTGGGTTATCTCGATGGGGCAGCTGCGCCAATGGCGGCGGTTATTACCATTATTCCTATTCCGTGGTGCGGGGGCTGCGACCGGATCGTGCCGGTGGATATCTATGTTCCAGGCTGCCCTCCGACCGCGGAAGCCCTGCTTTACGGCATCATGCAGTTGCACCGGAAAATCAGGCGCGGCAACCGCGTCATCCAGAGAGGGTAGACGCTTATGCTTCCTGAACTTAACGACCGGGTAAAGACCGCCGCTAAGACTATCGAAAAGGCGATGCTCGATATGCATGCCGATGATCTCGGCATTCACGTCAACACGCTGATCAGCACCGTAGCGGCGATAACGGCGGAAGCGGCGTTGCGCGCCACGATCCCCGAAGGCGAGCTTTACAGCAAGCGCGGCGTGATTTTCTCCGGACAAGTCAACGGCATTATCTGCGAAGAAAAAGGCGGCAATATTCTCGATTACATTCTCTTCACGGGCAAAAAAGTCGGGCTGTCCGAGCATAAATTTCCCAACATCGACGATATTTTTCGCGCCGCCGTCATCGGAATCGACAAAAACCAGTTGCCCGTATTGTCAATCCCGATGGAGCACCGCCCTAATTTCTGGGCCATGGCGGGCGCCGCCTATGCGCGCGACAAGATACTGGAAATCTATCGCAGGAACCGGCTTTCTTCCGGCGAGGCGGTGCTGGCCATGACCTTGGTCTTATGCCGCATTCTGACCGTCACCAAGGATACCCTGGCGCCGGAGATCGCTTTCCGATTGGCTCTGGAAACCCTGATCGGCGTCGCGAAACTGCATCCGATCGCGGTCGAGGACTTCGAGCAGATGGCGCAGCAATGATGGCGGAATATACTCAATTGCCGGACGAGGCAGCGATCCGCAGTATTCTCGGGAGCGCCGTGCTGGCGTCCGGCGTCGAACTCGGCGAGCTTGCCGTAACGGTCGGACGCGACCGCATTGCCGAGGTGCTGCGCGCATTGAAAGACGATCCTGCGACCCGATTCACCATGCTGATCGATATTTGCGGCGCCGATTATCCGGCGCGTCCCGAGCGTTTCGAGGTCGTCTATCATTTGTTGAGCCTGTCGAAAAATCTGCGCATCAGGATCAAGCTGACGGCGAGCGAGGCGACGTCCGTGCCGAGCGTAACGAGCGTCTATAGCGCCGCCGGCTGGTTCGAGCGCGAGTGCTGGGATTTGTTCGGCGTGGTTTTCACCGGCCATCCCGATCTGCGCCGCATTCTTACGGATTACGGCTTCGATGGGCATCCGATGCGCAAGGATTTTCCGCTTACCGGCTATACCGAGGTGCGCTATGACAACGACCAGAAGCGCGTCGTCTATGAGCCGGTCAAGCTGGCGCAGGATTTCCGCAATTTCGATTTCATGAGTCCCTGGGAAGGCATGACGAACGTGCTGTTGCCTGGGGATGAAAAAGCCGCACCGCAAGCGAAGGCGGAGAAATAATGAAGATCAGCCCCGAACAGCCCGCCGAAGGCAAGCGCCAAGTGCCGTTCACGATGAATTTCGGGCCGCAGCATCCGGCGGCGCACGGCGTGCTGCGCCTGATCCTGGAAATGGACGGCGAGGTGGTAGAGCGCGCCGATCCGCATATCGGTTTCCTGCATCGCGGCACCGAGAAGCTGATCGAGCACAAGACCTATCTCCAGGCTTTACCCTATTTCGACCGCCTCGATTACGTGTCGCCGATGTGCCAGGAGCATGCGTTCGCTTTGGCCATCGAGAAACTGCTCGGCATCGAAGCGCCGCCGCGTGGCCAGTATATCCGCGTGCTGTTCTCGGAAATCACCCGCATCCTCAACCATCTTTTAAACATTACCACTTTCGCCATCGATGTCGGCGCGGTGACGCCTTCGCTGTGGGGCTTCGAGCAGCGCGAAGAGCTGATGGAATTTTACGAGCGCGTGTCTGGCGCAAGAATGCATGCCAACTATTTCCGGCCCGGCGGCGTGCATCAGGATATGCCTGACGGCATGACCGACGATATCTGGGCCTGGACCGAGCGTTTTCCCAAATTCTGCAACGATCTCGAAAATCTTCTGACCAATAACCGCATCTTCAAGCAGCGCACCATCGATATCGGCGTGGTGACGAAGGAGCAGGCGCTCGACTGGGGTTTCACCGGGCCGATGCTGCGCGCCAGCAATGTCGCCTGGGATTTGCGCAAGGCGCAGCCTTATGACGTGTATGACAAGATGGATTTCGACGTGCCGGTGGGGGCTGACGGGCGATTGCTATGCCCGCTATCTGGTGCGCGTGGAAGAAATGCGGCAGTCGCTTAAAATCATGCGCCAATGCCTCACGGAAATTCCGTCCGGCCCGGTCATGACCGAAAACCGCAAGATCGCGCCGCCGCCGCGCGCGGAGATGAAAAGCTCGATGGAGTCGCTGATCCATCACTTCAAGCTTTATACCGAAGGCTATCACGTTCCCGCAGGCGAAACTTATACGGCGGTGGAAGCGCCGAAGGGCGAATTCGGCGTCTATCTGGTGGCAGACGGCACCAACCGGCCCTACCGCTGCAAAATCCGCTCGCCCGGCTTCCCCCATCTGCAAGGCGCGGAATTCATGTGTCCCGGCACCATGCTGGCCGACACCGTGGCCATCGTCGGCAGCATGGATATCGTGTTCGGGGAGATTGATCGATGAAAAATGATATCGTCACCGAAGAGATGCGTTCCATACTTGATTTGTTTCAGATCGGGAGCAAGATAGTTTTCGACAGGCCGCGTCAACGGGACGTGCATCCGGTAAGAAAAAGTGTGGAGTATGTCGTCGTGGGCCAGATGCTAGGTGGGGCGGACAGGCTTGCGATTTCATTTTTATCGACTGGAAAATTCAATCGTTTCATGCATGGCAATCGGTTTGAGCCGCTGTCTGAAGGGAGCGGTATCGATACGCGCATGACGCCTTCCGACGACGAGCGGCACGCGGTCTATCGCAGCCTGGAAGAATGCCGGGAAGACCAGCCCCGCCGCACCGGCAACATTCTGACGGGTCAGAATGCGGTGAATGGGGACGCGCAGTCTTTTCGTATGACGGGACAATCTATCGTCACGCGGCGAAATCTGTTTGTGTGCGATACCTATTATATTAGTGAAACAAGCCTATGCCTTAATGTTCCTGAAGGTGGCCAGCCTGTTTTGGCTCCCGCGTATGAGCTTCTTACACCCACCGCCGCGCATTTGTTTATGAGCGCCGATCCGATGCGGCATGTGAACCGGATTGTGCGTGGGGAATATCAGTTCTATCCCGGATGGGATAGGCCGATGGGAGGCCTGAGCCTATGACCGGCTATCCTCAACCCTCTGATTTCGCCTTCACGCCCGAGAATATCGAACGGGCGCGGAAGATCATCGCCAAATATCCAGAAACCCGGCAGCAGAGCGCGGTCATCCCGCTGCTCGAACTGGCGCAGCGCCAGCATGACAATTGGCTGCCGCTCGCGGCGATGAATTACGTCGCCGACATGCTTTCGGTGCCGCGCGTAAAAATCTACGAAGTCGCCAGCTTCTACACGATGTTCAACCGCCAGCCCGTCGGCAAGAATTTCATCCAGGTTTGCACCACGACGCCTTGCTGGCTGCGCGGCTCGGACGACATCAAGCGCGTCTGCCGGGAGAAGCTCGGCGTCGGCCTCAACGAAATGACGGCGGATGGCAAATTTACGGTGGTCGAGGTCGAATGCCTCGGCGCCTGCGTCAACGCGCCGATGGTGCAGGTCAACGATGATTTCTACGAAGACCTGGACGCGGCGCGGATGGAAAAGCTGATCGACGATCTCGCGGCGGGCAGAAAACCGGAAGCAGGCTCCATGACCGGGCGGCGCGGCAGCTGCGCGCAGACCGGCCCGACGAGTTTGAAGGACAGGAAGGCATCGTAATGCTCGACGATAAAGACCGCATCTTCACCAATCTCTACGGCTTCGAGCCATGGCAGCTCGACGGCGCGAAGGCGCGCGGCGTATGGAACGGCACCGCGGCGCTGATCGGCTTGGGCCGCGACAAGATCATCGAAGAGATAAAAGCTTCCTGCCTGCGCGGACGGGGAGGGGCCGGTTTCCCGACCGGCATGAAATGGTCGTTCATGCCTAAGGAGTCGAAGGACGGCAGGCCGAATTATCTTGTGGTCAATGCCGATGAATCCGAACCGGGCACCTGCAAAGACCGCGATATTCTGCGCTATGAGCCGCATCGTTTGCTCGAAGGCATGCTGATCGCCGGGTTCGCGATGAATGCGCACACGTCTTACATATATATTCGCGGCGAATTCTATAACGAAGCCTTGCATGTTCAGCAGGCCATCGACGAAGCCTACGCCGCCGGTCTGCTCGGCAAGAACGCCGCCGGTTCCGGCTGGGACATGGATATCTATCTGCATCGCGGGGCGGGCGCGTATATCTGCGGCGAAGAGACCGCGCTGCTCGAAAGCCTGGAAGGCAAAAAGGGCTATCCGCGCAACAAGCCGCCGTTCCCGGCGGGCGCGGGGCTATATGCCTGCCCGACGACGGTCAATAATGTGGAAACCATCGCGGTCGTGCCGGAAATTCTGCATCGCGGCGGCGCATGGTTCGCGGGCATCGGCCGCGCCAACAATACCGGTACCAAGGTTTTCTGCATTTCGGGCCACGTCAACCAGCCCTGCAACGTCGAAGAAGCGATGGGCATCCCGCTCAAGGAATTGATCGAAAAACATGCGGGCGGCGTGCGCGGCGGGTGGCACAATCTTCTGGCCATCATTCCGGGCGGATCATCGACGCCGCTATTGCCACGCGAGATTTGCGATACCGTGCTGATGGATTTCGACAGCCTGAAAGCCGTCAAATCCGGCCTCGGCACGGCGGGCGTAATCGTCATGGATCAATCGACCGACATTATCTACGCCATCGCGCGCCTCAGCCGCTTTTACATGCATGAAAGCTGCGGCCAATGCACGCCGTGCCGCGAGGGCACCGGCTGGCTTTACCGCATGATGCAGCGCATGGTGCGCGGTCAGGCGAAGGTGGAAGAAATCGACAGGCTGCTCGAAGTCACGCGCCAGATCGAGGGCCATACCATCTGCGCCCATGGCGACGCGGCGGGCTGGCCGATCCAGGGACTGATCCGCCATTTCCGCCCGGTGATGGAAGAGCGCATCATGCAATACCGCAAGCAGGCGGCGTGAGGACGAGATGCCTAAGCTAACCATAGACGGCACGGAAATCGAAGTCGCGGGCGGCACCAGCGTCCTGCAGGCCTGCGAGCAATTGGGCATCGAAGTGCCGCGCTTTTGCTATCACGACCGGCTGAGCGTCCCGGCGAATTGCCGCATGTGCCTGGTTGAAGTCGAGAAAGCGCCCAAGCCGGTGGCGAGCTGCGCCATGCCATGCGCCGACGGCATGATCGTCAAAACGACGACCGATCTGGTCAAGCGCGCGCGGCAGAATGTCATGGCGATGCTGCTGATCAATCATCCGCTGGATTGCCCGATCTGCGACCAGGGCGGCGAATGCGACTTGCAGGATCAAGCCGTCGGCTACGGCTTCGACCACAGCACATACAATGAAGAAAAGCGCGCGGTGACGGATAAAGACCTCGGCCCGCTGGTCGAAACCCATATGACCCGCTGCATCCAATGCACGCGCTGCATCCGGTTCTGCGACGAGATCGCGGGCGTATCGGAACTCGGCGGCTTCGAGCGCAGCGAGCATCTCGAAATCGGCACTTATGTCAAACGCGCGATCACGTCGGAACTGTCCGGCAATCTGATCGACGTGTGCCCGGTCGGCGCGCTGACCAACAAGCCTTATGCTTTCCGCGCCCGTCCGTGGGAATTGCAGACCACCGAGAGCATCGACGTGATGGACGCCGTCGGCAGCAATATCCGCATCGACGCGCGCGGCAACGAAGTCATGCGCATTCTGCCGCGCCTGAACGAAGATGTGAACGAGGAATGGATCGACGACAAAACCCGTTTCGCCTGCGACGGCCTGACCAGGCAGCGTCTCGACCGGCCCTATGTGCGCCGCGACGGCAAATTACAGCCCGTCACCTGGGACGAGGCGCTGGCCGCGATCGCGGAAAAACTGCGCGGCCTGTCCGGGCAGAAAGTCGCCGCCATCGCGGGCGACCTCGCCGATTGCGACAGCATGTTCGCGCTGAAGGATTTGATGGCGGGCATCGGCTCGCCGCATCTCGATTGCCGCCAGGACGGGGCGACTTATGACGTAACCCAGCGCGCCGGCTATGTCATGAATAGCGGCATCGCGGGCATCGATGACTCGGATTGCATCCTGTTGGTCGGCACCGATCCTCGCCACGAAGCGGCTATCGTCAATGCGCGTATTCGCAAACGCTGGCTGGCGGGCGGGCTGCGCGTCGGCGTCATCGGCCCCAAGCTCGACCTGACCTATCCCTATCAGCATCTTGGCGATGGCGCTCTGGCTCTCGGCGACCTGCTGGACGGAAAGAACGCCTTCGCGGCGATACTGGCGGCGGCGAAGCGTCCCATGCTGATTGCAGGAGCCGGACTGCTGGCCCGTGCCGACGGGGCGGCGATGCAAATCCTGCTCAGCAATGCGGCGGCGAAATTCAATATGATGCGCCCGGACTGGAACGGCTTTAACGTCCTGCAAAACGCGGCGTCGCGCGTCGGCGGCTTGGATATGGGCTTCCTGCCGCAAGGTGGCATGGCGACCAATCAAATTCTCGCGGCGGCGGAACAGGGCAGTATCGAAGTGCTGTATCTGCTCGGCGCCGACGAAATCGACATGTCGAAGCTGGGCAAGACCTTCGTGATCTATCAGGGGCATCACGGCGATCGCGGCGCACATCGCGCCGACATTATCCTGCCGGGAGCCGCCTATACCGAAAAGACAGCGCTCTACGTCAATACCGAAGGCAGGCCGCAATTGGCGCGCCAGGCCGTGTTCCCGCCCGGTGAAGCCAAGGAAGACTGGAAAATCATCCGCGCTTTGTCGGAGGCCGTCGGCAAAAAGCTGCCTTACGACTCTCACCATGAATTGCAGCGGCGCATGATGTCCAAGATTCCCCATTGGCAAAAACTGGACATGGTGATGCCCGCGCCATGGGGGAATTTCGGCCGGGAAGGGGAGGTCGGCTCTTCGCCTTTTGCTCTGCCGGTAAAAAATTTCTATCTGACCAACGCCATCTGCCGCGCCTCGCCGACGATGGCGAAATGCGTCGAGGAAATCCTGTCGCCCGCGACAGCCGAAGCGGCGGAGTGAGGCGACATGATCGAACTCCTCACCCCTTATACCCCGGCATTCCTGCTG
Organism: Alphaproteobacteria bacterium; assembly: GCA_037200005.1. Classification (NCBI taxonomy): domain Bacteria; kingdom Pseudomonadati; phylum Pseudomonadota; class Alphaproteobacteria; species Alphaproteobacteria bacterium. Next base: position 251,863 of record JBBCGY010000002.1, on the reverse strand, counting down.
CCGTTCCTGCCCTACGCGATCATGATCGCCGCCATCCTGGTCATCGTCGTCTTGGTGCTGCTCGGCGTGGCCTATCTCACGTATGCCGAGCGCAAGGTCATGGCCTCGATGCAGCTGCGCCGGGGGCCGAATGTCGTCGGGCCGTTCGGCCTGCTGCAGCCGATTGCCGACGGCATCAAACTGCTCGGCAAGGAGACGATCATCCCAACCGGCGCCGACGCCGTTCTGTTCATCGGCGCGCCGATACTGACATTCTTCCTGGCGCTGTCGTCATGGGCGGTCATTCCTTTCGACGCCAAGCTGGTCTTGGCCGATATCAATGTCGGCATCCTGTATCTGCTGGCGATTTCGTCGCTCGGCGTCTATGGCATCGTGATCGCCGGATGGTCGTCCAATTCCAAATACGCGTTTCTGGGCGGGCTTCGCTCGGCGGCGCAGATGGTGTCCTACGAAGTTTCCATCGGCCTCGTCATCATCACCGTGCTGCTCTGCGCCGGGTCGCTCAATCTGAGCCATATCGTCGAGGCGCAGAAAGACGGATGGTACGCGTTCAAGCTGTTCGCGCCGGCGGGCTGGCCGGTCGGCGTTCCGCTGCTGCTGCCGATGGCAGTGATATTTTTCATCTCCGGACTGGCGGAAACTAACCGTCATCCTTTCGATCTACCCGAAGGAGAGTCGGAACTGGTCGGCGGGTTCAATACCGAATATTCGTCGATGAGTTTCGCGCTGTTCTTCCTTGGCGAATACGCCAATATGATCCTGATGAGCGCGACGACATCCATCCTGTTCCTGGGCGGATGGCTGCCTCCGTTCGGACTGGATCTGGGCTATTTCAACTGCTTGTGGTTCGTGGCGAAAATTTGCTTCATTTTATTCCTGTTCCTGTGGATGCGCGTCGCATTGCCGCGCTACCGCTACGATCAGTTAATGCGCATCGGCTGGAAATTCTTCCTGCCGCTGTCCCTGGTTTGGGTCGTTGTTGTGGCCGGATTTTTGCTGGCCACGGGCCAGCTGCCGGGTAACGGAGGATAGCATGGCGCTGCTCGAAGGTTCGAAACGGCTGTTTCTGGTGGAAATCCTGCGCGGCTTGGCGCTGACTTTTTCCTATCTGTTCAAAAAGCGCGTGACGATCAACTATCCCTACGAAAAAGGCCCGATAGGCCCGCGTTTTCGCGGCGAGCATGCGCTGCGCCGCTATGCCAACGGCGAGGAACGCTGCATCGCCTGCAAATTATGCGAAGCGGTTTGCCCCGCGCTCGCCATCACCATCGAAGCCGAGCCGCGCGACGACGGCAGCCGCCGCACCACGCGCTACGACATCGACATGGTCAAATGCATCTATTGCGGCCTGTGCCAGGAAGCGTGCCCGGTCGATGCCATCGTCGAAGGCCCGAATTTCGAGTTCGCCGCCGAGACGCGCGGCGAGCTTCTCTATAACAAGCAAAAACTCTTGGATAACGGCGACAAATGGGAGGCGGAAATCGCCGCCAATCTCGCCGCCGACGCGCCGTACAGGTAAAACCGATGCTCCAGACCCTGCTGTTTTATGTTTTTTCCGGCGTGCTGCTGACCAGCGGGCTGATGGTTGTCGCGTCGCGCAATCCCGTCCACGCGGTGCTGTTCCTGATCCTGTGTTTCTTCAATGTCGCGGGGCTATTCCTGCTGATCGGCGCGGAATTCCTGGCGATGATTTTGGTCATTATTTATGTCGGCGCGGTTGCGGTTCTGTTCCTGTTCGTCGTCATGATGCTCGATATCAATTTCGTCGAGCTACGGCGCGGTTTCGTGCGGTATTTGCCCGCCGGTCTGGCGGTGGCGGGAATTTTCGGCGCCGAACTGGCCTTCTTCGGCCTTACGGCGAAGATCGCCCCGCACGCGGCCGAAGCCGTCGCGCCCGTTGCCGATAATACGCGCGCCATCGGCATGGTGCTGTATACCGATTATGTCTATCCGTTCGAGGTTTCCGGGCTGATCCTGCTGGTGGCCATGATCGGCGCGATCGTGCTGACCTTGCGCCATAAGACCGATCTGAAACGGCAAAATCCCCGGCAGCAGCTCGATGTGAAGCGCGGGGATGTCGTCCGGCTGACTAAGGTCGCGAATGGCGGGGGGGTAGAATGACCGAATTTCTTCAAGCGCCCCTGACCGCGAATATGTATCTGGTCGTCGCCGCGCTGCTGTTCACCATCGGCGTGTTCGGCATTTTCATCAACCGCAAGAACGTCATCATCCTTCTGATGTCGATCGAATTGATCCTGCTCGCGGTCAATATCAATTTCGTCGCGTTCTCGGCGTTTCTGCATAATATCGCGGGGCAGGTCTTCACGATGTTCATCCTGACCGTGGCCGCCGCCGAGGCCGCCATCGGCCTCGCCATTCTCGTGGTCTATTTCCGCAATCGCGGCACCATCGCCGTCGAAGACATCAACCAGATGAGGGGCTGACAAGCATGCCTGCCTGGATCGATTTAGCCGCCGTATTCCCGCCGCTTCTGGCCGCGGCGATTGTGGGCCTGTTCACGCGCAAGATCGGCGACCGCGCCGCGCAGGTCATTACCTGCGCCGCCGTGCTGTTCTCCGCCATATGCAGCGTCTTGATATTCAAGGACGTGGCGCTCGCGGGCCATGCCCGCACGATCCATCTGATGGATTGGATCAGTTCCGGAGACTTTAAGGCCGGATGGGATTTGCGGATCGACACGCTGACCGCCGTGATGCTGGTGGTGGTCAATGGCGTATCGTCGATGGTGCATATCTACTCCGTCGGCTATATGAGCCACGACAAGAGCGTCCCGCGCTTCATGGCCTATCTCAGCCTGTTCACTTTTTTCATGCTGATGCTGGTGACGGCGGATAATTTCCTGCAGATGTTCTTTGGCTGGGAAGGCGTCGGCCTCGCTTCCTATCTGTTGATTAATTTCTGGTATGAGAAAGACAGCGCCAACCGCGCCGCCATGAAGGCTTTTATCGTCAACCGTGTCGGCGATTTCGGCTTCGCGCTCGGCATCATGCTGTGCTTCGCGCTGTATAACAGCATTCAGTTCGACGCGGTTTTCACGGCCGCCGGGGAAGCGGTCCCGGGGATTTTCCATCTGTTCGGTCATGAGATAACTTCGCTGGAAGCCGTATGCCTGCTGCTGTTTATTGGCGCGATGGGCAAATCGGCGCAGCTCGGTCTTCACACATGGCTGCCGGACGCGATGGAAGGGCCGACGCCCGTTTCCGCGCTGATCCACGCCGCGACGATGGTCACGGCGGGCGTGTTCATGGTCGCGCGCCTCTCGCCCTTGTTCGAGCTTGCGCCGCTGGCGCGCGACGTGGTGTGCCTGACCGGCGCGCTGACGGCCATCGTCGCCGCGACGATCGGCATGACGCAATTCGATATCAAGCGCGTCATCGCCTATTCGACCATGAGCCAGCTTGGCTATATGTTCTTCGCGCTCGGCGTCTCGGCTTATTCCGCCGCCATATTCCATCTGATGACGCACGCCTTCTTCAAGGCGCTGCTGTTCCTCGGCGCGGGCTCGGTCATTCACGCCATGTCCGGCGAGCAGGACATGCGCAAGATGGGCGGCATCTGGAAGAAAATCCCGATGACCTACGCCCTGATGTGGATCGGATCGCTGGCGCTGGCTGGCATCGGCTTCGAGCATGTATTCGGCTTCGCGGGCTTCTATTCCAAAGACGCGATCCTGGAATCGGCCTGGGCGGCGGGAAGATTCACCGGTTCTAAATTCGGCCACCTGGCCTATTGGCTTGGCATCGTCACCGCCTTCCTGACGGCGTTCTATTCCTGGCGTTTGCTGCTGCTGACATTCCACGGCCGGCCGCGCGCGGATCATCACACGATGGAGCATGTACATGAATCGCCGCTGGTGATGCTGCTGCCGCTGCTGCCGCTCGCCATCGGATCGGTCGTCGCGGGTTATTTCGGCTACCATTGGTTTGTCGGCGAAGGACAGGGGGAATTCTGGGGCAAAGCCCTGCTTGTGCTGCCGGAGCATAATGCCGAAGAGATCATGCATGAATCCGGCAAGCATGTGCCGCATATCGTGACCCTGCTGCCTCTTCTCGCCGCGCTGTCGGGGATCGGGCTGGCCTATGTCGCTTATCTCGCAGCGCCGGGACTGCCCGCCAAATTCGCTCGCGCGATGGGCGGCCTCTATCGCCTCGTCTTCAACAAATACTATATCGACGAGCTATATGATTTCCTGTTCGTCCGCACGGCGAGGCGCTATGGCGAGGCGCTGTGGCGCTGGGGCGACGATAAGGTGATCGACGGTTTCGGGCCTAACGGCATCGCCGCGCTCGCGCAACGCCTTGCCGCCCGCGCCAGCGCGATGCAAACCGGCTATGTCTATCACTACGCCTTCGCCATGGTCATCGGCGTCGCGGCCTTCATGTCCTGGTTCTGGGGAAGGGGATAAGGGATGCCTGAAAAGATTCAGAATGTGGCATGTTGGTGCAGTGAGGTGCCCCTCTCCCCGGAGGGGAGATGGGTGTCAAGCCGCACTGCCTGTCCCAATTCTGCATTATCCAGTCCTGTACCACCCGGCATCCCATCATGACCGCTTTTCCCATCCTCTCCGTCATGACCTTCCTGCCGCTGCTTGGCGCGCTGGGGATATTCCTGTTCGTGCGCGGGCCGGAAGAGAGCAGCGCCCGCCCGGCGCGGATGATTGCGTTCGTTATCTCATTGATCGCATTCGCGCTGTCGGTCGTGATGCTGGCCGGATTTAACCCGCAAGATACCGGATTCCAGTTCGTCGAGCGCGCCGCCTGGATGCCGCAATTCGGGATTTCCTATTTCCTGGGCGTGGACGGCATATCCGCCTGGTTCGTGCTGATGTCCACCTTCATCGCGCCGATATGCATCCTGTCGGCCTTCGGCGGCATCACCAAGCGCACCAAGGAATTCATGATCGCGATGCTGATCCTGGAGACCATGCTGCTCGGCATGTTCACGGCGCTCGACCTGATCCTGTTCTTCGTGTTCTTCGAGGCCGTCCTGATCCCGATGTTCCTGATCGTCGGCATATGGGGCGGGTCGGGCCGGGTTTACGCCGCCTATAAATTCTTCCTCTATACTTTCACCGGCTCGGTGCTGATGCTGATCGCCTTCATCACCATGGCGATTCATGCCGGAACAACCGACATGACGGTGATGATCCATAACGGCTTTCCGATGCCGATGGCGGGCTGGCTGTGGCTGGCCTGCTTCCTCGGCTTCGCGGTCAAGACGCCCATGTGGCCGTTCCATACCTGGCTGCCTTACGCCCACGTCGAGGCGCCCACGGCGGGATCGGTGGTTCTGGCCAGCGTGCTGCTGAAAATGGGCGGCTACGGGCTGATCCGCATCTGCCTGCAGATGTTTCCGCAGGCGAGCCATTATTATCTGCCGCTCGTACTGCTGATGAGCGTCATCGCGATCATCTATGCGTCGCTGGTGGCATTGGCGCAGAGCGATCTCAAGAAACTGATCGCCTATTCTTCGGTCGCGCATATGGGCTATGTGACGCTGGGCATTTTCCTCGGCAATACGCAAGGGCTGGAAGGCGCGATGTATGTCATGCTCTCGCACACTTTGGTGTCCGGAGCGCTGTTCCTATGCGTCGGCGTGGTTTATGACCGGCTGCATACCCGCGAGATTGCGCGCTATGGCGGGCTGGCGAACAATATGCCGCGTTACGCGCTGTTCTTCCTGTTCTTCGCTTTCGCCTCCATAGGTCTGCCCGGCACCAGCGGCTTTATCGGCGAGTTTCTCAGCGTGCAGGGCGCATTCCTGCATGACGGCCGCGTGGCGGCGTTCGCCGCGCTCGGCACCATTCTCGGCGCGGCCTATATGCTCTGGCTTTGCCGCCGGATTTTCTACGGGCCGTCGGTTCACGCCGATGCCGCCGCGATGACCGACCTGACGCCGCGCGAATATATGATCCTGCTGCCGCTGGCCGCGCTGATCCTGTGGATGGGCGTCAATCCCGCGCCGTTCAAGGACGTGATGGCGCCGGCGATTACGAAACTTATTGCCGAGTACCAGGAAAAAACCGCTGAGGCCGCGCCATGAATATTTCGATGGATCTCGTGACGGTCATGCCGGAATTATGGCTCGCCGGGCTTGCGATGCTGCTGCTCCTCATTGGGGTCTTCGGCGGCGACCGGCTGACGCAGCCGCTGACTCTGGCCGCGATCGCGGGGCTTGCTTTCGCCGCGCTCGGCATCGCGCTGTTTTCGATTTCGCCCGCGGTATCCGCGCAGCCGCCGATACCGGCTTTCGGCGGCATGTTCGTCAATGACGCATTCTCGCGTTTTGCCAAGCTTCTGTCGCTGGGCGCGTCGGCGCTCGCATTGGCCATGGCGCTGCCTTACCTCAAAGCGCGGAAGATCGCGCATTTCGAGTATCCGGTCCTGGCGCTGTTCGCCACGCTCGGCATGATGCTGATGGTTTCGGCGAACGATCTGCTGGCGCTTTATGTCGGCCTGGAATTGCAGAGCCTCAGCCTTTACGTGCTGGCGGCGTTCCAGCGCGACGAACAGAAATCCAGCGAAGCCGGGTTGAAATATTTCGTCCTCGGCGCGCTTTCGTCCGGCCTGCTGCTGTTCGGCGCGTCATGGCTCTATGGCCTGTCCGGCACCACGAATTTCATCCAGCTGAAGGATTTCTTTTCTGCCGAAGCGGCTTCGCCCGGCGCGCTGGTCGCCCTGATTTTCGTCATGGCGGGACTTGCTTTCAAGATTGCCGCCGTGCCGTTTCATATGTGGGCGCCGGACGTTTACGAGGGCGCGCCCACGCCCGTGACCGGATTCTTTGCCTCGGCGCCCAAAGTGGCGGCGATGGCGCTGCTAATCCGCGTTCTGTTCGTGCCGATGCAGGGCATGATCCATGAATGGCAGCAAATCCTCATTTTCGCCGCGCTCGCGTCGATGATGATCGGCGGTTTCGCGGCCATCGTGCAAACCAATATCAAGCGCCTTATGGCCTATAGCGCCATCGGCCATGCCGGTTATGTGCTGGCGGGCCTCGCGGCGGGCAGCGAGGAAGGCATTCAGGCCGCGCTGGTTTATCTTTCGATCTATGTCCTGAACACGCTTGGCGCGTTCGCGGTGATCCTGGCGATGCGGCGCGGCGGCGCGATGGTCGAAACCCTCGCCGATCTCGCGGGCCTGTCGCGCTCCAGGCCATTGCTGGCCTTAGCGATGACGGTTTTCATGTTCTCGCTGGCGGGCGTGCCGCCGCTGGCGGGATTCTTCGGTAAATTCTATGTCTTCATGGCGGCGGTTCATGCCGGGCTTTATGCCGTCGCTATCATCGGCGTGCTGACCAGCGCGGTCGCGGCCTATTATTATCTCAAAATCGTCAAGCTGATGTATTTCGACGATAGCCGCCAGCAGGATATCGATCCGGTGCCGGAACTCGGCTTGCGCGCCGTCGTGACGGTCGCGGCGCTGGCAATGGTGCTGTTCACGCTGATGCCTTCGCCGATTATCGACGGCGCGCATAGCGCGGCGGCGGGTCTGTTCGGTCGTTGATGCCTATTTTCTATGGAGCTCGAAACGTCCGGCGCTCGTGATGGAATATTTTCTGCGCGGGAGGCTAAGCCCCGGTTCGAGAGGCATCTCTCTCGACGAAACGAGGCGATCTTCCTCCATTCGATTGAGATCGACATAAATAACCCCTAGCTGTAAACGCAGACCGGGGGATTGCTCGGATGCTTTGATAATATCGCGACCGAACATTTCTTGCTGGGCCGCGTCCAGAATGGACAATATGCGCAATCTGGTGGGGCTTTCTTTTTCTTGCATAAATGACCTTTATAATCGCTAGTAATACATGCCGAATGTACTCCCTAAGAAAAGAAAGTAAAAGCGCCTTTCAATGCTCTCCTTCCGCATCACCCATAAACCAACCACCGGCAGCACCAACGACGACGTTTTGGCATCTGCGGAATCTGGCGAAGCCGAAGGTCTGGTCATCACCGCCGCGACGCAAACCGGCGGACGGGGCAGGCGGGGGCGAAGCTGGTTTTCGCCGCCGGGCAATCTATACGCTTCGCTGCTTTTGCGCCCGGACGGTACGATAGATGCCGGGCTGTATAACTTCGTCGCGTCGCTTGCGATAGCGGCAGCGCTGCGGCGCTATCTCGATCCCGCCCGCGTACGGCTGAAATGGCCGAACGATGTCCTGGTGGATGGCGCGAAAATATCGGGTATCATCCTGGAAAGCGCGGGAACAGCGCTTGTCGTCGGTTTTGGCGTCAATATCGCCGCGCATCCCGATCCCGCCGAGACGCGCTATCCGGCGACGTCGCTCGCGGCGCTCGGGTTCGATCCGGCGCGCATGACGCCTGCCGTGGTCCTGGATACGATCCTTGAGGAATTCAGCCGCTATCATGGCATGCTCCATGCCGAAGGTTTCAGCATTTTGCATGATGCCTGGATGGCCCAGGCAACCGGCATAGGCGAGAATATGGTCGTCAAAATGCCGGATCGCGACATTGCGGGCCGGTTCATGACGATCGACGAACAGGGCCGTTTGCTCTTGGAACAGCCAGGGGGTATGGTGCTGACTATTGCCGCGGGAGATGTATTCTTCATGCGCTCCGGAGAGAACTGATCGGCTGTCGATGCGGGCTTATGCCGCGCGGGCTGAAGATTATTTATGAACGAAATCGGAACAACATCACACAGGATATGAAAACCCAATGAACAAGCCCAGAAAAGATATGTACCGCCCGCCCGATGACGCGGTGTGGTTCCTGCCGCTCGGCGGCTCCGGCGAGATCGGGATGAATCTCAATCTCTATGGCACCAAGGGCAAATGGCTCATGGTCGATTGCGGCGTCACTTTCGGCGACGAATCCACGCCCGGCATCGAAGTCATCATGCCGGATATCGGCTTCATCGCCGAGCGCAAGCACGATCTGGTCGCTATCGTCATCACGCACGGTCACGAAGACCATATCGGCGCCCTGGAACATCTATGGGGGCAGCTGCAATGCCCCATCTACGCGACGCCCTTCACCGCCAATCTCATCCGCACGAAAATAGCGGAGCGGAATATTCCCGGAAAAATCCGCATCATCGAAATACCGCTGGGCGGAAAATTCTCGCTCGGGCCGTTCTCGGTCGAATTCATCAGCGTGACGCACTCGGTGCCGGAATCCAACATGCTGGCGATTGCGACGCCGAACGGTACGGTGCTGCATACCGGCGACTGGAAATTCGATCCGGAGCCTCTTGTCGGAAAAGTCACCGACGAGGAAAGGCTGCGCGAGCTTGGCCGCGAAGGCGTCATGGCGATGATCGGCGATTCCACCAACGCGCTGGTGGCGGGCCATACGGCCTCGGAAGCCGATGTCCAGAAAGGCTTCAAGGAACTGTTCGGAGGTTTGCCCCAGCGCATCGTCGTCACCTGCTTCGCCAGCAACATCGCCCGCGTCAAGAGTGCGGTCGCGGCGGCGCGGCATCATCACCGCGAGGTCGGTTTGGTGGGGCGCTCCTTATGGCGCAATACCGAGATCGCCGAGGAATGCGGCTATCTGCCGGAATTTCCGATGTTGCTCAGCGAACATGACGCCGGATTCATGCCGCGGCACAAGGTCGTCTATGTCTGCACCGGCAGCCAGGGCGAAGTGCGCTCGGCGCTGGCGCGGCTCGCGGTTGGCGATCATGCCGAATTGGTGCTGGAGAAAGGCGATACGGTCGTGTTTTCCTCGCGCGACATTCCCGGCAACGAAAAGGCCATCGGTCGCGTGCAGAACGCGCTGATCGAGCTTGGCGTGCAGGTCATCACCGCCGATCAATGCGAGTCCATTATTCACGCTTCCGGCCATGCCTGCCGTGATGAGCTGGCGCAGCTGTATCAATGGGTGCGTCCAAATCTGGCCGTGCCGGTGCATGGCGAAATCCGGCACCAGACCGAACATGCCGCGCTCGCCAAATCGTGCCAGGTGCCGAACACGATCATTCCTTCCAATGGGCAGATCATCCGGCTCGGCCCCGGCATCGCCGAAGTCGTGGGCGAAGTGCCCTACGGCCAGTGGGGCCTGGACGGCAGGGCGCTGCGGCCTTTAGGGCATCGCACCGTCAAGGATCGCAAGAAGATCGGCATTTCCGGCGCGGCGGTCGCGACCGTCGTGCTCGACAAGGGCGGGCGGCTCCTGAAAGAGCCTCAGTTGAGCCTGCTCGGAATCGTCGACGATCATGAGATGAAGTCGATCTGCGGAGAGGCGGCGGCGGCCATCGCCGACGCTATCGAAAACATGCAGAAATCCGCGCGCGCCGACGATCAAGCCGTCATTAAAACATCCGGCCAGGCGCTGCGCCGGTTCCTGAACGAACGGCAAGGCAAGAAGCCAACGACAGAGGTGCATGTGGTCAGGATTTAGGATGGAGCTATCCTATCGTGAGATATTGGGCGGCTTGTCCGCCGCGATTATCGTCGCAGCCAACATTCCTTATTTCGTGGGAATATTCCAGCGGCGGTTCGAACCTCATGTCTTTTCATGGCTCGTCTGGGGGATCAATGCCGGAGTCGTCTGTGCCGGGCAGTATGTCTCCGGGGGCGGGCCGGGATCGTGGACCTCGGGATTTTACGCTGTTATAGGAATCCTGATCGCCTTGCTCGGCCTGAAATACGGAGAAAAACATATCACGCGCGGCGACTGGATCACCTTGGCTGTCGCCTTCGCCGCGATGCCTTTGTGGTGGATCACGAAAGACCCGCTCTGGTCGGTGATCTTGGTAACGCTCATCGATGTCGTGATCTTTTACCCGACGCTGCGGAAATCTTGGAACCGGCCGTTCCATGAGAGCTTGTTGATGTGCGCCCCGGCGGCGGTCAGCAACTTGCTGTCCCTGGGGGCGCTGGAGGTTTTGAATCTCACGACGGTATTCTCTCCCATGATAATGGCCGTGGCCAACGGCGCCTGCGCCTGGGCCATTTTGCATCGCCGCCGCATCGTCGCGAGAGCCTGAAATGGATTTGGGCCATAAAGAAATATTGGGAGGCTTATCCATTGCTTTGGCTATCGGCCCCGCGATCTTTTATTATACCCGCATATTCAGGCGTCTGGTCGAGCCTCATGCCATTTCCTGGTTCATATGGGCCTTGACGATGGGCATCACCTGGGCGGCGCAATATGTTTCCGGCGGCGGCGCGGGTTCATGGTCTTCGGGATTTTACGCCCTTAGCAATTTATGCGTCGCTATACTGGGCGTGAAATATGGAAAGAGAAATATCACCCGTGGCGACTGGCTTACGCTTGCGGTCGCATGCATGGCCTTGCCGCTCTGGTGGGCGACCAAAGACCCGTTTTGGTCGATCGTTCTCATTACCTCTATCGATATCCTGGGATTTTATCCGACGCTTCGGAAAAGCTGGTTCCGGCCTTTTCATGAAAGCCTGATGATCTTCATACCGCCCGTGTTCGTCTATATCCTGGCGGTCTTCGCGCTGGAGGCCGTCAATCCGACCACGGCGCTCATGCCCGTGGCGATGATCCTGGCTCATACCGCCGGAGCGGGGATTATCATCTATCGCCGCCGCGTCGTTCCGAGAGAGGCCGCATGAACATCGTCTCGGGCGTCACATTATTCGTCATCATCTGGTGGCCGGTGTTCTTCTGCCTGCTGTCCGTCGGTCTGAAACAGCCCGAAAAGGGCGAGGGTGTCGAAGGCCAGATGCCCGGCGCGCCGGAAAATCCCGACCTCAAGCGCAAGGCGTTGTGGACGACGGCCATCAGCGCGGTTCTGTGGCTTCTGGTCTATGCCGTGGTCAAGGCGGACGTATTTTCGTTCAGGGATTGAGAAAGCTCAATCGTAAATATCTTTGCGATGCCTGATGCCGTTGATGATAACCGTATTGGTCTCGACCTCAATGCGATAGACGACGCGATAATCCCCAACGCGCATCCGCCTGTTTCCCTGCATGTTGAATCGAAGCGGTTTGCCAAAGGCGATGGGATCATGCACCAGCCGCTCCTCAATCGCTTTCTGAATACGAAGCCTCATGGTTTTGGGAAGCGCCGGAATATCCGTTTCAGTAACCTGATCACGGTATTTGATCGTAAACACTTTTACCGCCAAGCGTCTTCATGAGACACCAGCTTTTTAGATGTAGCCTCGCGCGCTTTGGCAAGCGCAGAAAGAGCTATGTCTTCGCGCAGTTCCAGGGCTTCGAGAACCAGTTCTTTGGTAAGACCAGCGATGGTTTTTCCCTCGACGGCGGCGATCTTTGCCAAAATAGAGCGCCATTGCGGCTCTAATGTTAGATTAATGCGGGGATTGGTTGTGGGCATGTTTGTTCCTCCTAGGCTGAGTGTAACACTTTTGCGTCACCAAATCACGCTATAAATTGCTGCCTTTGCGTTTCTGTTTTTTATAGATAAACTAACCGTAATCGCAATGGGTTAATGGGCCATGAAAACACTCGCCGATATACGATCCACCTTCCTGCGCTATTTCGAGCGGCAGGGGCATACGCTGGTCGAATCCAGCCCGCTGGTGCCGCGCAACGACCCGACCTTGATGTTCGTCAATTCGGGCATGGTGCAGTTCAAGAATGTCTTCACCGGCAACGAAAAGCGCCCCTATACCCGCGCGACATCGACTCAGAAATCCGTCCGCGCCGGCGGCAAGCATAACGATCTGGAGAATGTCGGCTATACCGCGAGGCATCACACATTTTTCGAGATGCTCGGCAATTTCTCGTTCGGCGATTATTTCAAGGAAGAGGCCATCGCATTCGCCTGGGAACTGGTGACGAAGGAATTCGGCCTGAAGCCCGACAATCTGCTGGTCACCGTCTATCACGAAGACGAGGAGGCCGCTAAAATCTGGAAGAAGGTTGCGGGCTTCGGCGACGACAAGATCATCCGCATCAAGACCGACGCGAATTTCTGGCGCATGGGCGATCTCGGCCCGTGCGGGCCTTGCTCGGAAATCTTTATCGACCAGGGGCCACAGCTGCAAGGCGGCCCTCCCGGCAGCCTGGACGAAGACGGCGACCGCTTCCTGGAATTCTGGAACCTGGTCTTCATGCAGTTCGAGGAACTGCCCGGCGGCAAGCGTATTAACTTGCCCAAGCCGTCTGTCGATACCGGCATGGGGCTGGAGCGCATGACCGCGATCATGCAGGGCGTGCATTCCAATTACGATATCGATCTGTTCCGCGATCTCATCGGCCTGACTTCATCCATGGTGAAGACCGATCCCGCCGGAGAGCATAAGGCGTCTTTCCGCGTCATCGCCGACCATGTGCGCGCCAGCTCCTTCCTGATCGCCGACGGCGTGATGCCGAGCAATGAGGGGCGCGGCTATGTCCTGCGCCGGATCATGCGGCGTGGCATGCGTCACGCGCATATTCTTGGGGCCAAGGAGCCGCTGCTTTATCGGCTGGTGCCGGAACTGGTGAAGCTGATGGGCGCGGCTTATCCCGAACTGGGGCGGGCGCAGGAACTCATCACCGCGACGCTGAAACTGGAAGAAAACCGATTTAAGCAGCTTTTGGATCGCGGACTTAAACTGTTAGATGAAGAGATTGGCAAAATAAATAATAAAAACAATGAATTGTCCGGAGAAGTTGCGTTTAAGCTTTATGATACCTACGGCTTCCCGCTCGACCTGACGCAGGATGTCCTGCGCGCGCGGGATATCAAGGTGGATACATCTGGCTTTGAGTCCGCGATGGCCAAGCAAAAAGCGGCCGCGCGCGAGGCATGGGCCGGGTCGGGCGAAACCGGAACGGCCAAACTATGGTTCGATCTCAAAGAGGAAACCGGCGCGACAGAGTTTCTCGGCTATAGCGCCGAGGCGGCTCAGGGCGTGATTCAGGCCATTATCAAAGACGGCGAGCGGGTCAAAGAGGCCAAAACGGGCGATAAAGTGCAAATCATCGTCAATCAGACGCCTTTTTACGGTGAATCCGGCGGCCAGGTGGGCGATACCGGCCAATTCACCACGGCACAAGGCGCTGTAGCCGCGATTACCGACACGCAAAAGGAGCTTGGCGCGCTTTGGGTTCACTATGCGGAAATATCCGACGGCATATTCAAGGCTGGCGACAGCGTGACCATGCTGGTGGACAGCCAGCGCCGCGATGCCATTCGCGCCAACCATTCCGCGACGCATTTGCTGCATGAGGCGTTGCGCCGTCATGTGGGAACGCATGTGACGCAAAAAGGCTCGATGGTCGCGCCGGAGCGGCTTCGTTTCGATATCAGCCAGCCGACGCCCATCGCCGCCAACGATTTGGCCATAGTGGAGGCCGAGGTTAATCAGCGCATCCGCAGGAACAGCGAAGTAACGACCCAGCTCATGACCCCGGACGAAGCCGTGGCCGAAGGCGCGATGGCGCTATTCGGCGAGAAATACGGCGACGAGGTGCGCGTCGTGTCCATGGGCGGCCAGGATGAGGAAGGGCGAAAGGCTTTTTCCATCGAACTTTGCGGCGGCACGCATGTGCGGCGCACCGGCGATATCGGCCTGCTGAAGATCGTCGGCGAAAGCGCGGTCGCGGCGGGCGTCCGTCGCATCGAGGCGCTGACCGGGCAGGGGGCGCTCGCCTACATGGCCGAGCAGGAACAACGGCTGCAGCAGACGGCGGCGGCGCTCAAAGCATCGCCCGCCGAGGTGCTGGATCGCGTCGTCTCTCTGGTCGAGGAACGCAAGAAGCTGGAGCGCGAAGTCGCCGAACTGCGGCGGCAAGTTGCGCTCGGCGGAGGCGGCGGCGCGGCGGCGCAGGATGCGCCTAAGGAAATCGGCGGCATCAAATTCGTTTCCCGCGTTCTCGCCGATCTTCCGGCCAAGGACTTGAAGCCGATGGCCGATCAGTTGAAGCAGCAACTGTCGTCCGGCGTCGTGACGCTGATTTCCGGCTATGAGGGCAAGGTTTCCCTGGTTGTCGCGGTGACGCCCGACCTGACGGACAAAATCAGCGCGGTCGATCTGGTGCGCGCCGGAGCCGAGGCCGTCGGTGGAAAAGGCGGCGGCGGCCGCCCCGATATGGCGCAGGCGGGCGGCACGGATATCGCCGCCATGCCGCAAGCGGTCGCGGCTATCGAAGCGGCTTTGGCGGCGCGCGGCTAAAAAAGCCTTTGCTCCGCGGCGTTATGGTGAATGCGCCGTTAATGCGAATAGCGAAATACACATTCCCTTCATGCCCCTATGGTAAACTCGCGGAATATTCCATTCGGGGGCAGGCCCTATGAGCCAATACCGCAATAAAATGGGGCGCGATAAGCACCCGCCCAAGCCCATTACGCCTGCCGAATTGTCCGCGAAATTGGGCGCGGCGCAGATGGACATAGTCAGGGGAGCGGAGCGCGAGCGAGGCGGCGTTTCCAAGATCATGGCTCTTATAGAAACCGCCATGAATGCGGGCAGCCTGGATCAGCGCGGCCAGAGCATGGAAATCCTGGCGCAGATGGCGGGCAGCGACCATTCGAAATATGCCGATAAATTTCTCGAACTGGCCGGCAAAGGCCGGGATGATCAGGAAAGCCCCAGGGCGCGGATAGCGGCCATGAACGCGGCGGCGGCGGTTATCGGCCTCGCGCCGCGAGAGGCGGGAACGGTGCTGCGCGATTTCGCCAGTCCGGGCCTCAAAGACAGCAGCCCAGAAGTCCAGACTGCGGCGGTAAAAATTCTTGGAGCGGTCGTCGATCGTGGTCAAATCGATTATAGCCGTTCCGTCATTCCGCTGCTGACCGGCACGGTCGCGGCAGACGGCGACGGCGCTGCCGAGGCAAAAGAAGCAGCCCTGAATGTGGGAAGCGCCCTGATCCAGAAATATTCCCGCAATACACCCTATGCCGATTCCATGCTGGAGCTTGCGGCGGAAGGATTTAAATCCGGCCGCGAGGAGGCGCGCATGGCCGCCGCCAAGCTTGTAGGAAATGTTGGCTATTCTCACCCGCAGAAGGCGGAACAAGCCATGGGCGCGCTCGAGTCCTTCCAGGATACGGAGACAATCGACCGTGTGCGCATGTCCATCGCGGGAGAATTCGCGCAGACGGCAAGAAATCAGCCGGGTCTTGAAGAACGGGCCGTGGCCAATATCGAAAAAAGCATCGACGGCGGTTCAGAAAAAGGCGGAACGTACGAAATCGGCGCGGCCGTGAAGGGCTTGCAGTATGTTGCGCAGCACTATCCCGGCCAGGCATCAAGAGTGGTCGGTATCGCCGAGAAGATCATCAATGATGAAGATGTGCATACGCGCATCGCGGCCACGATTGCCTTGGGGTTTATCATCGGCAATGCGGACGGCAAAACCCCCGGCGGTTCAAAAGAACGCGCGCGCGATATCGTGAATGGCAGGCTGGAAACCGAACAGAATCCGCAGGTCAGAGCGCGCCTCGTCAGCGCCGTCGAAGGCGCATATAAAGTTCAGAATACCGTGAGCGACGGATCGGCCAGGTCCAGCCCGAGATCGGGAAGCGGGTTCGGCAATCGATTGCAGTTGCGCCGATAGCGGCATCTCCATTAGAAAATCGTCGAAAAGAAAAAGGCCCGGACAATCTCCGGGCCTCCCCTTTTGTCGATATCCGCTGCCCCTTAACCGTCGCGCCCATTGTGCTTCTTGCGGAAGATTGCCCGGTCTTCCCGATGCTCGGCGCGGCGCAGGCGATGTTTCTCGCCGGGCGTGACCTTGCCGTCGCTGACGATGTGCTCTTTGCGCTTGTCGAGCGCCTCATCGCGGCGTTCAAGCCCTTTCTCTTCGCCGGGGGTCAGCGCGCCGCTTTCCACGCCCTTTTCGATCCGGCGATCTTGCCCCGCTTCATGCCGCTGATATCGTTTGCCGCCTTCGGCCAGCGCCGGGGTTGCCGTCAGCGCCAAGGCCACGCCTAAACAGGCGAATTGTGCCAATTTCATTGTTATGTCTCCGTTATAGATGAGTCCGTTATCGGACTGTCGGAAATCATACGGATGGATTGTGAAATTTCTATGACCGCTTCTGAAAATCTCTTGGTAAACAGGAGTTTACCTAACGACGTGGTACCAGCGCGATCCGCTCGCTTCCATTATAGAGAAATTACTTTCGCGTTTATGCTGTATGATCATTTTCATAGCAGTGTGATTTAAGGTTAAGAGGATTAGGAATGCAGATTAAGCAGCGCCTCGCGCAATTTATCAGCGCCGGAATTTTATTGGCGGCTGCGGTGGGCTGTGATTCCGAGAAGACGCCGACGCTTCCGTCGTGGATCGGGCCGATATCCCGATCTGCGGCCCCGCCGCCTCCGTCTCCGCCTCCGCAAAATCCTGTCCCGGCACCGCTATTATGCAATCCCACGGGCCAGCCTTGGAGTAAGAAATTCGGGCCCGATATTCCATCCACCAGAGATAAAGCGTATGACGTGTATATCCCCGCGCGTTTCTGCCCCATCGGCGGCAAGTATGATTTGATTGCGCATTTTTTCGGCGCGGTTCCGAACCAACACCGGAATATGGAAAACGCCAATATGAATGCCATTGTCGTGAGCGTGAATCTCGGCATCGCTTCCGATAAATACGCGACGGCTTTCAATCCGCCCCATGCCTTCGACGCGCTGTTGAACCAGACGCAAGAAATTATCGATGAGGGTTTGGCAAAAACCAGTCGCCCGGCCGCGCAATTGAACCGGATCGCGCTTGAATCATGGAGCGCGGGATTCCAGGGTGTGAGCGCGGTCATCATGAATCCCGGCGATCATGCGTCGCAGATCGATGCGGTGTTGCTCGCGGACGGCCTTCATACGCTTTTCAAGAACGGCATTCCCCGTAAGATAAACACGAATAATATGGACAAATGGGTCGCGCTTGCCGAGGCGGCGGAAAACGGGGGGATACTGTTCGGCGTCACCCATTCTTCGATCTTTCCGGAGAAATTTATCGGCACGACCGAAACCGCCGAATACATCCTGCAGAAAACGGGCGTCCCCAAAGGGCCGCCTGGACCGCCCGGTCCCGGCAAGATGCGGAGCCTGTATGAAGCGCATCGTGGCGATTTTCACGTCAAGGGGTTTTACGGGCAAGATCCTAAAGACCATATCGCCCAGATCGTCCATATGGGCGAGACGCTCTATCCTTATCTCCGCGTGCGCTGGCAGAAACAGCCCGCCCCCACTCCGTAAATCTTACTGCGGATAAAATTTCCGCCGCATCCGGTCCATATAGCCCATGAGATTGGGATGCTTGCGGATTTCGTCCTGAACCGGCGACGGGAAAGGCTCGATGGCAAAGCCGATCAGGAACGGATAGGCCGTGGCGTCGACCGAAGTCGGCTGCTCGCCCATGAAGAACTTCTTATCGCCGAGAAATGTCGAGGCCGCCTTGATGTCGGCCTTGCCGAAAGCGGCGATTTCATCGGGGCCATGGCGGCCCGTGCCCTGATAATACAGCGCGGCGCGCATTCTTTTCTGCATCTTGCCGAAGGTCCAGTTGCGTATCAGGACGGGCATGTCGGAGAAAAAGGTTTTGCGCACGATCGGCCAGTTCTTCTCGTCGTCCCAGCGGTTCTGCAACATGATGAAATAGGTGCGCTCCTCCAGCATTCTGGCGAAGGCATGAGCGGTCGCGCGCTCTTCGGCGCTCAATCCCTGGTCGAGATCGCGCCCGGTTTTCTTTTCGAGATGCTGGCGGATGATTTCGGAATCCGCGACCCGCGCGCCGTCCTCGTCCTCGATGAACGGCAGCTTGCCCTTCGGGCCGACCTTGGGATTGGATGTCGGCACGATTTCATAGGGAAGCTCGAGCATCTTCAGCATGACTTCGGTCTTCATGCAGAACGGGCTGGCGTTGGGCAGCCCGAAAGCGGAGGGGAACTGATAGAGCTTAATCATGGGAGCCCTTTTTCTCGAGACGCATGGTCATGTCGGTCGCCGCGCCGACGATCATGATGACAACCACAGGCAATATAAACCAATTACCCCATAAAATAGTAAATGCCAAGGCGCAGGAGAGGGCCACGGCCAGCTCGATAGTAGGGTAGCGCGGGCTGATTCTCGCGCCGCAATGGCGGCATTTTCCCTTATTCGCCAGATATGAGCCTATCGGAACCAGATCGCGAGCCCCGAGAACGGCATGGCATGACGGACAGCTCGAGCGCGGCGCGACTATTGAAATCCCGCGCGGCAGGCGGTAGCTCAAGGCCGTGACGAAGCTGCCCAGGATCGCACCAACGATGAAGCCGGTGAGGGCGGCGGCGAGGAGGGGAAGGGAGTCAATCACCCGCTCGCCGTTTTGCTCATCCGGTCGATGGTCGAGGTCGTGCTGTGTCCGGCGACCAGATCGACGAGATGAAGCTCTCCGCCCCAGCCCTGGACCAAGTCCCAGCCGACGACTTGCTCCGGCCTGTAGTCGGAGCCTTTGACCATCACCGTCGGGCGCAGCGCCTTGATGAGCTCATAGGGCGTGTCCTCGGCGAAGATCACGATCATATCGACATCGCTCAACGCCGAAAGCACGGCGGCGCGCATCTGCTCGTTTTGCACCGGCCGATGTTCGCCCTTCAGTTTCTTGACGGATGAATCGGCGTTGAGGCCGACGATCAGCCGGTCGCAGCGCGCGCGCGCCTGCCTGATCGAGGCGAGATGGCCGGGATGGAGCAGGTCGAAGCAGCCATTGGTAAAGCCGACTTTCAAGCCCTGCATGCGCCATTTCTCGGCCTGGGCGCAGGCTTCGGGCAGGCTCATCAGCTTATTGTGAATGCTGTCCCGGCTCATGCCGTTGTCTTCCTGCATTTCGCTCAGCAGATCGTCGACCGTGACCGTCGCGGTGCCGACCTTGCCGACGACGATGGAGCCCGCGAGGTTGGCGAGATAGGCGGCGTCCGGCAGCGGCGCGCCTGCCGCCATTGCCATCGCCATCGCCGCGACGACCGTGTCGCCCGCGCCGGATACGTCGAATACTTCCCGCGCCGTGCCGTGGATATGGACGGCGGGCTGATCCTTGGTCACGAGGCAAACGCCGTCGCCGCCCAGTTTCGCCAGCACGCATTCGATATTATAGGCGGTGATCAGCACGCGCGCCGCCTGTTCGGCCTGCGCCACCGTCTTGATCGCGCTGACCCCCGTCGCTTCGGTCAGTTCCTTGCGGTTGGGCGTGATCATGAACGCGCCGCGATAGCGCGAGAAATCGCGTCCCTTGGGATCGATCACCACGCGCTTGCCCTGTTTCTGGGCGAGTTCGATGACGCGCGGAACCATGGTTTCCGTCAGCACGCCTTTCGCATAGTCCGACAGGATGACGATGCTTGCGCCCGGCAGCGCGGCAGTCACGTGGAGCATGATCTGCTCCTCGAGTTCCGGAGAGACCGATTTGCCGTCTTCGCGGTCGGCGCGCAGCAATTGCTGGCTGCCGGCGATACAGCGGATTTTCAGCGTGGTCGGGCGCGAGGGGTCGGTCAGGATCGTCGGCGTCACGCCGTGCAGCGTCGCGAATTGTTCGGCGAGATCATAACTGGCCTGGTCTTTTCCGGCGATGCCGATGACATCGACCTGCGCGCCGAGCGCGGCGAGATTGCGGACGACGTTGCCCGCGCCGCCGGGCATCATCAATTCGCGGTCGATGCGCAGCACCGGAATCGGGGCCTCGGGCGAAATGCGCTCGACCCTGCCATAGACGAAGCGGTCGAGCATAAGATCGCCGAGCACCAGAACGCGCTGGCCGGAGAATTTTTCCAGAATGGGAGGCAGGTTCTGGCTCATGGGTTAAACATACTGATCGGGTTGCATCATATAATCCTGCACGTAACGCCGGATGCCTTCTTCCAGGCTGGTCATATGGCTCACATCGTAACCGGCTCCGGCCAGTTTATCCATTTTCGCCTGGGTAAAATACTGGTATTTTTCACGCAAAGTTTCCGGCATGTCGCGGTAGGTCAGCATAGGCTCCCTGCCTGCCGCGCGATAGACGGCGGCGCCCAGATCGGCAAAGCTCCGCGCCTGGCCCGTGCCGACATTGAACAGGCCATTCACGCGCGGATTCTGCCGCAGCCACAGCATGACATTGATGACGTCGCCGACCCATATGAAATCGCGCAGTTGCCCGCCATCCTGGTAATCGGGCCGGTGCGATTTGAACAAGGGAAAACTCTCACCGCGCTGGGCGAACGGAAATACCTGATGCACGACCGAACGCATATTGTCCTTATGGTATTCATTGGGACCATAGACGTTGAAGAATTTAAGCCCGACATATTGCGTCGGCCTGCTCCTGATATCGCGCTGGCCCACGATCCAGCGGTCGAACAGATGCTTGCTCCAGCCATAGAGATTGAGTGGCCGGAGCCGCGCCAGATAATCGGGATCGTCGCTGTCGTCGAATTCCGCCGATCCGTCGCCGTAAGTCGCCGCGGACGAGGCGTAGATGAAACTCACATGATGCTCGGTGCACCATTGCCATAAATCCTTGCTCAGGCGGAAATTGTTCTTGATAATCTCGTCGCCGTCGGTGGCCGTGGTCGCGGAAATCGCGCCGAGATGATAGATCATGGTGATATGATGCTTGTGTTTTTCCAGGAACGCGGGCAAATCCTCGGGACGCACGCAATCTTCCAGGCTGCGTTTGGCGATGTTGCGCCATTTGTCGCCGGTGCCGAGCCAATCGCTGATGACGACATGCTCGCCCGCGGCTTCTAAAGCCGCCGCGAGGTTGGAACCTATAAATCCGGCGCCGCCGGTCACGATGATCATTCGATTCTCCTTGATGGGCCTCCAATACACAATCTTGACTTCGTTTTGGCAAGCGGCTTGAGTACGGCCCTGTTTTGAAAGGTTTTATGATGCAACGCGCACTTGTGTTTCCCGGCCAGGGCAGTCAGGCCGTCGGCATGGGCAAAGCTCTGGCGGATGCCTTTCCCGTCGCCCGTGAAGTGTTTCAGGAAGTCGATGACAGCCTGAACCAAAAATTGAGCCAGATCATGTGGGACGGCGCGGAATCCGATTTGCGCCTGACCGAAAACGCTCAACCTGCGCTCATGGCGGTCAGCATGGCCGTTATCCGCGTTTTGGCCGTCGAGGCGAATTTTCAGCTTCCGGCGGCGGCTAAATTCGTCGCGGGGCATAGTCTGGGCGAATATTCGGCCTTGTGCGCCGCCGGTTCGTTCACGCTTGCCGATGCGGCGCGATTGTTGAAACAGCGCGGGCAGGCGATGCAGGCGGCGGTTCCGGTTGGAATCGGCGGCATGGCGGCGCTGCTTGGCGTCGATCTGCCGCAGGCCGAAGAAATTGCCGCCGCCGCCGCCGGAGACGAAGTTTGCGCCGCGGCCAATGATAACGCGCCCGGCCAGGTCGTGATCAGCGGCCATATGACGGCGATCGACCGCGCCATGGTGATTGCCGCCGACAAGGGCTTCAAGCGCAGCGTCAAACTGCCGGTCAGCGCGCCTTTTCACTGCTCGCTGATGCAGCCCGCGGCGGAAGTCATGGAAGCGGCGCTCGGCAAGGTGACGATCCGCCCGCCTGCCGTGCCGCTGGTCGCCAACGTGACCGCCGCCGCCGTCGCCGAACCGGAGCAAATCCGCAAATCGCTGGTCGAACAGGTAACGGGAGCCGTGCGCTGGCGCGAATCCATGCTTTACCTTAAAGAGCAGGGCGTGGAGCAGATCGTCGAATGCGGCGCTGGATCGGTGCTGGCCGGGCTTATGAAACGGATCGACAAGGACGTTACGGCGATGTCGCTGCATACGCCGCAGGATATCGAAGCTTTTTTGAAAACGGTTTAATGCGAAAGACAGGGGAAAAATCAATGTTCGATCTTACGGGAAAAAACGCGCTGGTGACCGGCGCTTCGGGCGGGCTAGGCCAGGTAATCGCCAGGGATTTGCATAAGCAGGGCGCGCGCGTCGTTTTGTCCGGCACGAAAGTGGCGGCGCTCGAGGCCCTGCAGGCCGAACTCGGCGAGCGCAGCTTCGTGGCGACCGCCAATCTCGGTGATCCTGAAGGCCCGGCGCAATTGCTGAAGGATGCCGAGGCGAAACTGGGCGCGGGCGTCGATATTCTCGTCAACAATGCCGGACTGACCCGCGACGGCCTTGCCT
Source organism: Alphaproteobacteria bacterium (assembly GCA_037200005.1). NCBI lineage: Bacteria > Pseudomonadati > Pseudomonadota > Alphaproteobacteria > Alphaproteobacteria bacterium. Next base: position 228,850 of record JBBCGY010000002.1, on the reverse strand, counting down.
TGCGCATGAAGGACGAGGATTGGCAGGCGGTGCTTGATATCAACCTCACGGCGGCATTCCGCCTGATTCGGGGCGCGATGCGGGGCATGATGTCCCGCCGCTGGGGCCGCGTCATCAACATCACCTCCATCGTCGGCGTGACCGGCAATGGCGGACAGGCGAATTATGCGGCATCCAAGGCCGGCTTGATCGGCATGAGCAAGTCTCTGGCGCAGGAAATGGCGCCGCGCGGCATCACCGTGAATTGCGTCGCGCCGGGATTTATCCAGACCGCCATGACCGACGTCCTGGCGGACGAGCAGAAACAGAAGCTTCTGACGGTCATTCCGCTTGGACGGATGGGCGCGCCTTCCGACATTTCCGCCGCCTGCGTCTATCTCGCCAGCGACGAGGCCGCGTATGTCACCGGACAGACCTTGCATGTCAATGGCGGCATGGCGATGATTTGAAAAATCTTTTCATTTATGGTTAAATATGGCCTGGGTAAAACGCCCTGGCTTTCGCGATGAGGCAACACCGATGAAGATGATCTTACTATCGATAGCGGCGCTTATTTTATGGTTGCCGGCGGAGGCGCAGGCCGCGGCTGTGAAATACGAACCCGACGTCGTCACGCTGTCTGGAATGCTGGATCTCGAAGAGATTAAGGAACAAGGCCTGCCGGTCACTATTTTTTACCTGAAACTTGATCGTCCCGTGGATATCGAATTCGATCCGAAGAACGAGGCGAACAGGGGAGAAACAGGCATCATGAAAATCCAATTGAATATCAAGGGCGATGAAATCATCAGTCTCGTCAAGGCGAACAGGGATATGCCCGCGCAAGCCATCGGAACATTGAGACACGCCCGCACGTCGCGCGAACATACGCCTGTCGTCATGACGGTCGATCGCCTGCAAGTGCAGTAGCCATTGCCGGATTTCCTCGACGCCGAACGCCATCTTGCCAAGGCCGATCCCGTCATGCGGCGGCTCATCCGCCAGCACGGCTCCTGCACGCTCATCGCCGACAGCAAGCGCCAGCCTTATGAAAGCCTGGTGCGCGCCGTGGCGCATCAGCAATTGCACGGCAAGGCGGCGGCGGCCATCCTGGCCCGTTTCATGGCGCTGTATCCGGGGCGCTTTCCGAAGCCGGAAGCCGTGCTGGCGACGAAAACCGACAAGCTCCGCGCCTGCGGCTTTTCATTGTCGAAGATCGCCGCGATCCGCGATATCGCCGAGCATACGCTGTCCGGCGTGGTGCCGACTTTAGCCAAGGCTAGAAAGCTATCCGACGACGAGATCATCGAGCGCCTGACGCAAATCCGCGGCGTGGGGCGCTGGACGGTCGAGATGCTGCTGATGTTTCATCTGGGACGCCCCGACGTTCTGCCGGTCGATGATTTCGGCGTCCGCAACGGTTTCCGCATTGCCTATAAGCTCGACGCCATGCCGAAGCCGCGCGCGCTCATGGAATTCGGCGCGCGCTGGCGGCCCCATGCGACGGTGGCGAGCTGGTATCTGTGGCGCGCGGCGGATTTATCCAAGAAATCTTAGCTGACCATCATTTCGATGGTTTTACTCAAACTGGTTTCCGCCGCCGGAAGGTCCGAGGCGATCAGGCCATGCTTGACGATCACGATCCTGTCGGCCACGGCAAAAACATCATTGAGGCGATGACTGACCAGAATGACGGTGCGGCCATGATCACGCTGACCACGGATCAAATCGAGAACCTCGCCGACTTCGCGGGCGGCAAGCGCTGCCGTCGGCTCGTCCAGCAGCAAAATCTGCGGATCGAAGATGGCGGCGCGCGCGATGGCAACCGCCTGCTGCTGGCCGCCGGAAAGCAATTGCACCGGCATGCCGAAATCGGGGATTTGAATGCCGAGACTGTCAAGCTCGGTGCGTGCGATGTGCTCCATGCGCCGCCGGTCGAGAAAGCCGGTGAAGGGCGCGTATATTTCCCTGCCCATGAAAATATTGCTGACGATATCCTGCTGCCCCGCGAGGGCCAGGTCCTGGAACACCATCTCGATGCCTGCGGCGCGGCGCTCGTGAGGGGATAATCCGGTAATGTCGGCGCCGTTCAGCATGACATGTCCCTGATCGGGCGCGTACAGGCCCGCGATGACTTTCAGCAGCGTGGATTTGCCCGCGCCGTTATCGCCGACCAGCGCCGTGACCTTGCCCGGCTCGAAATCGATCGTCAGGCCGTGCAGGACGCCCGCGCCGCCGAAGGATTTCGCGATGTCTTTGAGGGCCAGCGTCATGAGCGCGCCCCGCTGCGCCGCAGGAAGGCCGAGGCCAACAGCACCAGCCCCACGAACAAAATCTGGTAGAACGTGCCGATGGCAAGCAGGTTCAGCCCGTTCTGCAGCACGCCAAGGCATAATACGCCGATGAAAGTTCCGGCGATGGTCGCGCGCCCGCCGAACAAATTCGCGCCGCCCAGAATGACGGCGGTGATGGCGGCCAGCTCATAGTTCTGCCCTGCCGTGGGATCGCCGGAATTGGTGCGGGCCATGAAAATGAATCCGGCAAGACCCGACAGCGCGCCCGCCAGCCCGTAAATCCTGAGCCGCAAATTCCTGACGGGAATACCGGTCGCCTTGGCCGCCTGATCATTGTCGCCGAGAATGAGCGTATGAATGCCGAATCTCGTGTAATTCAAAAGATAAATGCAAATCAGCGCAGCAACCGCCAAAAATAGAACCGGCGTGCTAACGCCCAGCAACGTCTTCTGGCCGATGGCCGTCATCGCGTCGGAAAGCCCGTAAACCGGCATGCCGTCGGAAACAATATAGGCCGAGGCCCGCACGACGCTGAACATGCCAAGGGTCACGATAAAGCTCGGCGCGCCGGTAATGTCGATCAGCCAGCCATTGATGAAGCCGCAGACCGCGCCGACCGAGATCGCCAGCAAAATCGCGAGCAGGGGAGGCAAATCGAAATTCTGCGCGCATTTCGCGGTGATGACTCCGGCGAGCGCCATTATCGCCGCCGTCGACAAGTCTATGCCGCCGCTGGCGATGACGAAGGTCGCGCCCAGCGCCATGAGTCCGATAACCGCGCTGGCCGTCAGGATGTTGTTGACGTTCGAGAACGACAGGAAATAGGGCGACAAAAAACCGAAACCCGCGAGCAGGACGATCAGGAATACCGCCGCTTGCAGGAGATAGGCTTTGCCAGGGTATTTTGTCATTCCAAATCGCTTCGCTGTCCTAGCCGTCATTCCCGACGGCCTTGGCCGCCTTCGGGCGGGCAAGGCCGAGCGGGAATCCCGTTTTTCTTGTTTGGAAAAAGAAAAACCAAACGGGATTCCCGCTCGCCGCTGCGCGGCGTCGGGAATGACGGCTGCGCGGGATGCGCTCTACCGAACATATTGCAGCAGGGGATCAGTCCCGGATTCCATGAACTGCCTGGTCAAAACGGGCGTCGGCGTGATTTCAAGTTGCTCGGTGGGTTCGCCTTTAACGGCGGCGACGGCTTTCTCCACGCTGCGCTTGCCGATAAGATAGGGAAGCTGGGCGACCGTCGCCGTGAGCTTGCCCTCCATGACGGCCCGGCGCGCATCCGCGACGCCGTCGACCCCGATCACGCTGATTTGGTCTGTTTTGCCCGCTACGCGCAATGCCTCCGCGGCTCCCAGCGCCATCATATCGTTGGCGGCGTAGATGACATTGAGGCCCGGCTCGCGCTGCAAGATGTCGGTCGTGACATTCATTGCCTTAAGCCGGTCCCAATCCGCCGATATGGAGGCTATGACTTTGGCTTGGGGGAGAACCTTCCTGACTTCGTCGGTAAAGCCATCCGCGCGCTTGCGCGCTGGAATGCTGCCGGCTACACCTTCGAGCACGAAAATTTTCGCGGTCGGCGCGCCTGCGATCGTTTTGAGATAATCCGCCGCGTTCTTGCCGATCTGATAGTTATCCGAACCGACTGAAAAAGCGAGGTGAACGCCCGCCTTGTCGGCCTCGGCGATGGAGATGCTGGAATCCATGTCGGCAACGATGATGCCGCGCGCGGCGGCTTCCTTCACGCATTCGATTCCCACCGAGGTTGTGACGGCGGAAATCGCCAGAAATTTCGGCTGCCGCGCCAGCACTGCCTGACATAGATTCAATTGCTCTTCCGCCGCGCTGTCGCTGGACAACTGATGAACGCTGGCCGAAATGCCTTGTGCTTTCGCTGTCTCGTTGATTCCGTCCACGACCGCTTGCCAATAGGGATTGCCGCGTGCCTTGAGTATGAAGATATACTCGCCCGTCTCTTCGGCTGTGGCTGCTCCAGCAGGGAGCGCCGCGATCATCGCCAGCACCAAAAACGCTACTTTTTTCATCGGAAATTTTCCCGTGGCTGCCATAATCGGACAGATTGTAGCGGATCGGCGCTCGCGGCCAAGCGGTTTTTCCGGCCATGATGCATCTTGACAAACTGTAGTTGATAGGATACAGTGCCATGATCGAGGTTCGCAAAACAACTGCTTTTGCCGCATGGATGGCAAAACTGCGCGATGATCGCGCTAGAGCCAGGATTGCAGCCAGGATCGACCGGCTGGCTTCCGGAAATCCCGGCGATGTCGAGCCGGTAGGAAACGGGGTGAGTGAAATGCGCATTCACCATGGCCCCGGTTATCGCGTGTATTTCATTCAGCGTGGACGGACGCTGATCGTACTGCTGTGCGGCGGTGACAAAAAGACGCAGGCTAACGACATCAAGGCCGCGAAAATGCTCGCGGCCAATTTGGAGAATTAAACATGACTAAAAAAATATCGAAATCGAAAACAACGCCGTATGACTCCGCTGAATATCTCGACAGCGATGAGGCAATCAACGCCTACATGGAAGAGGCATTGGAAACGGACGATCCGGCTTTTATCGCGCAGGCGCTTGGCACCATTGCGCGCGCGCGCGGCATGTCGAAAGTCGCGAAGCAATCCGGCCTGTCCCGCGAAAGCCTTTACAAGGCATTGAGCGCGGACGGCAACCCGGAATTCGGCACCGTCATGCGCGTCATGCAGGCGCTGGGATTGAAATTGTCGGTTAAGGCGCAATGATTTGGGAAATTTCCCTTGATTTTATCCGGCGATCATGCTATTGACCATCCCAGGGGTCTTCGCGCCCGAAATCCGCCGGATTATGCATCTTGGCGGATTTTTTGTTGCCGTAAATCGACAAAACTCAATTTTTCAAAACAGGAGGCGGGAGTCGCGATTTTTCGATGCTTTCCGGGCGCGCCTCCCATTGCGCATAAAATTGGGTTTGGCTCCCATGCGAAACCTGCTCTAACTATTGCGCTATGCCCAAAGAAAACAACACCCTCTCCAAGCGCGTCAGACGCTATGCCAAGGTAACGACCAGCATGGCGGGGGTAGGGGCGCGGCTTGCGGGCGAGAAATATCTCGGCGTGAAGACCGAACGCAAGAAGCTCGCCGCTGATTTGCGCGCGGCGCTCGGCGGCCTTAAGGGGCCGATGATGAAAGTGGCGCAGATGCTCGCCACCATTCCCGACGCGGTGCCGGCGGAATATGCCGCCGAGCTGGCGCAGCTGCAGGCCGACGCGCCGTCGATGGGCTGGCCGTTCGTCAAGCGGCGCATGGCGGCGGAGCTTGGCCCGGACTGGGAAAAGAAATTCAAGAGCTTCTCGCGCACCGCCTTTGCCGCCGCTTCGCTTGGGCAGGTGCATGCCGCCGAGACTCCGGACGGACGGCAGGTGGTCTGCAAGCTGCAATATCCCGACATGGCGTCGGCGGTCGCGGCGGATTTGCGGCAGTTGAAAATCGTGATGGCGATTTTCGAGCGTTACGACCGCGCCGTTTCGACCGGCGAAGTGCAAAAGGAAATCGCCGACCGTCTGCGCGAGGAACTGGATTACGGCCTTGAGGCCAAGCATATCAAGCTATACCGGACGATGCTGGACGATATCGGTGGCGTGGAAGTTCCGGAAACCGTCGATAAACTGTCGACGGCGCGCCTGCTGACCATGACGCGGCTCGACGGAATGCGTTTTGCCGACGTCCTGGATCGCGGCCAGAAAGACCGCAACGCGATCGCCACGCATTTGTTCCAGGCCTGGTATGTGCCCTTCTACCATTATGGGATCATTCACGGCGACCCGCATATGGGCAATTATACCATCCGCAAGGACAATGGCGTCAATCTGCTCGATTTCGGCTGCGTCCGCATATTTCCGCCAAGCCTGGTCGATGGCGTGATCCGGCTCTATCACGCGCTGGCGAACGGCAGCCATGACGAGGCGGTATCGGCCTATGAAGCATGGGGATTCAAAAATCCTTCCAAGGCGCTGGTCGAAATTCTCAATATCTGGGCGAAATTCGTCTATGCGCCCATTTTGGAAGATCGCACGCGCCAGATCGCCGAAACCAATACCGGCCTCTATGGCCGCGAAGTCGCCCATAAGGTGCATCATGAGTTGCGCAAGCTTGGCGGCGTGACGGTGCCGCGCGAATTCGTGTTCATGGATCGCGCCGCCGTCGGCCTTGGTTCTGTGTTCTTGCGGCTTGATGCGTCGGTCAATTGGTACAGGCTGTTCCGGGGTCTGACCGAGGATTTCGATCTGGGCAAGCTTACGAGAAACCAAGACAAGTTGCTGAAAAAGCAGGGCCTGAAGTCGCCGTCATAACCGCTTCACAAGCCGTTTAAACTGGGGCAGTATCAACTCCCCGATCATCGATTCTGTTCCAGAGTCAGCCCAGAGCCAGTACTGCCAATGAAAATCGCCGTCCTTAAAGAGCGCCGCCCCTTTGAATGCCGGGTCGCGGCAACGCCGGAAACAGTCAAGAAATTCATCGGACTCGGCTATGCCGTCGCCGTCGAATCCGGCGCGGGCGCCGAAGCATCCTATCCCGACCAGGCATACAAAGACGTGGGCGCGCAGATCCGCGATGGCGCGACGGCCGCCGCGGATGCCGATATCGTGCTGAAAGTGCAAAGGCCGATGACCTCGACCGAGGGGGTGGACGAGATCGCCGGGCTGAAACAGGGCGCGATCCTGATCGCCATGCTCAATCCCCATGCCGCCAAGGCGGAATTGCCGCTCTATGCCCAGCGCGGCGTGTCGGCGCTCGCCATGGAGCTGGTGCCGCGTATCACGCGGGCGCAAAGCATGGACGTGCTGTCCTCGCAATCCAATCTCGCGGGTTACAAGGCGGTGCTGGACGCCGCGGCGGAATTCGGACGCGCCTTTCCGATGATGATGACGGCGGCGGGAACCATTCCTCCGGCGCGCGTCATGGTGATGGGCGCCGGTGTCGCCGGATTGCAGGCGATTGCCACCGCTAAACGGCTGGGCGCCATCGTTTCGGCGACCGATGTCCGTCTCGCCGCCAAGGAGCAAGTGGAAAGCCTGGGCGCGACTTTTGTCGTGGCCGAAAGCGAAGAGCTCAAACAAGCCGAGACTTCAGGCGGTTACGCCAAGGAAATGAGCGATGACTTTAAGCAAAAGCAGGCCGCGCTCATCGCCGAAACCATCAAGAAGCAGGATGTCGTCATCTGTACGGCGCTGATTCCCGGACGTCCCGCGCCTTTGCTGGTTTCCGAGCCGATGGCGCGCAGCATGAAGCCCGGTTCGGTGATCGTCGATCTCGCGGTCGAGCAGGGGGGCAATTGCGCGCTCAGCAAGCCCGGCGAAATTGTCGATGTTTCCGGCGTCAAGATCGTCGGCCATCGTAATGTGCCGAGCCGCATCCCGGTCGATGCCTCCGCGCTGTACGCGCGCAATATCTACAACTTCATCGCCGCCTATCATGACAAGGAAAGCGGCAGCCTGAAACTCAATCCCGAAGACGAAATCGTCAAAGCAATGCTGCTCACGCATGACGGGCGCGTCGTGCATCCGCAGTTTTCGTAGGAGGCCCGTATGCTGGATAACAAAACTGAAAAAAAACTTGGCCAATGGGTGACAAGTCTGGCCATCACGGTTATAGGCTGCGCGGCGGCCCTCCTGTTATTCACGTTTTCTTTTTTGGATAGCCAGATACAAATGGCCGCGCTGCAGGCACGCGTCGAGACGGCGGAATCCCGCCTGGATAACATGCGCAGCGTGGAAAACCATTTGCTCCAGCGGCTTTATCGTATGGGCGCGCCCAAGGAAGCGGTTGCCACCCTTCCATCCGGGACGGTTCCGAATGCAGTCCCCGTAGTTCCGGTTGAGCCAACTGTTCCCCCCACCGTTCCCAATGCCGCTGACGGCTCGAAAGCAGAATAAGCGCGCCAAGGAGTGTCAAGATGACCATCGAAAATTACGTCAATGACGTCCAAAGATTAGCCGAAGAGCAGGAGCAACTGGCCAAATTCTCCAGGGCGCTCGCGGAGCGGTCGCACGATCTGGTGGCGCAGGTCGGCAGCAGCGGCGGCGGACACGGAGACTTCTTTATCCTCGGCCTCACGGTGTTCGTACTCGCCTGCTTCGTGGGCTATTATGTCGTATGGCGCGTGACCCCGGCCTTGCATTCGCCGCTCATGGCGGTCACGAACGCGGTATCGTCGGTCATCATCGTCGGCGCGCTGATCGCGGCGGGATCGGAAAAAATCACGGCGTCGAGCTGGCTGGGGCTTGCGGGAATCGTTCTCGCGTCGGTCAATATTTTCGGCGGATTTATCGTCACGCAGCGCATGCTGCAAATGTACAAGAAAAAATCGAAATAGGTCGCAGGGGGAATATCTAATGTCCGGTTTGGTCGCCTTCGCCTACCTCGTTTCCGCCATATGCTTCATCATGGCGCTGCGCGGGCTTTCGTCGCCGGACACGGCGCGTCAGGGCAATATGTTCGGCATCGCCGGCATGGGGCTGGCCGTGGTCACGACCATGCTGCAGTTCGTCGCCGCGCCCGCCTGGATCGTCGTCCTGGCCGCGATTGCCGTCGGCGGCGGCATAGGCGCGTATATCGCCAAGAAAATCCCGATGACGGCTTTGCCGCAGCTGGTGGCCGGATTCCATTCGCTGGTCGGCCTTGCGGCGGTTCTGGTGGCATCCGCGGCCTATCTTTCGCCTGACGATTACGGCATCGCCGAGGGCGGCCATATCCGTACCGGCAGCCTGGTCGAAATGGGCCTGGGCGTCGCCATCGGCGCGATCACTTTCACCGGCTCCATCGTCGCCTTCGCCAAGCTGCAGGGGCTGCTTTCCGGCAAGCCGCTGCGCTTTCCGTTTCAGCACCAGGTCAATCTTCTTCTCGGCATTTTCGCCGTCTTCCTGATCCTGTGGCTGATGCTTAGCGAATCCGGCCTTGCCTTCGCCCTGATCATCGCGGTGACGCTGGCTCTTGGGTTCCTGCTCATCCTGCCTATCGGCGGCGCGGATATGCCGGTCGTCATCTCGATGCTGAACAGCTATTCGGGGTGGGCGGCGGCGGGCATCGGCTTCACGCTGCAAAACAACCTGCTGATCATCACCGGCGCGCTGGTGGGCGCTTCGGGCGCGATCCTGAGCTACATCATGTGCAAGGGCATGAACCGTTCAATCTTTAACGTCATTCTCGGCGGCTTCGGCGGCGATTCCGGCGCGGCGGCGGCAGGCGGCCCGGTTGGCGACCGCAACGTCAAGACCGGTTCGGCGGAAGACGCGGCCTTCGTCCTCAAGAACGCTTCCAGCGTGATTATCGTTCCCGGGTACGGCATGGCCGTCGCGCAAGCCCAGCATGCTTTGCGCGAAATGGCCGACTATCTCAAGAAAGAAGGCGTGCAGGTGCGCTACGCCATCCATCCGGTGGCGGGCCGCATGCCGGGGCATATGAACGTGCTGCTGGCCGAAGCCAACGTGCCGTATGAGGATGTGCTGGAGCTTGAGGAAATCAACCGCGATTTCGGCATGACTGACGTGGCTTTCGTCATCGGCGCCAACGACGTGACCAATCCCGCCGCGAAGACCGATCCGAAATCGCCGATCTACGGCATGCCGATCCTGGACGTGGAGAAGGCGAGAACCGTCCTGTTCATCAAGCGGTCGATGGCGTCGGGCTATGCGGGCGTCGAGAACGAGCTATTCTATCGCGACAATACGATGATGCTGTTCGGCGACGCCAAGAAGATGTGCGAGCAGATCGTCAAGGCGCTGGAACATTAAGCCCCAGGCCGCATGCTAGCTGTTAGACAGAACCAGCAGCGGGTTTCTCCTGCCGATGCCGGCGGCGGGGCTTACAGGTTCCGGCGCGAAAGCCGAATTATCGGCTACCGTGAAAATATGAAGAAGATTTAATCTGACATCAGGAGATGGATTGGAAGTGTCGAAGACTTCGTTCATGGCCATTCTGGTCACGAATTCCAGCGTGCTGTCTGAAAATTGGGTAATTTGATTATTCCATTTTCCGCCCACGAAGGCGCGCACTTCGTCATGATCCTTAATGGCTTCGACGGCAGCCCGCGCAGCGTCTTGTTCCACGCCTTGAAGAACTAGGACGTTCACGATGGCGCTGGCGAGCCTGGGGACGGGCTTATGGCTGCATGGACCCTCTGCCGAACGATAAATGCCAACATGGCTCGTATCGCTGCTGCCAAGCTTCGGCCTGCCTTCGCGCGCGCCGATATACATGAACGCTTGGCCCTCGTCGTAATAAACCTTCGGCGTTCCCGGCGTCTGCTCCGGAGCACGCATCAATTGCTGCTGAATCAATGTGGGCTGAATGGGAGCAATATCGGCAATCCATGTCATGAGCTTTATAATCCCAATCGGTGTGTGCGGTTCCGTAACATGCGGCCAAAAACAGCGTTATCCACTCAATATTGGCAACTTGTTGCCGTCTTTTAATGGGTAAACCCGAGATCGGCAAGGACAATAATTTAGTTAACGGTTGCCCAAAATGCTTCGCGTCGCCGCGACCAAATCGGGCTGCTTGAGCAGATGCTCGCCGATCAGGAAGCATTTGGCGCCGTATTCCGCCATATCCATCAGGTCGTCATGGCCGCGCAGGCCGCTTTCGCTGACGATCAGGCGGCCTGGAGGAACGAGCGGCGCGAGCGCGCGCGTCGTGCCGAGATGGATCTCCAGATTCTTCAAATTCCGGTTGTTGATGCCGATGATTCCGGAAAGCAGCGGCAGGGCGCGGTCGAGCTCTTCCCGGTCATGCACTTCGATCAATATATCCAGGCCGTAATGAATGGCGGCATCGTGCAATTCCAGCGCATGCTTATCCGTCAGCGCCGCCATGATGAGAAGCACGCAATCGCCGCCGAGCGCCCTGGTCTCGGCGATCTGATAGGGATCGATGATGAAATCCTTGCGCAAGATTGGCAGTCCCGCGTCCGAGGCGGCGGAGATATCCTCGTCGCGTCCCTGAAAATAAGGCCGGTCGGTCAAGACTGAAAGACAGGCCGCACCGCCTTCCTTATAGGCCAAAGCAATGGCGGCCGGATCGAAATCCGGCCTTATCGGCCCCGCCGACGGCGAGGCGCGTTTCATTTCGGCGATCAGGCCGAATTGATCATGCTTAATCTTATCGGTAAGCGCTGCGGCAAAACCCCGGGTCGGAGGCATTCTGGCGATGATCGCCTCGACCATGGATAGAGGCACCGCGCGCTTGCAGGCGGCGACATGCTCGCGTTTGACGGTGGATATTTCCTGTAATAAATCGGACATTACGGCTTCTCGTTCGTAATCGCCACAAGCGCCTCAAGCGCCGCGCGGGCGCGGCCATCGGCAACGGAATCTTTTGCCGCCGCTATGCCTTCGCGCATATTGGCGGCGCGTCCGGCAATGACCAGCGCGGCAGCGGCATTGACTACCACGATGTCGTGAAAAACGCCAGGCGTTCCCTGCAAAAATTTCATGATTGTTGCCGCATTGACGGCGGCATCGCCGCCCTTCAATTGCTCCGGTTCGTTAAGCTGCAAGCCATATTCGGCGGGATCGATGGTGAAGGAAGTCATCTCGCCGCCATTCATATCGACACCCTCGGTTAGCGCCATCGTGCTGATTTCGTCAAGCCCGTCGCGGCCATGGACGATCCAGGCCCGGCCGCTGCCGAGCAGATGCAATGTTTCGGCCATCGGCCGGAGCCAGTCGCGGCTATAAACTCCGATCAATTGCCGCCGGGGGCTAGCCGGGTTGGCAAGAGGTCCGGCGAGATTGAAGATCGTCCGGCGGCCAAGCTCGCGCCGTACCGCCGAAACGTGGCGCATGGCCGGATGATAAAAAGGAGCGAACAGAAAGCATATATTGGTTTCCAGCAAGGCGCGGCGCGACAGTTCGGGCGCGGCATCGATTTTGACGCCCAGGGCTTCCAGCACGTCCGCCGAACCCGACCGGCTCGATACGGCGCGATTGCCGTGCTTGGCGACCGGCACGCCGCATCCCGCCACCACGAAGCCCACGGCGGTCGAGATATTCGGCGTCTGGCCGCCATCGCCTCCCGTGCCGCACACATCGATGGTTTCTCCCGGCACGGCGAACGACGCGGCATGGCGGCGCAACGAACGCGCCAAACCGACAAGTTCGCCAGCACTTTCGCCGCGTTCGGCCAGCATGATCAGGAATCGGCCTATATCGGCGGCTTCCGCCTGGCCGTCCAATATGGCGTCAAAAGCCGCTTCCGCTGCCGCCATCGGAAGAGAGCCGTTCTTTGCCTGGATGAGATAGTCGTGAAAGTTCATGGGAAGGGTTTACACGTTGAACCTAAACAATCTAACGATTATCGTCTGAGCAGTCTATTTCGTCATCATGATGGATGCGCCCCATGTCTAACTGGCCTAAAGGAATCGATCCGGGTCTTGTCCTGACCTGCATATTCGTGGGATTCCTCCTTTACTGGTTTCTTCCGACCAATCACGCCCGGGTTCTGCCTCCGCGCGTCGTGACGAAACCCCATGCCGATTATGACGATGTGGATGAGATCGATGAGTCCATGACGGATAAGCCTGCGGCTTCACCGGCGGGCGATTCCTCGCGCTCCTGGGTTCCTTTCGCGCCATCGCAGCCTTCCGTGCCGGAAGTCGACCAGCCACAGAAAATATCCCCGCAGCAGCGCGAAAAGCGCAGCGAGCTTGCGCCCGGCCAATTGCCGCGCATCGCCGTCGTGATCGACGATCTGGGCTTGAACGAGCGCGCGACTAAAGCGGCGATCGCGTTGCCCGCCGCCGTGACGCTGAGCTTTCTGCCTTATGGCGAGCATGCGACGGCGCTGGCCGGGGCGGCGAGGGCGCAAGGGCACGAATTATTGCTGCATATGCCGATGCAGCCCGTCGGCCATGACGATCCGGGGCCGGGCGCTCTCACCGTCGATCTCAAGGAAGATGAAATCGCCGCGCGGGTGCGCAAAGCTTTCGAAGCCATACCGGAAGCGATCGGCGTCAATAACCATATGGGCAGCCGCTTTAACCGCGAATGGAGAAAAGCTCGCGCCGGTGATGCGGGAAGTCAAGGCGCGGCATCTGTTTTTCCTCGATTCCAAGACATCGCCGCATTCGGTCGCGGTCGAGGCCGCTTCGGCAGCCGGCGTGCCGGCGCTGGCGCGGGACATTTTTCTCGATGACACGGTCACGGAAGCCGAGGTTCAGCGCGAGCTTGCCCGGGCCGAGGCCGTCGCCAAACAGCATGGGTCGGCGATTGCCATCGGGCATCCGCATCCTTCTACTTTGAAAGTTCTAACGGCCTGGCTGGCGGCGCTGCAGGGCAGGGGATTCCGCCTTGTCCCGCTCGCCGCCTTGCTGCCGGACGGGAAGGGCGCGGCGCAGTAGTAACTTAATATCCGCTCACTGCTCGCTATTCTCCGCCGAGGCGCTCACGCTATCGAGCACGATGTCATTGACATGGACGTTGAATTTCTGCCGGAGCATCGATTCAAATTGATGCAGAATGTCGGCCCGCCATGTCTTCACGATGCTGGTCTTCAGCTTGGTTTGGGCGCCGATATTCTTATCGGGATTAAAGGCTTTGAAGCCGATAAGGCGCACGATGTAATGCGCTTTGTCGTCGGCTCCCACGGCGACGCCGTCCGATTTCAACGAAAACACGGATTGCCGGATCGATTTCGGCAAGCCTTTATCGAAATCGCCGAGTATCGACATGGGGTCGCCCTGCCGTCCGGTCACGCCATGCCGCGCGCTGAGTTCGGCGAAAGCGTTAGGCTTTTGTTCCCATAGGGAGGCGATCTCTCCTGCTTCCAGGGCGGCTGCCTGAGTTTGCTGGTCGGCGCGCCACGCGGCGGCGACCTTGTCCTTGATCTCGGCGAAGGGCCGGAGATGCGAAGCCATGATCTTGTCGACATGGACGACGAGGAAATTGCCCTTCCGGTCGTCGAGCATCGCGCTGCTCTCGCCTTCGTTCAAGGCGAAGGCGTTTTTCAGCACAAGGTCGGCGGGGGAGGGAATTTCGGCATTTTTGCCATCGGCGGTTTTGCCCGTCGCGGCGATCGCGGAAAATTTCGCGACGGGAAGTTTGAACTCGTCGCCGATGTCTTCGAGGCTCCTGGCGCCGCCCAGCGCGTCGTCGATTTTATTGGCCATGATCTGGATTTCCTCCGCCCCGCGCTCGCGCTGGATTTTTTCGCGGAGCTTGTCCTTGATGTCGTTCAAGACGGGCTTATAGGGCGGCTTGATCCTGGCGAGCTGTATGACGTGCCAGCCGAAATCGCTTTTGACCGGCCCGATGATATCGCCGGCTTCGGCGGTAAAGACGTTCGTGTACAAGGCGGGAATAATGCTTTGCTCGGTCTGGTCTTCGAGAGTTGCGGTGGCCAGCTCTATTTTGTCGGCGGCCTTTTTCAGGTCTTTGGCCGACCTGGCCGCTTCCGCCAGTTTGCTGGCTTTAGTCTCGTCTCCCACAACGACCTGGACAAGGTCGCGGCGTTCTCCGAGGACGAACTCGCCCTGGCGGGCTTCAAAGGCGGCGGCAATATCCTGGTCGCTGACGCGGATGTTTTTGCTCACGTCGTCGATGAAGACTTTCAGCACGCTGATATCCCGGTATTCGGGCGCGGTAAACGGTTCGGCATGGCTTTCATGGAATTGCTGCAAAACCTCGTCATCTGGCACGGCAGGCGCGGGCATGGCGTCATGGGCAAGCCGGAGAACTTGCGTGAGCCGTTCCTGGCCGCGAGCCGCGAGCACTTGTTGGGTAAGCGTTTGAGGCGGCGAGGAGGCCAGCGCGAAGATGCCCGTCGTCAGGGTGCGCTGCGCGCTATCGCGCATATAGTCGATGAACTCCGCCTCGTTCATATGAAGCTGCGCAATGGCCTTGCGAAGCCTGTCATGATCGAATTTGCCGTCCGCCGTTCGCAGTTCGGGCTGATCGGCCAGCTGCTTGATGATCGTCGGGGCGTCGAATTGCAGGCCAAACTCGGCGGCGACCCGGCCGAACAGCCTGAAAAAGATCATATCCTGGAGCGCCTTGTCCATAAAACCAAGCTGTCTGGCGATTTCCAGCGTGAAGTCGGGGCCTGCTTTCTGCTGCGCCATCTCGAATTTGCGTTGAAATTCCATATTGAGCATTTGGACGGTAATTTTTTCTCCGGTGCAAAGCGCGGCGCTGGAGCCGAAAAAGAAATTGAAAGGAATATAGATGCCGCCAATGCAGGCCACGATTCGCTGCGCGGGGTTGCCCCGGAACATGTCGCCGACGCCCCAAATGGAGAAACTGAGGGCTAAAAATAGGAGCAAGAGCTTAATCACCCAGGTTTGGGCAGCGCCCCGCATCGTTCTCAACATAGAAAAGACCCTTGTTTAGTTTTCGTTAAAGATTTTTGCCCAAACTGCGCAAACATGTTAAGAGCTACCCCGTCTTGGACCATCTTGAAAAGCATCCCGCAACCGCTTTAACCGAACATATGCCCAATGTCACGTCGTCGTAAGCTTATCGCCGGAAACTGGAAAATGCACGGAAGACTAACTTCCGGCCTTTCCCTTGCCAATGACTTAGTGCAACGGACGCGCACGCAACGCAATGTCGGCACCGATATCGTCGTTTGCCCGCCTTATACGCTGCTCTGGTCGATTGCGGAAGTGCTGAGCGAATCGCCCATTAAGCTTGGGGCGCAGGACTGCCATCCTGAAAATCATGGCGCCTATACGGGCGATATCAGCGCCGCCATGCTCGTCGATATGGGATGCCGTTACGTCATTCTCGGCCATTCCGAGCGGCGCATAGCCCATCATGAAGACTCGGCGCTCATCGCGCGTAAAGTGGCTGCCGCGCAACAGGCGGGGTTATTCGTGATTCTATGCGTAGGCGAAAGCAAAGAAGAATATGATGGCCGCAAAACCCTTCAGGCCGTCGAAACCCAGTTGCGCGCTTCATTGCCGCAGAAATTCACGACGGCTAATATCGCCATCGCTTATGAGCCGATATGGGCTATCGGCACCGGCATCACGCCGGATGTGGCGGAAGTGGAAAAAGTTCATCAGCATATCCGCAAAGTTCTCGCGCCCGTGGGAGAAGCCGTGCAGGTCATCTATGGCGGCTCGGTTACCCCCCAATTGGCGCAGGGCTATCTGGGTTCGGCGGAAATCGACGGATTCCTGATCGGCTCGGTCAGCCTGAACGCCGACGGCTTCTGGGCGGTATGCGAAAAAACGCAGTAGCCTCCTCTCCCGGACGCCCCCGCAACTCTTGAGTTGCGATGAATATAGCCTCGTGCTAACACACTATTCCGTGGACAATACGGGACCCCAAATCAATCAAAACACTGAATCGGCCGCGGCTGCGGCATGGAAGCGATAGGGCTTAGATTATGGAAAATGTGATTTTGGCGATTCATCTTCTGGTCGCGCTGGTGATGATCCTGCTTATCCTGATTCAGCGCCCGGCGCAGGATGGCGGCGGCTTGATGGGCAGCGGCGGGACGATGGGCGGGGTTTTCACCGCGCGCGGCGGCGCCAATGCGCTGACCAAGACGACGGCGGTTCTCGCAACCATTTTCATTCTTACCAGCCTGACCCTTACTTTTATGGCCAGCCGGCATCATGGCGCGGCAAGCGATGGCCAGACCGGTCTCATTCAGTCGATCATGAAAAAAGAAGAGCCTCAGGCATCTTCGGATAAAGCGGCCCCTGCTGCAACGCCACAGCAGCAAAAGCCCGCCGAAACTCCCTCGGCTCCGGCCGTGCCGATGGCGCAATAATTTCAGCAGGTTTATATAGGCGTGACACGCTTTATTTTCATTACCGGCGGCGTTGTTTCCTCGTTAGGGAAGGGAATCGCGGCCTCCGCGCTCGGCGCGCTGCTGCAGGCGCGTGGCTATAAGGTCCGGCTGCGCAAACTCGACCCTTATTTGAATGTCGATCCCGGCACCATGTCGCCGACGCAGCATGGCGAAGTCTATGTCACCGACGACGGCGCGGAGACCGACCTCGATCTCGGGCATTACGAGCGTTTTACCGGCGTGGCGACGCGGCAAAGCGATAACGTCACCACGGGACGGATTTATTCCACGGTCATCGCCAAAGAGCGCCGGGGGGATTATCTCGGCGCGACGGTGCAGGTCATTCCGCACGTTACCGACGCGATCAAGGAATTCGTCCGCGCCGATCTCGACGGCGAGGATTTCGTGGTATGCGAAATCGGCGGCACGGTCGGCGACATCGAAAGCCTGCCTTTCCTTGAGGCTATCCGCCAACTCGGCAACGAACTTGGCAAAGAGCAGGCGCTGTTCATCCATGTTACCTTGCTGCCTTATATCGGTACTGCGGGCGAGTTAAAGACCAAGCCGACGCAGCATTCGGTCAAGGAACTGCTCAGTGTCGGCATTCAGCCCGATATCCTGCTGTGCCGGGCCGATCGCGAGATTCCCACGGGCGAGCGCCGCAAGATCGCATCGTTCTGCAACGTGAAGCAGGAGCGGGTCATTCCCGCGCTCGATGTCAGCACGATCTATGAAGTGCCGTTGAGCTATCACGCCGAAGGATTCGACCGTGAAGTACTGAACTATTTCGGGTTGGACGCCGCCAAGTCTCCTGATCTTTCGCGGTGGGAGAAAATCCTCCATCGCCTGCGCGAGCCGGAAGGCACGGTGACCATTGCCGTGGTCGGCAAATACACAGCATTGCTCGACAGCTATAAGTCGCTGGCCGAGGCGCTGCTCCATGGCGGGATCGCGAACAATGTGCGGGTCAAGCTGAAATGGCTGGAAGCGGATATTTTCGAGGCCGACGACACGACCCAGCGTCTTGAAGGCGTCCATGGCATCCTGGTTCCCGGCGGTTTCGGCGAACGCGGCACCGAAGGAAAAATCCGGGCCGCGAAATTCGCCCGCGAGCGGAAAATTCCTTATTTCGGCATCTGTTTCGGGATGCAAATGGCCGTGATCGAGGCCGCCCGCAATCTCGGTGGGATCAAAAGCGCTTCGTCATCCGAATTCGGCGCGCATGAAAATCCGGTGATCGGCCTGATGACCGAATGGCTGCGCGGCAACCAATTGGAGCAGCGCGCGACGGGCGGCGATCTGGGCGGCACCATGCGTCTCGGCGCTTATCCGTGCCATTTGTCACAAGGCAGCATGGTGCGGGATATTTACGGCACGGCGGATATCAGCGAGCGCCATCGCCACCGTTACGAGGTCAATATCAATTACCGCAAGCAGCTGGAGCAGGCCGGCGTCGTATTTTCCGGCCTGTCACCCGACGGCCAATTGCCGGAAATCATCGAGCGCAACGACCATCCGTGGTTCGTCGGCGTGCAATTCCATCCGGAACTGAAATCCAAGCCCTTCGCGCCGCATCCGCTCTTCGCGTCCTTCGTTAAGGCGGCGATGGCGCAGAGCAGGCTGGTTTAGCGGCGATTGCCTACCGCTTCTTCTTCATGAACTGTTCGAATTTGGCGGCCACCACGCCGCGGATGTAATCTTCGGACGCGGTTTCGTCATGGTCGAGCTCATAGTCCTGGATGTGCCGACCGGTGGCGGCATAGACGGCCATGACGATCTCGGGATTGCGTCTGATCTTATTTCTTTCGGCGTGTTCCCTGGTGATGCGCAATACGGGATCGAGCGCGGCGACGGCGTCCATCACCCTCTCGGCCTCGGGCGATGACGCCCGCCCTTTCTTCGCTTCGTCGGGAATGAACTCCTGAAGGCTGTATCGGGCCTTCGCGCGGGTGCGGCCTTTGGTATGGATGACCGGCTCGTTCAGGAAGTCGTCGGACAACTCCCATAAATGGCAGCCGAGTATCTTCGCCAGTTTTTTCGCGCGATCGACCGTCAGGCGGCTTCTGCCGCCTTCCAGGTTGCTATAGCTGGGCTGGGTCAATCTGAGCCTGTCGGCAATTTCGAGCTGGCTCATTGCCGACCCTTTTGCGCACGTCGGCAAGATTGTTGGGATATGAGTCTTTGGGTGGATTTGGCATAGCCAGAAAATATTCGCATTTGCTTCATTCGCATAATCGGAAATACTTATTGATTAATATAAGTTGATATTATATAAAAGTGTGGGCCG
The DNA here is from genome assembly GCA_037200005.1 of Alphaproteobacteria bacterium. Taxonomy (NCBI): domain Bacteria; kingdom Pseudomonadati; phylum Pseudomonadota; class Alphaproteobacteria; species Alphaproteobacteria bacterium. The sequence goes on along the minus strand of JBBCGY010000002.1, from coordinate 209,491 downwards.
CCTGAAACTTAGATTCTACAAGATGGTGCTTATGTCCGGCAGAAAAACACTCGAACCAATCGAAGCAGATGCGGCCTTGACCCTCCGCGAGCTTTGCCTTGTCTTGGGCTTCATGGCCGTGGCCTCGAAAGAGGGCGAATTGCCGCATGATAAAGCTCAATCGGCGCTTAAACTCGCGAACTTCATGGAAGAGTTCTGCCTCATTCATAACAAAACCCCGAGCCGCACCGACTTCGATGACCTTGCTCCGCGTGACGATAAATTCGCCGTTCACAGCCGCATGGCTGCCGCAATCGCTACCGCGATGAAACAAGGGGGCGAATGCAATCCATCCGACCTGTTGGCCATGGGTTTCGCTCGCACCGATATTGATCGATGCTGGAATATGGCCCGCGCCTTGGCGCAGGTGATGCTCAACTGGACGGACGCATAAGTCGTGCGCGGCGTCAGCCTTCCATATGCTTCATCTTCTGTTTCTTGGCATCGATATAGGGGGCGTTATGAGGATTTTGTGCCGTCCATAGCGACACGCGCTCCACCACCTCGATGCGATTGGTTTGCATGGCTTCTATTTTCGCCGGATTATTCGTCATCAGCCTGATTTTCCCGATGCCGAAATGACGCAGGATTTCGGCGGCGATATCATAATTCCGCATGTCGGCTGCATAGCCGAGCGCTACGTTGGCGCGCACGGTATCGAAGCCCTGTTCCTGCAATGCGTAGGCGCGAATTTTATTCCCAAGACCGATGCCGCGCCCCTCCTGATGCCGCAGATAGATCAGAATGCCGTTTCCGGATTCCGCGATCATGCGCATCGCGACATGCAGCTGCGACTGGCAGTCGCAGCGCTTGGAGCCGAAAACGTCCCCCGTCGTGCATATCGAATGGATTCGGGCGAGCGGCGTTTCCTCCAGTTTCCCCATGGTAAGCGCCGGATGTTCCACGCCGTTCTCGTCGGTGAACACATGTATGGTGAAATTGCCGTATTGGTTGGGCAATTGCGCATTGGAGAGATAAGTGGCGGTCATGAATAATCCTAATCCGGCAGCATATTGTCGAGAACGAATTCGTTCCGGTCGAAGGGAACTTCAAGCTTTTCATTGAGGGCGGCTTCAACGCGATCTTCGGTTCCCTGATGAATCCCGACCCCGAGATTCCATAACCCGCGATCAAGAACGGCCTGGCTCAATTCCAGGCCCGCTTCGACCAGGATATCCTGCGCGCCGTCCGCATACAACTTCTCGAACATTTGCTCGATGTCGTCGAAAATCATGACGCGGAACCCTCGCGCCGTGGCGGCATCTATATAACCGGCATCCACGCGCCGCCGCCGGTCAGCGATGGCGAGGATGCGGGTCTTGTCCGGATGATCCGCGACATGACGGACGGTGAAGAGGGGCCTATCGGCTAAAATCGTGCCGCTGCCCGTTACGATCGCGTCGGCTTTCTTGCGCAGACGGTGCGCCAGCCGCAGCGAAGCTGGCGAGGTAAACGTCTTCTGTCCCGGCGGCGGTATCATCGATCCATGAGCATCGAAAGCGCGCTTCACGGTAATCCACGGTCTTTTATAAAGGACGGACGTGGCGAACGCGGCGATAAGCTGCCGGCAGGCCGCTTCGGCGATGCCGGTGACGACATGAATGCCCCGTTCGCGCAGCCATGCCGCGCCGCCGCTGGCGATTGGATTGGGATCGCTCGCGCCTATAGCAATATTTTTGATGCCCGTAGCGGCGATTGCTGCGGTGCATGGCGGCGTGCGGCCAAAATGATTGCAAGGCTCCAGCGTCACAGCCAGAGTATGGACCTGATCCAAAATGCCCTGCTCGCGGCACAGGCAAAGCAGGGCGGCCTCGGCATGCTCCTCGCCCGCTTTTTGGTGAGCCGCGACGGCGATGATCTCTCCCGCCGCATTCAGAGCGGTCGCGCCCACGGGCGGGTTGGGAACGGTCGTGCCCAGATACCGCCGCGCCTCAGCGCAGGCCCGCAACATGGCATTTGTCAAAACGGGTTCGGTGAGATATGACACTGGCGCTACAACGCTAAAAACTGTCCGTTAGGGAGTTCATTGTATGTCCGCCATCATCGAAGTGAAAGCCAGGGAAATTCTCGACAGCCGGGGCAATCCCACCATCGAGGTCGATGTGGAGCTGGAAACCGGCGCCATGGGCCGCGCGGCGGTGCCTTCCGGAGCGTCGACAGGCGCGCATGAGGCGGTCGAGCTGCGCGACAACGATAAGGCGCGCTATATGGGCAAGGGCGTGCTGAAAGCCGTTGCTTCCGTCCAGGGCGAAATCGCGGACGCGGTGCTCGGCATGGAAGCCGTCGCGCAACTGGCGGTTGACCAGACGCTTATCGATCTCGACGGCACGCCGAACAAGGCCCGGCTGGGCGCGAACGCGATTCTGGGCGTGAGCCTCGCCGTCGCCAAAGCGGCGGCGGAGGAATCCGGCCTGCCGCTCTATCGCTATGTCGGCGGCGCGGCGGCATCGCTGCTGCCGGTGCCGATGATGAATATCATCAATGGCGGCGCTCATGCCGATAACCCTATCGACATCCAGGAATTCATGGTGCTGCCGGTCGGCGCGGCCAATGTCGCCGACGCCATCCGCATGGGCGCGGAAATTTTCCATACACTCAAGAAGCTGCTGAAAGACGCCGGGCACAATACGGCGGTAGGCGACGAGGGCGGTTTCGCGCCCAATCTGGCGTCGAGCGCCGAAGCCTTGGAATTCATCGTCAAGGCGGTAGAAAAATCCGGCTACAAGACGGGGAAGGATATCGTGCTGGCGCTTGACGTCGCCGCGACCGAATTCTTCAAGGACGGCAAATATCATCTGCACGGCGAAGGCAAAGTGCTCAGCCCCGAGCAGATGGTTGGCTATTATCAAGACCTATGCGCTAAATTCCCCATCGTCTCCATTGAGGACGGCATGTCCGAGGACGATTTCGCGGGCTGGAAAATGCTGACGGATGCTTTGGGCGGAAAAGTACAACTGGTCGGCGACGATCTTTTCGTCACCAATCCGGTGCGGCTCAAGGACGGCATTGAAGGCGGCCTTGCCAACGCCATCCTGATCAAGGTCAATCAGATCGGCACTTTGTCCGAAACTCTGGAAGCGGTCGAGATGGCGCATAAGGCAGGCTATCGCGCCGTCATGTCGCATCGTTCGGGCGAGACCGAGGATTCGACCATCGCCGACCTTGCCGTCGCCACCAATTGCGGCCAGATCAAGACCGGGTCGCTGTCGCGCTCCGACCGTCTGGCAAAATATAACCAGCTTATCCGCATCGAGGAGCAGCTTGGCGGCCAGGCGCGCTATATCGGCCGGGCGGCGCTGGCGCGGTGATTTCTGCCACGCTGGACAAGCAACCGATTGTTTCATATACACAAGCGTCTTAGCCATTCCCGTCATATGCCCAGGTAGCTCAGTCGGTAGAGCAGGGGACTGAAAATCCCCGTGTCGGCGGTTCGATTCCGTCCCTGGGCACCACCGGTTTTTCTTAGCGAGCTTAGAAAAACCGAGTGTCCGCCATAGCTTCGTGTGGTGAAGCGAGGCGGTATCGGCATAGTGATCAGCACTCCTGAAATGTCCCTCCGGTTACCTCATGGAAAGCGCAAAATTCGCGGCTGAGTGCATTTTTTCGTGACCAGCCCTCGTCACTGTGCCAATAGATAATCCTGGTTCAGTTGCGGCGCACGCTCAGTCGCCACGGAGAAATCCATGCTCAAGAAAATTATCGTCGCTTTGGTGGTTCTGACTTTGGCCGGTGTTATCGGCCAGAGAATTTTTTCATCCAATGCTCCCGGCGGCGGCCATGGCATGATGGGCGGCCCCATGCCCGTGAACGTCGCCGCGGTCATCGAGAAAGACGCGCAGGAATTCAAGGAATATTCCGGCCGCCTGACCAGCGTCGATTATGCGGAGGTTCGCCCGCGCGTTACCGGCACCATCGAACAGATTCATTTCCAGGATGGCGCTTTCGTCAAGAAAGGCGATCTGCTGTTCACTATCGATCAGCGCCCGTTCGTCGCCGAGATCGAGCGCGCCGAAGCGGCGCTGGCGTCGGCGGAAGCGCAGGCCGGATTCTCCAAGAAGGATTTCGAGCGCGTGGCCGCGCTGGTGAAAGACGATTTCATCACCAAGCGCGATTACGACACGCGGCGTAACGCGGCGAACGTCACGGCGGCGGAAGTGCAGGCCGCGAAGGCCGCGCTCCATACCGCCAGGCTCAATCTCGAATACACGGAAATCCGCGCGCCGATCGACGGGCGGGCGGGGCGCGCCGAAATCACCGTCGGCAATCTGGTGCAGGCGGGACTGCCTACCGCGCCGCTGCTGACCAAAATCGTATCGACGACGCCGATCTACGCCGATTTCGACATGGATGAGGCCGCCTATCTTTCCTATGTCCAGGCGCAAACCACCGCCAACGACAAGGCGCAGGAAATTCCGGTCTATATCGGCCTCGCGGGAGAGAAGGGCGCGCCGCATAAGGGGTCTATCAAGACTTTCGACAACCAGCTCGATCCCGGATCGGGAACGATACGGGTGCGCGCCATCCTGGATAATCCCGACGGCAGCCTGATTCCGGGCATGTTCGCGAAAGTCAGGATCGCCCTGCCGCGCATCGGTCCCGTGACATTGATCATCGACCGCGCCATCGGCACCGATCAGGACAGGAAATTCGTTTATGTCGTCGGCGCGGACAATGTAGCCAACTACCGCGAGATTGCGCTCGGCGGCATGGCCGACGGGCTGCGCATCGTCAATTCCGGCCTGAAGGCGGGCGAGAAAATCGTCGTCAGCGGCCTGCAGCGCGTCATGCCGGGCGCGCCGATCCTGCCGCAGGATGAACCGATGGAGGCGAGCGTCGCCGCTGCCCAGCCTTAAAGGCTCGGATAGAAGGCCGCCTGGCACCATGTCATGAACATCTCTAAATTCTTTATCGACCGGCCGATTTTCGCCGCGGTTCTATCGGTGCTGATCCTCATCGGCGGAATCATCGCGATCCCGCTGCTGCCGATTTCGGAATATCCCGAAGTCGTGCCGCCGTCGGTCGTCGTCCAGGCGCAATATCCCGGCGCCAATCCCGAGGTTATCGCCGACACCGTCGCCGCGCCGCTGGAAGAGCAAATCAACGGCATCGAGAATATGCTTTATCTGTCGTCGCAGGGCACGTCGGACGGCGTCATGAAACTGACGGTGACGTTCAAGCTCGGCACCGATCCCGATCTTGCGCAGCAAATGGTGCAGAACCGCGTGTCGCAAGCCTTGCCGCGTCTGCCCGATATCGTGCGGCAATTGGGCGTGGTCGTCCTCAAAAGCTCGCCCGACCTGACGATGGTCGTGCATTTGCTGTCGCCCGACAAGCGCTATGACGAGCTTTATATCCGCAATTACGGTCTTCTGAACGTCAAGGACCGCCTGGCGCGGATCAGCGGCGTGGGGCAAGTGGCGCTGTTCGGCTCCGGCGATTACGCGATGCGGGTCTGGCTCGATCCGGAAAAAATCGCGGCGCGCAACCTGACGGCGAACGATGTCGTCAATGCCATGCGCGAGCAGAATGTCCAGGTGGCTGCCGGACAGATCGGGGCTTCGCCGATGCCGGTCGGCGTCGATACGCAGTTGCTGGTCAACACTCAGGGGCGGCTGCAAAACGAGGAAGAATTCGGCAACATCATCATCAAGTCGGCGGACGGCGCGGTCACGCGGCTTAAGGACGTGGCGCGGATCGAGCTCGGCGCGTCGTCTTATGCGCTGCGTTCGCTGCTCAACAACAAGCCCGCCGTGGCGATCCCGATTTTCCAGGCGCCAGGCTCGAACGCGATCAAGATTTCAGACGACGTGCGCGCCACGATGGATGAGTTGAAGCAGAATTTCCCCGCCGGACTCGATTACAGCATCGTCTACGACCCCACGGTTTTCGTGCGCGATTCCATCAAGGCGGTGATCGAGACGCTGTTCGAGGCGATTGCGCTGGTCGTCCTGGTCGTCATTGTTTTTCTGCAGACCTGGCGGGCGTCGGTCATTCCGCTGCTCGCGGTGCCGATCTCGATCATCGGCACCTTCGCCGCATTGCTGATGCTGGGATTTTCGATCAATGCGCTATCGCTGTTCGGGCTGGTGCTGGCGATCGGCATCGTGGTCGATGACGCCATCGTCGTCGTGGAAAATGTCGAGCGGAATATCGAGCACGGTCTATCGCCGCGCGATGCGACCTATCAGGCGATGCGCGAGGTCAGCGGCCCGATCATCGCCATCGCGCTCACTCTATGCGCGGTTTTCGTGCCGATTGCGTTCATCAGCGGCCTGACCGGACAGTTTTACAAGCAATTCGCGCTGACGATCGCGATTTCCACCGTCATCTCGGCCTTCAACTCACTGACGCTCAGCCCGGCGCTGGCCGCCATTCTGCTCAGAGGGAAAGACCAGCCCAAGGATTGGTTCAGCCGGTTCATCGACGGGGTGTTCGGCTGGTTCTTCCACGGATTCAATAATCTTTTCCGACGCGCTTCCGAAAGTTATTCCAGGGATGTCAGTAGCATTCTCCGGCATCGCGGCGTGGCGATTGCCGCCTATCTGGCGTTGATCGGCACGGCATGGTTCCTCTTTCAGGCGGTTCCCGGCGAATATATTCCGGCGCAGGACAAGCAATATCTGATCGGCATCGCTCAGTTGCCGGAAGGCGCGACGCTCGACCGCACCGAAAAGGTGATAAGGCAAATGTCCGAGATCGGACTCAATGAGCCTGGCGTGGAAAATTCGGTCGCGTTTCCCGGCTTTTCGATTCACGGATTCAGCAACAGCTCCAATGCCGGGATCGTGTTTCTTCCGTTGAAGCCGTTCGATGAGCGCCCGTCGCCCGGCTGGTTCGATCGCGCGCTGGCCTTTCTGCATCTTAGAGATTTGCCGCCGGATTTGTCGGCCAAGTCCATTGCCGGCAGCATGATGATGAAACTGGGAGCGATCAAGGACGCTTTCGTCTTCGTCCTGCCGCCGCCGCCTGTCATGGGCCTCGGCACCGCGGGGGGATTCAAATTGCAAATCGAGGATCGCATCGACGCCGGAAACCAGGAATTGGCTAAGATCGTCAATGCCGTACTCGGGAAAGCGCGCGCGACGCCGGAGCTTGCCCAGGTTTTTTCCGGCTATGAAATCAACGTGCCGCAGCTTCACGTCGATCTGGACCGCACCAAGGCCAAGCAGTTGGGCGTGGGGGTAGGGGACGTATTCTCCACGATGCAGACTTATCTTGGATCAATATATGTGAATGATTTCAATAAATTCGGTCGTACCTTTCAGGTCATCGCTCAGGCCGACGCGCCGTTCCGCGCCCACGCCGAAGATATCGCCAATTTGAAAGTCCGCAATGTCGACGGCCAGATGATTCCGCTCGGCAGCATGGTCACCGTGCGCCACAGCTTCGGCCCCGAGCGGGCGGCGCGCTATAACGGCTATCGCACGGCTGACATCAATGCCGATGCCGGTCCCGGCGTATCGGCGGGCCAGGCTCAAGAGGCCATGGAGAAAATCCTGTTTGAAACCCTGCCCAAAGGCATGTCTTACGAATGGACGGATTTGAAATATCAGCAAATCCTGGCGGGCAATACGGCGTTTCTGGTGTTTCCGCTCTGCGTGCTGCTCGCCTTCATGGTGCTGGCGGCGCAGTATGAGAGCTTGAGTCTGCCGCTCGCTGTCATCCTGATCGTGCCGATGTGCCTGTTCTGCGCGATGGTGGGAGTCTGGCTGGATCGCACCACGAACAACATCTTCACTCAGATCGGGCTTTTCGTGCTGATAGGACTCGCGTGTAAAAACGCGATTCTGATCGTCGAATTCGCGCGCGAACTGGAAATTCAGGGACGCACGCCTTTCGAGGCCGCGGTGGAATCCTGCCGTCTGCGGCTGCGGCCCATTTTGATGACGTCCTTCGCCTTCATCATGGGCGTCATTCCGCTGGTGATTTCCACCGGCGCGGGGGCCGAAATGCGCCATGCGATGGGCGTGGCGGTGTTTTCCGGCATGCTCGGCGTCACCTTCTTCGGTCTGTTCCTGACGCCGGTATTCTATGTCACGATCCGGAAACTGTCGGGCGGAAAGCTCCATATGGCGGGCACCCATTCATGGGAAACCCTGCAAAATGAGCATGGCGAAGCGCCGGAAAAGCGTTTATAAATTCCCGGTCAATCATCGGGGCTATTTCCATGCAAGTCCGTATCTATCAGCCGTCGAAATCGGCGATGCAGTCGGGGCGCGGCAAAACCAAATTCATCTGGCTGATCGAGCCGGTGCTGCCGACGCCGCGCGGGCCTGAGCCGGTCATGGGCTGGACCAGCGCGGGCGATACCCTGTCGGAACTGCGCAACCAGCTGCGCTTCGCCACGAAGGAAGAAGCCGTCGCTTTTGCCTTAAAACGGGGCTGGAAATGCGACATCGAGGCGCTGGAATGCCGCCGGATCAAGCCGCGCAATTATCTCGACAATTTCCGCTATATCCGTCCGCAGGATGAGGAACGGCAGACGAAATAGGCGCCGTGAACGCGATCTTAAGAAAGAAGACGGAAAACCATTAAGCCAGTTATCGACGACCCCGTAGCTCAACTGGATAGAGCACCTGCCTTCTAAGCAGGATGTTGCGTGTTCGAGTCACGCCGGGGTCGCCAATACGGACGTTTAAGCGTCGTCTGACAGGAGGCATGCGAATGTCTATAAGCGCCAGAAAGACTGCTCTCTTACGATTGAGAGAGAAACACATCGGTTTGTGGACAGGGGTATATTTCGGCGGCGTGATGGCTGTTTTTTCTTTTCTTCAAAGCGGCGAGATAATTGCCCCTCTCGTTGGTGGCGTTATTACAGGTGCATTGTTTGGCGGCTGCATGTCCTGGCTGAATTCTAGAGAAAAAAAACGCCTCAAATTAAAAGGGTTCAATGTCGAATGTACGAATCCTATTCAGGATAGGGAAGTGCTGATCTCGGATACACAAGCCATAGCGTTCATGACATGTAAAGACGCTATAGGTTCGCTTAGAAAAGCCCAAATTATAAGTGCGGATGCTTCCTCTGGTCGCATTGAGGCGAGAGTTAGCGCAACATGGCGAAGCTGGGGAGAGAAAATAACAATAATTGTCGCACCAGCAGAAAATGCAACAAACATTAAAATCAGAAGCGCTCCAATACTCACAACCACGATGGTCGATTATGGCAAGGGCGCAGAGAATGTTGAGACATTGCTGCGAGCGATATGTAAACGTATAAAAGAAATAGCTTGAAAACAGCTTTCGTTAAAATAAATTACACTGGCCCCCCCATTAACCAATATCCCCGCCGTGAAACTATTTAAGCGTTATTGGGAATCCCGCCTTTGGTGGTATTTTGCCGGATAGATCATCCCGGGGAATAAAATGGCGATTACTGATATTTTTGACAAGGCGACCAATTGGGTCTGCGGGCACACGCGGCAATTGACCGCGATGGGCGTAATGACCGCGAGCGCTCTTTATGCGCCAACCGCGCGCGCCGGAGACGGGCCGAAAGCTTCCATCGTCATCGAGACCAAGTCCGGTCGCGTTCTGCACGCGGAAAATCCCGACGAGCTGCGCCATCCCGCCTCGACCGCGAAGCTGATGACGCTTTATCTGACCTTTGAAGCGATTCACAGTAACAAGCTGACGATGGAGCAGCCGCTCACGGTTTCCGCCGCGGCGGAAGCCGCCGGAGAAGGCGGCGCGTTCGACATCAAGCTCAAGAAAGACCAGACGATTTCGGTGCGCGACGCTATCTTAGCCGAGATCGTGCATTCCGGCTGCGATGCCGCCGTCGTATTGGCGGAGGCCGTCGGCGGCAGCGAGAAAAATTTCGCAAGCATGATGACCGCCAAAGCCAAGAAAATCGGCATGAGCGAAAACACGGTCTTCCGCAATGCTTCCGGCTTGCCCGATCCCAAGCAGAAGACGACGGCGCGGAGCATGGCCATTTTGATGAGCCGCCTGATCGCCGATTTTCCGGAAGAATATAAGCTCTTTCAGACGCCCTCGGCGGTTATCAACGGCCATTCCTACGCCAATCACGTCAATCTGATGACGAAGGAACATTACGAGGGCATGGATGGCGGCAAGACCGGCTATGTCGACGCCTCCGGTCATAATCTGGTGGCCTCGGCAGAACGCTGTGACGAGGCTAAGCATTGCGTGCGCCTCGTCGGCGTCGTGTTCGGGGAATCCAAGGTCAATCGCGATACGAAAATGCGGACAATTCTCGATAAGGGATTCGCGAACGTCTCCATGCTGCCCGATACGCCTGTCGTCGCCAGGATCGGCGACGCGACGCCTGCCGTAACGCCGAAAGCGGTGGCTCCGGTTGTCGTGGTGACGGCCCCGGCGCCGGCATCGCATGAGCCCATTATTATCAAACCCGGAAAAGTCGTCCGCGAAGCGGATATCGGCGCTCCCGTCCTGACGCGCATCGGCGACGCGCAATGCGTCGAAAATCCAGGAAAATATCCGCGCATTTACATAGACGCCAAGGGAGAGCTTGCGATCGGCTGCGGCAAGGATCGTAATGCCAAGCCCGAGGATCAAATCGAGGCGGGCAATCCCGCCGATATCGGTTTGGTGAAATGCGCGACGAGCGGCGATGTTCCCAAGCGCGCCTTCGTAGGCGGGCACCTCTCGATTATCTGCGGCGCGCCGGACAAGCTGCGGACGAATTTGAAGGCCGCCGCGCCCGCGCCGTAAATCACGCGCCGCGCAAAATCTTCGCCACCTTATCCAGCACCGCATTGACGAGGCCGGGTTCCTTACCGCCGAAGAAGGCGTGCGCCACGTCCACATAATCGGTCATCAGAATCGCGGCGGGCGTCGCGCCGTCATGCAGCAACTCGGCGACCCCGGCGCGCAGCACGGCGCGCAGCACGGAGTCGAGCCGCGCCAACGGCCATTCCGGGCTTAGGGATTTCGTCAGGATTTCATCGATATCGGCGCGGCGCTCCTGCGCCGTGCGCACGATAGCGGCCAGTACTGCTCCATCCGGCGCGGCGACGTCGCCGCCGCCATCGTCGAGGTGAAGCCCTTCATGCCGTTCCTGGCCGTACTCCATTTGATAAAGCGCCTGCACGGCGGCAAGACGCGCCGCACGGCGCGCACCGCTCGCGGATGGCGGAGCTTTCTCCGCTTTAACTTCGTTCACGATTTTGCCACCCATCGCCGCTTAGGCATCAGGCGGAAATGTTGCTTAATCTCGATCATGCGCAGGCACGCCGCCGCCGCTGCGCCGCCGCGATTGTGGCCATCGACCGTGGCTCGGGCGAGAGCTTGCTCATGGCTGTCGACGGTGAGGATGCCGTTGCCGATCGCCAGCACCGATCGCAGCGCCAGTTCCTGCAGGCCGCGCGCGCTTCCGTTGCCGACGATCTCGTCATGGCGCGTCTCGCCCTTGATGACGCAGCCCAGCGCGATATAGCCGTCGAACCGCCGCCGTATCGGATCGTAATCCAGCGCCTTGACCGCGAAATTGATCGCCGCGGGAATCTCCAGCGATCCCGGCACCTCCAGCCTGTCGTAACTCGCCTCGTTGGCGTCCAGAACTTCCTGCGCGCCCGCGAATAAATGATCGGAAATATCTTCGTAAAACCGCGCCTCGACGATCAGCAGATGCGGCTTGTTATCGAATTTGAATTGCGGGGGAGGGGATTTGGATGTTTGCATGACTAAAGAACTATAGGGCTTTTCAAAATACGGCAAGAGAATGGACGAAAATTTAATGCTTTCAAAATGTTCTATGTTACCATTTTGCATATAGTATTGGAGCGTTGGCATTATCTCATTGATAGGAAAGGAAAATGTCGCTCGACAATCATGCAGGGCTGCAAACAGAGATTCCATGGGCGGCGTTCAAGAATTATGTCTGCGCGCCCTATGACAACAATTCCTCCCTGCGCGCCTCCATGGAAAAATGGGTCGATGCGCTCCAGGATCGGAAAAAGGGCGGCGAAAATCTCGATCTTTCGCACCACACCATCACCCACCAAAACGGCTACAGCTTTAAGGCCTTTGCCCTGAATGAGCAGATGTTTTTCAGCCATGATCCGGCCGTGTTGACTCTGCCGCGCGGACGCGATCCCGCCAATCCTGACGATAGGTCCGACAGGCTGATCGGAGTTCTTCTTCATGATTCCAGTCATGAGGATCAGGCGTGGCGTCCCATTCACCAGAATGGGCTTGAGGATATTGATGCCGGCAGAGGCGCACAGAAATACAAGGGCGCCGTCGCGGCACAGCCTTACCGCGACCCCGTCATCGACGAGCATATCAGCAATCTTGCGGCGCGAGGCCTGCTGGAAGGCGGAGAACGAAAGAATTTAGTGTCGGAGATCAGAGTGGCGCGGACTGAGCCGCAGGGAGCAGGACTGCACAGCGATTGCGGACCCATTTCTCTCAGCCCTTCGGCCACAGAACCTTGCTGGAACAGAGTGTTCATTCATGGATTAAAAAACTCTAGCACGACCTACGCTATCGATAAAAACCTGGATAATAAATCTAAAAGCAAGGCCGAGGTGCCCTTGCCAGCAGGAATGATCACCAGTCATATTCAGGCCTTGTTGAGTGAGGGTGATTGGAAAAAGATGATAGACGGAAATCCCCACCTCAAACAAGGTGCCGTGCATCGTGCGGTCGGCGATGAAGACGGACGAACAGTCGTTATCGTATACGACAAGAATACCCCATCGAATACAACAGTTGCCAGTCCTTGGACTATTAAGGTCAGCGGGTACTGTCAGGGAATCTTTGCCGAGAACAAAAAAACTAAAATCTATAAAACAACACTAAGCAGAGCGGCTTTTCCCCTTGCCGAGAAACAGCCTGCCGCTGAACCTCATGCATATAATCTTCCCCTGGCCGATGGCGTAAATATAAACCGCGAAATACATCGAAAGAACCCAGCGCCGACGATTTAACCGGCGGTTATGCTTCAATTCCGCGCTGCGCGACGATATTAAGGCCGAAGGCGTCAAGCCCGACGATGGTCTTGGCCGTATTCGACAGCAGGATCATATCCCTGATTCCGAGATCAAGCAAAATCTGCGCGCCGACGCCGTAATCGCGCAGAACCGACAGCGGCACGCCGCCCTGAAGGCGCTGTTCGAGACGCACGGAAAGGCTGGTCGGCTGGGCCTCGCGCAGCAGAACCACCACGCCGCGGCCCGCCGCGCCGATCATCCGCATCGCCGCCTGCAATTCTCCGCCGCGCCCATGGCTATGGTCGCCCAGAACGTCGTCGATGACGTTCAGCGCGTGCATCCGTACCATGACCGGCCCCGGCGCGCTCAGATCGCCTTTCACCAGCGCGATGTGTTCGGCGTAGGCGGCCTTGTTGACATAGACATGCATCGTGAAATCGCCGCCATGGACGCTATGCAGCGTCGTGGTCAGCTTGCGCTCGATGATGGTTTCGGTGCGGCGGCGATGGGCGATCAGGTCGGAAACCGTGCCGAGCTTCAGTCCGTGAAACTGCGCCATCTGCGCCAGATCGGGCAGCCGCGCCATGGTGCCGTCGTCATTCATGATTTCGCAGATGACGGCGGCGGGGGTTAGTCCGGCGAGACGCGCGATATCGACCGAGCCTTCGGTCTGTCCCGCGCGCACCAGAACGCCGCCGTCGCGCGCCACCAGCGGAAATACATGGCCGGGCGTGACGATATGCTGCGGGCCGGCGCCGGGAGCTATGGCGGTCTGGATCGTAAGGGCGCGGTCGGCAGCCGAAATACCCGTGGTGACGCCTTCACGCGCCTCGATGGATACCGTGAAGGCGGTTTGAAAGCGCGTGCCGTTTTGCTGCGCCATCATCGGCAGACCGAGCCGCTCGACCTGGCCGCGCTCGAGCGCGAGGCAAATCAGGCCGCGCCCGTGCTTGGCCATGAAATTGATCGCTTCCGGCGTGGCGAATTGCGCCGGAATGACCAGATCGCCCTCATTCTCGCGGTCTTCGTCGTCGGCGAGGATGAACATGCGCCCGGCCCGCGCCTCGGCGATGACCTCTTCCGACGTAGAAATGAAGCGGCGCAGATCGTCGATCATATTGGGGCGCGCCCGATCATGCGCGCCAGATAGCGCGCCATCAGGTCGATTTCCAGATTCACCCGGTCGCCGGGCCGTAGCGCCCCGAAATTCGTGCATGTTTGCGTGTGCGGTATGATGTTGATGCCGAAGCTGTCATTTAGCACATCATTGACCGTCAGCGATACCCCGTCCAGCGCCACCGACCCTTTGGGCGCGATGAATGTCATCAGTTCCTGAGGCGGGCGAAGGACAAAACGCGCCGATCCGCCTTCGGCCTTGCGTTCCAGGATTTCCGCGACGCCGTCGATATGGCCGGAAACCATATGGCCGCCCAATTCGTCGCCGGCGCGCAGCGGGCGTTCGAGATTGATTGTCGTGCCGGGCCGCCACGTACCCAGCGTAGTTTTGGCGATAGTCTCCGCCGAAGCCTGAACCTTGAACCGCCCGCCCTCGATCTCGATGGCTGTCAGGCATATTCCATTACAGGCAATCGACGCGCCGATCTCCATATCCGCGAGCGGCAGCTTCGTGGCGATCGTCAGCGTGCGGTCGGCGGTGTCTTCAATCGCCGCGACTTCGCCCAGGTCTTTGATGATGCCGGTGAACATGATTCATGATGCCGTTATTCAGCCGTCGCCCAGGCATCATGAGCATGGAGTAAGCTGGTTTGCTTGCGAATGATCGCGGCTTTTTTCTTTTCGACGCTCAATAGATCGTAATCGCTTTGCAGCCCAAGCCATAACCGGGCAGAAGCGCCCGTAGCGCGAGCCAGACGCAGAGCGATTTCGGCGGTGATGTCGCGCTTGCCGCTCAGGAGTTCGCTGATTCGTCCCGTCGAAAGCCCCGTGGCGCGAGCAAGATGAACGGCTTTAAGACCGGCGGGTTCAAGATATTCCTTGCGCAGGATTTCTCCCGGATGGGTGAGTTTGGGCATTTGTGCGTCCCTAGTGATAGTCGACGAATTCTATTTCCATTGTCTCGGCGCCGTTCCATACGAAACAAATTCGCCACTTATCGTTCACGCGCACGCTATGCTGGCCTTTTCTGTCGCCTTTCAGCGGCTCCGGCTTCATGCCCGGAAAAACCTGCAGGTCGTGCAAGGAGGTCATTCGGGCCACGATGCGCAGCCTGTTATGCGCCCGCTGCGCGACATCAGGCGGAATTCCTTTGGCGCTTTCAGCCCGAAAAAGCTTCTCCGTCCGGACATCCCTGAATTTTCTCACTAAATACTCCCATATTGGGAGTTGTTTGTCAAGCTTGAAATCACGCGCCTCAAACCTTCCCGCGCTTCAAGCTATCGACGAATTCGTTGAAGTCGCCGGGGCTGCGGAAATCGCGGTAGACCGAGGCGTAGCGGACATAGGCGACGTGATCGAGCGTGAGCAGGGTTTCCATCACCAGCTCGCCGATCTTTTTGGTGGAGACTTCGTTCTCGCCGAGCGATTCGAGCTGCCGCACCACGCTGTTGACCACGTGTTCCAGCCGTTCTTCATCGACCGGGCGCTTGCGCAGCGCGATCTTCATCGAGCGCACGAGCTTGTCGCGCTCGAAGGCCTTTTTCTCGCCGTTGCTCTTGAGAACCGTGAGTTCGCGCAGCTGCACCCGCTCGAATGTCGTGAAGCGCGCGCCGCAACTGGAACAAAAACGCCGCCGCCTGATGGATGAGCCGTCGTCGGTCGGTCGGCTGTCCTTAACCTGGGTATCGTCGAAGCCGCAGAATGGACATTTCATTTTAAGCCCAAATTTTTACATATCCGGATAGATGGGATATTTGCGGCACAGATCCAAAACTTCGGCATAGACTTTTTTCTCGGTCGTGCCGTTATCGTCGGGATTTCGGGTCAGGCCGTCCAGAACATCGGCGATCAATTCGCCGACCCTGAAGAATTCGGCGACGCCGAAGCCGCGCGTCGTGCCCGCCGGGCTGCCGAGGCGAATGCCCGAAGTCGTCGCGGGAGGCAGCGGATCGAACGGAATGCCGTTCTTGTTGCAGGTGATGCCTGCATGCTCAAGCGACGTAGTGCTGATTTTGCCGTTCAGGTTTTTCTTGCGCAGATCGACCAGGATCAGATGGCTGTCGGTGCCGCCGGAAACCAGATCCAGCCCCGCCTTGGTCAGCGCCGCGCCCATCGCCTGGGCGTTTTCGATCACCGAGCGGGCATATTGGCTGAAAGCCGGATGCAGCGCTTCGCCGAACGCGACGGCCTTGGCGGCGATGACATGCATCAGCGGCCCGCCCTGCAAGCCGGGGAAAACGGCGGAATTGATTTTCTTGCCGAGATCGGCGTCCATCGACAGCACCATGCCGCCGCGCGGCCCGCGCAACGTCTTGTGCGTCGTCGTCGTCACGATATGGGCGTACATCAGTGGGCTGGGATAGGCGTTCCCGGCGACCAGGCCGGCGAAATGCGCCATGTCCACCATGAAAAAGGCGCCGACTTCGTCGGCGATTTGCCGGAACGCAGCGAAATCGATGGTGCGCGGATAAGCCGAGCCGCCCGCGATGATGAGTTTCGGCTTATGCTCGCGGGCGAGCTTGGCCACTTCGTCCATGTCGATGCGGTGATCGTCGGGACGCACGCCGTATTGCACGGCGTTAAACCATTTGCCCGACTGGCTGACCGATGCGCCATGGGTCAAATGGCCTCCTGCCGCCAGCGACATGCCCATGACCGTGTCGCCGGGCTTCAGCAGCGCCATGAACACCGCCTGATTGGCCTGCGCGCCGGAGTGCGGCTGGACGTTGGCGTAGTTGCAGCTGAACAGCTTGCAGGCCCGGTCGATGGCGAGCTGTTCCGCGATATCCACCTGTTCGCAGCCATTGTAATAGCGCTTGCCCGGATAGCCCTCGGCGTATTTGTTGGTCAGCACCGATCCCTGCGCTTCGAGAACCGCGCGCGAGACGATGTTTTCCGACGCGATCAGTTCGATCTGATTCTGCTGGCGGGCGAGCTCGCCGCGAACGGAGGCGAACACTTCCGGATCGGCCTCGGACAGCGGCGCTTTGAAAAAATCCTTCACGCCGGGAAATTCCTGATGCTGCACGCGGACATTCGTGGGGGTAGCCATTCCGATAAACTCCAAAAACAGGTTAGCTCGATTCACGCCATACTAATGCGGCTGCCCGGCAAAACCAATGGCGGGAGCTAAAGATTTCCTATAATCCACCCAAACCGCGCAATCTTGTTTCCCGGACGGCATAGCGCCCGCCCAGAAACTCGGTATTCAAAAAAGTTTCGAGGCAGTCGAACGCCACTTCCTTGCCGATGATATGGGCTCCCAGAGCCATGACATTCGCGTTATTATGCTCGCGGGCCATCCTGGCCGTCGTCGCATCATGCACCACGGCGGCAATGATGCTGGCATACCGATTGGCGACCATGGCGATTCCGTTGCCGGTGCCGCAGATCAAAACGCCCAGGGCAGGGGGAGCGTCACCGGAAAAGGCCCGCGCCATTTTGATCGCGTAATCGATTGAATCGCAACGATCTTCGCTGCTTGTGCCCAAATCGATGACTTGGTGGCCCAACTCCCTGGCCTTGGCGACCAGCAGTTCTTTAAGCGGAAAGCCGCGATGGTCGGCGGCGAAGGCGACGGTCTTACTGGTGGGCATCACGATCCTCTATGGTTTCCCGGCAGCAATAGCCGAAACGCCGCAGAATATCCAAGGCTTTTGCAACGGCTTGCATTGCCCGGAAACTTGGCCTATTTCGGTGGTTCATTATTCATATCCAGGGAAACAAGGCACATGACGCAGGTTCAGGAACTCGCATCGCAAGGCTTAAAGCGCGAGTTTAAGATTACGGTTGAATCCTCTGAAATTGAAAAGAATTTAGAGGAACGCTTGGTCCAAATCGGCAAAACCGTCAAATTGGACGGTTTTCGCCCCGGCAAGGTGCCGATGCCCGTCTTGCGTAAGCGCTATGGCGAAGCGGCGCGGGGAGAGGTGATCGAGAAAACCGTCAATGAGACGGCGGATAAGCTCATCAGCGAGCGCAGCCTGCGCCCCGCCATGCGTCCGAAGATCGAAATCGAGGACATCGATGCGAGCAAGCCTCTGGTTTATACCATGGCATTCGAGGTTCTGCCCGAGGTCAAGCTGACCGACGGGAAAAAAATCAGTCTGGAAAAGCTAACGGTTTCCGTGCCCGACAGCGAGGTCGAGACCATGCTTACGCGCATGGCCAAGGGCGCGCGCGGGCCGGAATCCCTGGCCGAGCCGCGTCCGGCGCAGACGGGCGACGTTCTGCTGATCGATTTCGAGGGCAGCTCCGAGGGCAAGCCGCATCCGGGGATGGCGGGCAAAAATCATCGCCTCGAGCTCGGCTCGAAATCCTTTATCGAAGGTTTCGAGGAGCAGCTTGCCGGACGGTCGAAAGGGGACGAAGTCACGGTCAAGGTGACATTCCCGGCCGCCTATCACGCCGCCGAACTCGCCGGAAAACCGGCGGAATTCAAGGTCACGGTCAAGGACATCATGGCCCATGCGCCGCTGACGCTCGATGACGAGCTGGCCAAGGAAATCGGCTTCGACAGCATCGACGCGCTGCGCTCCAAGATACGCGAAAGAATGCAGGCGGATTACGGCCAGATGACGCGCGACATCATGAAGCGTCAACTGCTCGACAGCCTTGCCGATATCTACGACTTCGCCGTGCCGGAAAGCATGGTCGAGGCGGAGTTCAAGGCTATCTGGAGCCAGCTGGAGGAAGAGCGCGAGCGTGGCACGGTCGCCGCGGAAGACGCGGCCAAGAGCGACGAAGAGCTTAAGGCCGAATACCAGGAAATCGCCGAACGCCGGGTGCGCCTCGGCTTGGTCTTGTCCGAAGTCGGCAAGCAGCAGAATATCAAGATCGAGCCGACGGAGCTGCGCGAGGCGCTAATTGCCGAAACCCGCAATTATCCCGGACAGGAAAAGCAGGTCTTCGATTATTTCACGAATACGCCGGGCGCTCTCGACCGTCTGCGCGCGCCGCTGCTCGAAGACAAAGCCGTCGACTACATGATCTCGCAGGCTTCCGTAACGGAAAAGCAGGTAACTCCCGAGGAACTGCGCGCCGCCCCGGACAAGCTTGACGAGAAGAAGCCGAAGAAGGGCAAAAAGAAGGTGGCGTAGCCGCCGACGACGTGACGATGATTAAACGCCTGACGGTCGATGATATCGAGGCTTTCCACGAATTGCGCGAGGAAGCCATAGCGTTGTATCCCGAATCTTTCGGTAGCCCTGAGGAAGAAGAAGGCGGAGAAGCGCGCGATGCCGCCTATCGGCGCTGGCTGAACGGTGAGATATTGGGCGCTTTCGAGGACGGCAATCTGGTCGGCGCCACAGGGTTTTATATACCCGCCGACGAGAAAGTGCAGAGTCATGGGCAGATATTCACCGTCTATGTCCGCGCTGCTTATCGAAAAAAGGGCATCGGCGACCGGCTGCTTAAAAGCATTCTTGATCTTGCCAAAAGCCGCGTCGACCAGGTGCGTCTTCGCGTCGTTCATACGGCTAAAGACGCGATTAAAACATATCTGCGCAACGGTTTTGAAATTTACGGCACTGAATCGCGTGCTGTTTCCATAGGCAATATTCATTATGACGAAATACTTATGGAGAAGAAATTAAAATGACGGGCAGGATAGGAATGAAAAGCAAATGGCAGGTAATGCGGGAATGACTGGGTAAGGAGGCAAAAATGTGCCATCTTGCCCTCCGCCGCGCTTCGTCCTAATCTAGGATTCTGAACCCTTGAAGGAGCTTGTCCGCTTATGCCTATCATCGAACGCGATCCCGTCGCCCAATATTACAATCAGCTTGTGCCGATGGTCGTCGAGCAAACCGCGCGCGGCGAGCGGGCGTATGACATCTATTCGCGGCTTCTCAAGGAGCGGATTATCTTCCTGCAGGGCCAGGTAGAAGACCATATATCGGGCCTGATCTGCGCCCAGCTTCTGTTCCTGGAATCGGAAAATCCGGCCAAGGAAATCTCGCTGTACATCAACTCGCCCGGCGGCATCGTCACCAGCGGCATGGCGATGTACGACACCATGCAATATATCAAGTCGCCGGTATCCACGGTATGCGTCGGGCAGGCGTGCTCGATGGGATCGCTGCTGCTTGCCGCGGGCGAGAAGGGCAAGCGTTTCTCCCTGCCCAACAGCCGGATCATGATTCACCAGCCTTCGGGCGGCGCGCAGGGTCAGGCAACCGATATCGAAATCCAGGCGCGCGAGATTCTCAAGCTGCGCGAACGGCTCAACCAGATCTACGTCAAGCACACCGGGCAAAAAGTCGACGTCATCGCATTGGCCGTCGAGCGCGACAACTTCATGTCCGCCGAGGAAGCCAAGACTTTCGGCCTCATCGATCAAGTGGTCGAGAAGCGCCCCGGCGGCGCCGAGCCGGAAGCGAAAGCCGCTTAATACGCTTGCTATTCCCCTAAAGAGGCGGTCATGCGGCGTCACGCGATCATGATCCGAATGGCCTGCGCTTCGCTGCTGCTTGCGGCGGGGTTGCTGCTGCCTGTCTTATCTTATTCCGTTGCCGCGGCATCTGAAACCGAGACCGGCAATGGCGTTCAAGAAGACGTCTCAGGGCTGATTGACGAGCTTGTGATCGCGTCCGGCCTGGATGTGAGTCTGAATGAGGCGGTCGATCTTCTGAAAGAAGGCGCGGCGAAAAATAAAAATACCCTTTCAGCGTTAGGACGGTCGCGCTTCGATGAAACCATGGCGGAGAAATTCGCCATGCCGAGAATCATGGCGTTGCTCAAGGATTCTCTTTACGGGAATAAGGATAAAGAGAAGCTTCAGGCCGCCCTGGACTGGTTCCGCAGCGATGTCGGCCGCAAAATCATCGATGCCGAAAAATATCTGTCGACTCCGGAAGGCCGCAAAAGAAGGGAACATTATCTGGCTTACGAGCCGGTATATCCCACCAGCGCCGACCGCCTCACGTTATTATACGAACTGGACCGGCTGAGCGGATCGTCCGAATTTGCGCAGCAAATGCTCAATGAGATACAGGCGGCTTTTTCCAGCAATATGGCTTTCTACAGGCCGGGGCAGGCGCGGCAGGACAAGATCGCCGCGACCACCGCCGATGCCAAAAGCAGGGTCAAGCAAAGAGGCATATTGACGATGACCCTGATGTATCACGAAATTTCAGACGAGGAACTGGCGCAGGGCGTGGCCTTTATGAGAACCGATGCAGGGCAGTATTGGAAAGATGCGGGCCTGCGGGCTATGAAGATCGTCCAGATAGATTTGAACAAAAAATACCTTGAAATGATAATGGAGTAGACCCATCTGATATAGATACCTCTCGCGTTATTGCACTGCAACCTCTAGGCGTTGACGAATACGAAGGCAGGTTTTTCTCGTATGGCAGCCAAAAGCTTCCCTGGTGACGGATTGTTTTCTTTAACAAACCTGTAACCAATTCCCGGCTAGGCTTGCCATATGGACAGACGGCTTTTGACTGGCTATCGTTCAGGGGAAGTTTAGGAGAAACAGGCACCCATCATGACCAAGTCGGCAGGCACGGACTCAAAGAATACGCTCTATTGCTCTTTCTGCGGCAAAAGCCAGCACGAAGTGCGCAAGCTCATTGCCGGGCCAACGGTATTCATCTGCGATGAATGCGTCGAGCTATGCATGGACATCATCCGCGAGGAGAGCAAGACCACGCTGGTCAAATCCCGCGACGGCGTGCCTTCTCCACGGGATATCAAGCAGGTGCTGGATGATTATGTCATCGGCCAGGATCACGCCAAGCGCGTGCTGTCGGTCGCGGTGCATAACCACTATAAGCGCCTGGCGCATGGCGCGAAGCAAGCTGACGTGGAATTGGCGAAATCCAATATTCTGCTGGTCGGACCGACCGGCAGCGGCAAGACGCTGCTGGCGCAAACCTTGGCCCGAATCATCGACGTGCCGTTCACGATGGCCGATGCCACGACTCTGACCGAGGCGGGCTATGTCGGCGAAGATGTCGAGAATATCATCCTGAAGCTGCTTCAGGCCGCCGATTATAATGTCGAACGCGCCCAGCGCGGCATCGTCTATATCGACGAAGTCGATAAAATCAGCCGCAAGTCCGATAATCCCTCGATCACGCGCGACGTGTCGGGCGAAGGCGTGCAGCAGGCCCTGCTGAAAATCATGGAAGGCACGGTCGCTTCCGTGCCGCCACAGGGCGGGCGCAAGCATCCGCAGCAGGAGTTCCTGCAGGTCGATACCACCAACATCCTGTTCATCTGCGGCGGTGCGTTCGCCGGGCTGGAGAAAATCATCTCCCAGCGCGGGCGCGGCTCATCCATCGGCTTCGGCGCCGACGTGCGCGGGCCGGAAGAGCGCCGCACCGGAGAGCTTTTGCAACAAACGGAACCGGACGATCTGCTGAAATTCGGACTGATCCCAGAATTCATCGGACGGCTGCCCGTCATCGCGACATTGGGCGATCTCGACGAAGCGGCGCTGGTCGATATCCTGACCAAGCCCAAGAATGCCATCGTCAAGCAGTATCAGCGCTTGTTCGAGATGGAAGATGTGCAGCTTGAAGTCACCGCCGACGCTTTGTCCGGCATCGCGCAGAAGGCTATAGCCCGCAAAACAGGGGCGCGCGGTCTTCGCTCGATCATGGAGCAAATTCTGCTTGAGCCTATGTTCGATATTCCCGGCCAGGAAGATGTCGAGAAAGTCATCGTCAACCGGGAAGTCGTCGAAGGCAAAGCCAAGCCGGTTTTCGTCCACGGGTCGGCGCGCGCCAAGGGCGCGGGCGCGACGGCTTAATAAGCTTCTTAATTAAGCAATCTTTGCTTCGGGCGCCGGTCGTTTCGGCGCATGGGAAGTCGTTGGTTTGGTAGGGCCGGTCGGGAACAATTCCGCGCTCGCCGGTTCGTGCTTGGCGATGATACGAAGCTTCTCTTTCCCACGGCTTTCGATCTGGCGAATTCTTTCCCGCGAAAGCTCATAGACGTCACCGATTTCTTGGAACGTGTACCCTTCGCCTTTATTGTCGAACCCAAACCGTTTGAGGATAACCCTTTTATCTATGCCATCCAATTTTTCCAGCACCCTCCGGGCGAGTTCGGCCCTTTGTTTTTCCTCTATGCCCGCATCGGGAGGCGATTTGTCGGACGCAAGCATGTCCCCGAAGCTTATGCTGTCCTTCTCGCCAACGGGGGCATCCAAGCTTAAAGGCTCGCCGATAGTAAGATAACGAAACTTGGCGACCTCTTCTGGTTTCATTTTCAATTTCGCCGCGACATCTTCATCCGTGGGGTCTACGCCCGTTTGATTGAACATGCTCCGTTCGGCTTCCTTGATTTTTTTAAATTTTTCCAGCGCATGCACCGGGTGGCGGATCGTTCTGCCGGTATTGTCGGCTCCCCGGCTGATATAATGCCTGATCCACCATGTGACATAGGTGGAAATCCTGTTGCCTAGCGTATGATCGAATACCTCGATGCCCTTGATCAGCCCGAGATTTCCGTCCTGGACACGGTCTATCAACGGCACGCTGGTCCGCCTGTATTTCTTCGCCACGCTGATCACCAGCCTGAGATTGCTCTTGACCATTTTGTCCTTGGCGGCATTTCTCTCGCGTTGCGCCTGGCGTAGCGCGGAAGAAGGCTTCAGTGCGGCAACCTCGTCCAAATCCTTATCCGCCGGCCTGAATGTGCCCAGTATCAGATCGGCCAATTGATCTTTTTTCTCTTCCAAAGCGGTAATGGTGGATCTCAGAGGTTTTTTTCCTGCCTGCCGTTCAAGATTCTTCAGGTGAACATCTAGTTTTGAAACAAGTCCCGCAGCATGTTCTATTTCTTCGGGGCTGCGGAATTTGCCGATGTCTTCATCGTCATCCGATTCATGGTCGGTTTCTTTTGGCACGTTGCTTTGAACAATGGTGCTGTAGAAATATTGAAGATTTTCGGCGCCTTCCGGCGTTGCCAAAATCTCTTTGACGACGTTCTTCCGTCCGTCGTGGATGCTCTGGGCAAGCTCCGACTCCGCTTCCCGAGTCAACAGATTGGCCTCCGCGTGGATTTCTTTTATATACGCCGACAAGGCGTCCGACGACGCGCGATATTCTTCCGATATGGCCTGCTTCGGCATATTTATGATCCTGGAGCTATATATTGAGTAACAAAATATCCAACAATGAGAGCATTATGCCGATTTTAGCATCGGCTGCAAATGCCGAAATAGTTTCACGCTAAGATTACCGCCATGGGTTGCCGTTGAATGGCGGGGCTATTACCCTGCTTGCAGAATTTGATTATGTTTGACGCGGCCCGCCGGGCGGCTCGGCGCATGAAGCCTGTTTTTGTCATGTTGAACGGGCTTATGAGGACGCGCCTTGCCGGTATCGCTCGTGACGGATACCGCATCTTCCCGAGGCACGACCAGAAGTTCCGAAGCGGCCAGAAGGCTAACCAGAGAACTCCGAAGAACAAACGGCACTTCGGGAAGCGTCCCAGTCTCCGTTATGTTCCGCGCCTTTAATAACGCAGGAGTCGTATGCTGGCTTGCTCCAGATTCTTTGTCGTTTCTTTGCGTTTCAGAACCGGCTGCTGGCACGGGAAGTGAGACAATTCTGGGAGCCTTATCGGCAATTTCCTGAATTTGCTGAGGAGATTCCCAGAACGGCTGCGCCGCCGGCACACTAGCCGGTTCGGCTTTCTGCTGCGCGGCGGCCATGGCAACAAATGAGCCCCGAAGAGCGAAATCCGGCATTTCATCGGCAGGGCTGACCGGCATGACGGTTGCGGCATTCGCACCGGCAGATGGGGAACTATAATATTCTGGAACGCCCCGCAGGATTGCATCGGCGGCTTCGTGGACGGTGTCCATATAGTTCAGAATTTCATCGACGGATTCACGGGCGGCATCTACATAGAGACCCCGTACGCTTGATTGCGCGGCGCGCGCATACTTGCGAACCTCATTGGCTTGTTCCGGGCGATCCTTGGCTATCACAGTCAAATGCTTCAACGCGGCTTGGCGAACATCCGCGTCGATATCGTGAAGGGCAGTTTTCGCAACCACCCGTATCAACGTCGCGTTAACAGCGGCCTTCCGGTTTTTGGCGAGGACCGCGCCCGTTTCCTGGGTGGCTGCCCGGACTTCCCAATCCTTGTCTTCCATTGTCTTGTATAGGAGTGAGCTTATCTGCGTGCCGAATGAAGGGCATTTCTCGGCCATAACCGCGAGGACGCGTTGGGCATCAAGGCGAATATCCGCGTCCCTAGAAATCGCGGCAGATTCCACGATATCAAAAACGATCTGAGCATGATCGGGACGTCTTTCGAGAGCGGCTCCAAGCACCTGACGAGCGGCGGCGCGAACATGCCTGTCTTCTTCCTTGATGGCGCGCCTGGCAAAGACCCGAACCATGGATTCAGTGGCGGCTTGAGGGGCATTCGCCAGCGTGACTGCAAGAGCTTGCATGAAAAGTTCAGGCTGCTTGCATGGATGATCCATGACGACATCGACCAGCATGGCGGCCTCGCGCGGCGAAGCGTTGTTCCCTATGGCGCCAAGTATTCGCAGCGCAGACGAACGAATGGATTTGTCGGCGTCCCCTACAGCAGCGCCTATAAGCGGCGCGGCAATATACCGGCTAACGGGATAATGAAGTCGCCCATCATCCGGGCCCAGGCCGCTGAGATTCTCCAAAACCTGCAGGGAGGCTTGGCGTATATGCATGTTCTTCTGCTGGTTGGTGCCATCTACCGCCAAGTCTTCGGCAGCGTAGCCGTTCGAGGGGCTAAGGGTTTGAGGGCATTTCCTGGAGACCACTTCCAAGCATTGATATGCTGCGATGCAGGTATCCTCATCGAGAGGATTGCGAACGATAGCTTTCATGCCATTCACATGATCGCTCGTGATGAGATCGGGTCGAACCTCCGCGACGTTCGTAAAAATACGCAGCGCCTCCATGCGCACGAGCCGGGGAAGTCCTCTACCCCCTTTCCCTGATACGCTATCTCTGGCGATATTGACGACATCCCGGACAAACGCTTCGTCGACAGTGCCGGAAGCGAGGGCGGTTTTACTCATATCATGGAGAAGGTCGACCTGTTCCCGAGTCGAGCGTTTTTTAAGAGTGTCTAAAATGACATGTCCGCCAGCAGCTTGCATGGGTCTGACCTCAAAAATACGAATGCAGGATATAACGATTCATCGAAATAATAATAGAAATTATAACAATAATTGGGTTTTTAATATCAAAAAATTCATAGAATTAGTTTCTATTGGAATTAGGGAACATAACCACTCTCGATCAAGCGTTCAGGTCACAATCTGTGGTAGCGGAGCCGTTCAGGTTAACCCTTAAACAACGCTACCAAAATCTACTGAAAGGTCTATCTTGTTGACCCATGAGGCCGGTTTTTCTATGGGCCTTTGGGAACAGTCAAAATCCACCGGATACAACCATGAACCTGCCGCAAACTTCATTCCTCACCGGCGCGAACGCCGGTTTTGTCGCCGAGCTTTATGCCCGCTATCGCCAAAATCCATCGGCGGTGGACCCAAGCTGGACGGCGTTCTTTAACGAATTGAATGATGACGAGCGCTCTATACTGAACGATATGCGGGGCGCTTCATGGGCGCCCGCCGCGACGGCCACGATCGTCGGCAACGGAGCCATCGACGACGGCAAGCCGTCGAAGCCCCTTTCCGCCAAAGCGGACAAAGCCCCGCAGACTCCTGCTGCCACTGCCGCCACGCCGTCCTTCGAGCAATTGAAGCAAGCAACGCTCGACAGCATCCGCGCCATCCGGCTCGTGCATGTTCATCGCGTGCGCGGCCATCTGGCGGCCACGCTTGACCCGCTGGGCCTTATGCAACGCGAGCCTCAGCCGGAGCTCGACCCCCGCACCTATGGCTTTGCCGAAGCCGACATGGATCGCCCGATTTTCATCGACGGGCTTCTGGGCATGGAGAAGGCTAGCATCCGCCAGATCATGGCCGTGCTGCAAACCGCCTATTGCGGAACGATCGGCGTCGAATTCGCCCATATCCAGAGCCCGGCGGAAAAAGCCTGGCTGCAATCGCGCATCGAAGGCAGCGCAGCCGCGGGGATCGATAAGGCCGCCAAAAAGAAATTGCTGGAGCGCCTGACGGCGGGCGAGGGATTCGAGAGATTCCTGCAAATTAAATTTACTGGCGTGAAGCGTTTCGGCCTCGAAGGCGGCGAAACCATGATTCCGGCCCTGGAGACGATGATCGAGCGCGGTGCCGCGCTGGGGCTGAAGGAAGTCGTGATCGGCATGGCGCATCGCGGACGGCTGAACGTCCTCACCAACATCCTGCGCAAGCCTTTTACCGCCATGTTCGCGGAGTTCCAGGGTACGCCGTCTTCCCCGACCAGCGTCCAGGGTTCCGGCGACGTGAAATACCATCTCGGCACCTCGACCGACCGCGAATTCGGCGGCAAGATGGTGCATCTGACCATGAACGCCAATCCTTCGCATCTGGAATGGGTCGATCCCATCGTCGTCGGACGGGTGCGCGCCAAACAGCAGCAATATTCCGGCAGCCACAGAACGTCGGACGACGCACGCGATCAGGTCGTGGCGCTATTAATCCATGGCGACGCCGCGTTCGCGGGGCAGGGGGTCATCGCCGAAACGCTGATGCTGTCCGAGTTGCTGGGATATCGCACCGGAGGCACGCTGCATTTCGTCATCAATAACCAGGTCGGCTTCACGACCAGCCCGCAATATGCCCGCTCCGGCGTTTATTGCACCGACGTCGCCAAGATGATCCAGGCGCCAATTTTCCACGTCAATGGCGACGATGTCGAAGCCGTGGCGCGCTGCGCGCAATGGGCGATGGAATACCGCCAGCAATTCCATCGCGATGTCGTCATCGACATGGTCTGCTATCGCCGCCACGGCCATAACGAAGGCGACGAGCCGGCCTTTACCCAGCCGCTGATGTATGCCGCGATCAAGCAGCAGCCGACGACCCGCGAAGTCTACGGCAAAAAACTGGTGGCAGAAGGCAGCTTCTCCGAGGCCGAGGTCGAGGAGATCAACCGCGCTTTCCTCGCCCAGCTGGAGCAGGATTTCCAGGCCGCCAGCGGCTATAAGCCCAACAAGGCCGACTGGCTCGAAGGCAAATGGCTCGGCCTCGAAGCCGCCGGCCAGGAAGACGGCGGCACGGGCGTCGCGCCTGAATTATTGCGCGAAGTCGGCCTCGCCTTGGCCAAAGTCCCGGAAAATTTCAATATCAATCCCAAGATCGCCAAGCAGCTCGAAGCCAAGAAAGCCATGATCGAAACCGGCGAGGGCGTCGACTGGGCGACGGCGGAGGCGTTGGCTTTCGGCACGTTGCTGGCGGAAGATACGCCCGTGCGCCTTTCCGGGCAGGATGTCGGGCGCGGCACATTCTCGCAGCGCCATGCGACTCTCTACGATCAGACCAATGAAAATCGCTACCGGCCTTTGTCGAACATCCGCCCGGATCAGGCGACGTTCGAGGTGCATGACAGCCCCTTGTCCGAAGCGGCGGTGCTGGGGTTCGATTACGGCTTCTCGCTGGCCGAGCCTCATGCCCTGGTTTGCTGGGAGGCGCAGTTCGGCGATTTCGTCAATACCGCGCAGGTCATCATCGACCAGTTCATCGCCTCGTCGGAATCGAAATGGCTGCGCATGTCGGGCATTACGATGCTGCTGCCGCACGGCCATGAAGGGCAGGGGCCCGAGCATAGCTCATGCCGCGTCGAGCGTTTCCTGCAATTATGCGCCGAAGACAATCTCCAAGTGGCGAATTGCACGACGCCCGCGAATTATTTCCACGCCTTGCGCCGCCAGATACGCCGCAAGTTCCGCAAGCCGCTTATCCTCGCCACGCCGAAATCCCTGCTTCGGCATAAGTCATGCGTCTCCAAACTGGCGGATTTTGGGCCGGGCACGGCTTTCCGGCAGGTTATCGGCGAGACGGCGGCGAATTTGCGTCCCGACGCCAAAATCCGCCGCGCCGTGATCTGCAGCGGCAAGGTCTATTACGATCTGCTCGAAGCGCGGGAGAAGCAGGGCCTTGACGATGTGGCGATCCTGCGGCTCGAACAGTTCTATCCTTTCCCGCACAAGCTGCTCGCCAAAGAACTGTCGCGTTACCTTAACGCCGAAATCATCTGGTGCCAGGAAGAGCCGGAAAATCAGGGCGCCTGGACTTTCGTTGATCGCCGCATCGAAGCCGTGCTCACCGAATTGCGCGGCAAGACCAAGCGTCCGGGCTATATCGGCCGTCCCGCGGCAGCCGCGCCCGCCACCGGCTCGCTCAAGCGCCATACCAAGGAGCAGGAAGAGCTGATCGCGGCGGCGCTCGGCATGGAGCAAAAGGCCGTCGGCGTAAAAGCCGTGGCGGGGTAGAAACCTATGGCCAAAACAAGAAGACACACCAAATTGCTTGCGGCCCATGAGATCATCAAGGCGGGCCGCGCGCCGAGCCATGTGGAATTGTGGAAGGCGGAGGGCGTTTCGGTGGAGGACTTGTTCCGCCTCGTGGATTGGTCGCTGACCAAGTCGCTCAACGCTTCCCAACTGGCTGTCCAAGACGATTTTGCCGTGGCGCTCGCGGGCTGCGAGACGATAAAAAATCTATGGTGGCTCGATCTCGCGGGTAATTCCGGCATCGCGCGCGATGGCGTGCGCGCCATTGCCGAAGGCGTGCAACAAGGCCGCCTGCCTAAGCTCGAATGGATGAATCTAATCGGCACGGAATATGATGCGACGCCCTATATCGACGGAAGCTATTGGCGAATGACACGAAATGCCGAGAGCCTCACGGAAGAATTCGGCGCTCAAGCATGGATGATGCTTGGCTCGCGCCAGCCGGAACTGTCGGGGCGGGAGCCGCTTCGGCCGCTGGAGCGGCGTTTGCCTCCCGACCGATTTAAGTTCGGTTAACCAAAACTTCCGGATTATTTTTGCCGTGGAGCGTGATATGCATGCTCCATGCATCGCCATCGAACAGTCCGCATCGATACGCCCGGGGATGTCGCCAGCCTGGTCGCGCATGGGGGCATGCAAGCCGCCATCATGACGGCCGTCGCCGTCTATGCGGCTTCGCCGATAGAAACGACTGCGGCGCTGCTGGTTTCCGTTCTGTCGTATTATTTCTCTCCCTTCGGCGATAAAGAGCCGGAATCGTCGGCTTCTCCATCCGCGACAGACAAAGAAAAAAAGACTGGTTCCGATCATCTCGCTGAAACCCAGCGCGAGCTTTCCGGGTTTAGGCATTTATACTCGACAGCTTTAGGCGTTAAAAAGAAGCCCGCCCTGATTATCGAGGATAACGATATCAACGGCCCCGCCGAAGCTGATATCGACATGGAGCAAAAGCCGTCCGTTATCCGGATTACGACCTCCCTGCTGAACGTATTAAATGTCAAGGAAAAGGGTGTCGTGGTAGCTCATGAAGTCGCTCATTTGGCCGCCAAGCACGAATACAAACGCGCCGCCCTGGTGATGCTCGGATCGACGGCAACCGCGAACGCCGCGATCGATCTCTATGCCAATCTCTTCAACTCCAAGGGGATTGTTGCGCTTGGCGTGGGAGCGGTCGGTTTTTATCTCGTTGCCGGAGCGGCCAATAACAATTTCATCACCATGCAGGATGCAAGGCGCTTCGTGAAACATATAAAACATGTCGCTTTGCCGTCATCGATGGCCTTGGCTACCGGAACGGGTTTGATGATGAAGGTACCGGGATCGGGCAAAGCACTGGCGGTATCGGCGCTGGTCTATAGCGCCACCAAACTTTTCGACGCCAGCTTTTCAAGATCCGCTGAACGGCAGGCGGACCGGATCGCGGGCGAGGTCAGCAAAGAGCCATGGTCGCTATCCTCCGCATTGCTGAAAATGCGTCAGCATAACGACCAAATCAGCCGCGAACGCGGAGGCAAGAAGCGCTCCGGAATCCTTCACGCCTTCAAAAGAGCTAAAGAAATCATATTCGCCACCCATCCGGGAGAGGACCGGCGAAGCCGCCATTTGGGCAAAATCGCCGCGCGGCTCGATGTTCCCGGCCCCGATTAATAAGGAATATTCCCGCTTTCGCCCGGACGACGGAATTGTTAGACTGAGTCGATCCTTAATCCTTCCAAAGATATCATCATGACCACGCAAATCCTCGTTCCGACCATGGGCGAATCCGTCACCGAAGCCACCGTCGCCAAATGGCTGAAAAATGTCGGCGATGCCGTAAAGGCCGACGAACCTCTGGTCGAGCTGGAAACCGATAAGGTGACGCTTGAAGTGAATGCCGCAAAAGCAGGCGTTATCACGGAAATCAAGGCTCCGGCTGGCAGCAATGTCGGCGTCGGGGCGCTTCTCGGAATCATCGATGAAAGCGCGTCCGCCTCAGCCGACGCGGCCAAGCCCGCGCCTGTCGCCGCCGCCGCTGCGCCTGCCCCGGCTGTATCGGCGGCTCCTACCGCTCCCGTCCTCATGCCCGCCGCGCGCAAGCTGGCCGATGAAAAAGGCGTCGATCCCGCGCAAGTGGCGGGAACGGGCCGCGATGGCCGCATTCTGAAAGAGGATGTCGCCGCTTATGCGCCGCCTTCCGCTCCGGCAGCGAAGGCAGCGCCTCCGGCCGCCAAAGCGCCTGCCGCGCCGTCCGGGCCGCGCTCGCGCGCCGATCTTGAGGAACGCGTCCGCATGACGCGTCTGCGCCAGCGCATCGCCGAACGCCTCAAAGAGGCGCAGAACACCGCCGCGATGCTCACGACATTCAACGAAATCGACATGAGCAACGTCATCGCGCTGCGCAACCAGCATAAGGAAAGCTTCGAGAAGAAGCACGGCGTGAAGCTGGGCTTCATGAGCTTCTTCATCAAGGCATGCATCGTCGCGCTCAAGGAATTGCCCGCGGTCAATGCCGAAATCGACGGCGAAGACCTGGTCTACAAGAATTACTACGATATCGGCGTCGCGGTCGGCACGCCGCAAGGACTGGTGGTTCCGGTCGTACGCGACGCGGACAAGCTAAGCTTCGCGGGGGTGGAAAAAACCATCGGCGAGCTTGGCGGCAAGGCCCGCGACGGCAAGCTGAGCATTCCCGAACTGACCGGCGGCACTTTCACCATCACCAATGGCGGCATCTATGGCTCGCTGATGAGCACGCCGATTTTGAATCCGCCGCAATCCGGCATTCTGGGGATGCATGCTACCAAGGAACGTCCCATCGCCGTCAACGGCAAGGTTGAAATCCGGCCAATGATGTATGTCGCGCTATCCTACGATCATCGCGTCATCGACGGCCGCGAAGCCGTGACCTTCCTCGTCCGCGTCAAGGATTGCATCGAAAATCCGGAACGTATTTTGCTGGATGTATAAGACAAACCGTCCCCGACGGTTCAGTAATTCAGGCGCATCTTAACGATAATGCCGCTGAACGAGGGGTTGATCCCGGCGCATATACTCTCGTTGCTAAAAACGGGAATGCCGGTTCCTGTCCCTGTCGGCATGACTTCTTTGGAATTTTTATCGACTCTATAAAACGGCGGTTCATACGCGTCGGGATTGACGCCTCGCGCGCTCCCCGGCGACGAAGCCCTGCGCTTCGCATAGGAAAAAGGCTCATCCGGCCTGCGCAGCCTGGGATCGTTCGCGAGCCATGCCGGAGAATTGTTCTGGTTGTTCTGCCTCTGCAGCATCATGCGAGCGGCCATGCCCATGCCGCCATGTAAATCCATCCCCAAAGCATGCAGGTCATTCTTGAGCGGCGGAACAGGTTTCTCCAGCGCGACGTCCGGCTGCTCAATTGCAACCGGCGGGGCGTCGATTCTGACGGCCTGAATGCGTCTTATGGCGCGGAGAGGCGGGAGTATCCCGGCTCTGGCGCTGCGCTTCATGCCGGAGGACACGGTCCCGACCGGCGCGCGGCTCTGCTGCGAAAGAGAAGGCTTATTATCCGGTGCGACTGCAGAATCGGCGGGAGGGGATATTTCTGCTTCGATGATCGGCCCGTCGCTGTCCGAAATGCTTGGTGGCATCACAGGGCTTTTCGATGGAAATGAAGAGGTCGCCGACGTCAGCAGCGAAGCCGCCGCTAGCGAATATAAGCTTATATGGCCCTTCGACATGCCGTCATACCTGCGCCAAGGGTCAAATTCCCTGCGGCACATATATATAAAATGCAGTTCGATGGCAAGCGATCCTCCCGGCATGAGACGGCGTTAATTTCTTCTCTCGCTTTGGCTTCCTGGTTAGGTTAATGCTCGATTATACCGTCCTAGGGGGGAGTGGAATATGACTGCGACGCAGTGGGTTTACGGCTTCGGCGACAGTAAGGCTGAAGGCAACGCGTCCATGAAAAACCTGCTGGGCGGGAAGGGGGCGGGCCTCGCCGAAATGTCCAATCTGGGACTGCCGGTGCCTCCGGGATTTACGATCACCACCGAAGCTTGCGCTTATTACGACGCGCACCACCAACATTATCCGGCCGATCTGGAACGTCAGGCTGCCGAGGCGCTGAAGAAAGTCGAAGCCCTCGTCGGCGCGAAATTCGGCGACGCGGAGAACCCGCTTCTGGTTTCGGTGCGCTCTGGCGCGCGCGTATCGATGCCGGGCATGATGGACACCGTCCTCAATCTCGGACTCAATAGCCAGACGGTCGAAGGCATGGCGCGGAAGAGCGGCGACGCCCGCTTTGCCTATGACAGTTATCGCCGTTTTATCCAGATGTACGGCAATGTCGTTCTCGACGTCCCTCATTACAAATTCGAGGAAGTGCTGGATGACGTGAAGCTCGCCAAGGGATTGCGCCAGGATACGGAGATGCAGGCCGATCATTGGCGGGAAGTCATCGAAGGCTATCTCGCGGTCGTCGAGAAGAATCTGGGCAAGCCTTTCCCGCAGGATGCCGGAGAGCAGTTGTGGGGCGCTATCGGCGCGGTGTTCGGCTCATGGATGAATCAGCGCGCGATAACCTATCGCAAGCTGAATGATATTCCCAGCGATTGGGGCACGGCGGTGAACGTCCAGGCGATGGTGTTCGGCAACATGGGCATGGACTGCTGCACCGGCGTCGCTTTCACCCGCAATCCTTCTACCGGCGAAAATGCATTCTATGGCGAATATCTGGTCAACGCGCAGGGCGAGGATGTCGTCGCGGGAATCCGCACGCCGCAGCAGATCACGATCAAGGGCAAGCAGGAGCAAGGCATCGCCGAACCGGCCATGGAAGAAATCATGCCCTATGTTTTCGCCCAGCTCGATCATGTCCGTCGCAAGCTCGAAGCGCATTATTGCGACATGCAGGACATCGAATTCACCGTGCAACAGGGCAAGCTTTATATGCTGCAAACCCGCAGCGGCAAGCGCACGGCGGCGGCGGCGCTCAAGATCGCCGCCGACATGGTGCAGGAAGGGCTGATCGACAAGGAAATGGCGTTGCTCCGCCTCGATCCGCATGCGCTGAATCAGCTTTTGCATCCCACGCTCGACCCCAAGGCGAAGCGCGTCGTTTTGACGAAGGGCTTGCCTGCGTCGCCGGGCGCGGCCTCCGGCAAGATCGTCCTCGATGCCGACACGGCGGAGAAATGGGCGGCAAAGGGCGAAGCGGTGATTCTGTGCCGAATCGAAACCAGCCCCGAAGATATTCACGGCATGCATGCGGCGCGGGCGATCCTGACCACGCGCGGCGGCATGACCAGCCATGCGGCGGTCGTGGCGCGCGGCATGGGGCGCGCATGCGTCGCCGGAGCGGGCGCGATCCGCATCGACGAGAAAAACGGCACGATGACGATCGGCGCGCATGTCCTGAAACAGGGCGACGACATCACCGTCGACGGCGCATCGGGCGAGGTGATGCTGGGCGCGGTGCCGACGGTGCAGCCGGAACTGTCGGATGATTTCGCCACGATCATGGGATGGGCGGATGACGTGCGGCGGCTCAAGGTGCGCGCTAACGCTGAAACGCCGCTCGACGCGCAAACCGCGCGGCAATTCGGCGCGGAAGGGATCGGGCTTTGCCGTACCGAGCATATGTTCTTCGACGAAAGCCGTATTTCCGCCATGCGCGCGATGATCGTCGCCGATGACGAGGCGGGACGCCGCGACGCGCTCGCCATCCTGGAGCCGATGCAGCGCGACGATTTCGTCGAACTGTTCACGATCATGGCCGGGCTGCCCGTAACCATCCGTCTGCTCGATCCGCCGCTGCATGAATTTTTGCCGAAGTCGGATGCGGAAATCGATGCCGTGGCCAAAGCTTCCGGCGTCGATCCGGCGCGGGTGCGGGCGCGGGCTTTGCAGCTGCATGAATCTAATCCGATGCTCGGGCATCGCGGCTGCCGTCTCGGCATCACTTATCCGGAAATATACGCCATGCAGGCCCGGGCAATCGTCGCGGCGGCTCTCGACGTGCAGGAAAAGCTCGGAACCGCGCCGCTGGTGGAAATCATGCTGCCGCTGATCATGGATCGCAAGGAATTCGATATTCTCAAAACCGTCATCGATCAGGCAGCGGCGGAAGCGATGGAAGATTCCGGCGCGCATATCGATTATCTCGTCGGCACGATGATCGAATTGCCGCGCGCGGCCCTGCGGGCGGGCGACATCGCTCAAAGCGCGCAATTCTTCAGCTTCGGCACCAACGACCTGACGCAAACGGCGTTCGGCATCAGCCGCGACGACGCGGGGTTGTTTCTAGGCGACTATATAGGGCAGGGGATCATGGAGAATGATCCCTTCGTCACCATCGACCAGGACGGCGTGGGCGAGCTTATCAAGATCGCTTTCGAGCGTGGGCGCGCGGTGCGACACGACCTCAAAACCGGCATCTGCGGCGAACATGGCGGCGATCCGGCATCGGTCAAATTCTGCCACGCGGTCGGGTTGGATTATGTGTCCTGTTCGCCTTATCGCGTGCCGATTGCCCGGCTGGCGGCGGCGCAGGCCATGCTCTCCGAATTGGCGAAAAAGGAAATGCAGCGCAGCGCGGCTTAGGATTTAGACTCAATTACGGTTTCTTCGGCTCGTACTGGAAACCCCAGCCTTGACGGGTCGCCGGTTCAGGCCGTCGTGGCTGAATTCCCCAAGGAGAATCCACCAGCGGAAAGGCCGGTTCGCTCGCCGGCGCCGGATGAACGGTAGGATCTGGCTGCGTAGTTTTTTGCGTCTTATCTACACTCATAAATATATCCTTCCGTTATCCTAAATTTTTATCCGCTGGTTTTTCCGTCTGCGCGGTTGCTTCTGGCCTAGACGGCTGGGGCGATTCCATTGCGAAGCGGTAAGTTTGCCCCGCGCCCTCGATGAATCGCAAAGCCTTGACGACCGTTCTCCTTGGAGCTACCTGGACTTTCAACGCCTCGTCGAATTTGGCCCTCATATCCGGAATTTGAAGAATAACCTTCGGCGTTTTCTGGAAAATATAACCGATCAGGGCAACGGCGTTTGTCTGCCTGTCAGTAGGCGGCAATGAAGCAAGCGACCCGGTCGCGGCAACCAGCAACTTATCGACAATCGATTTGCCTGTTTTTTCCAAATACTCGATATCGCCGCCCGGCATCCGATGCATCGCCTTGTCCAGAGCGGCGATGTCGCCGGCACGGGGTTGAGGAGTGGCAAGAAATTGCTTGGCGGCGTTCCGGAAAGTGACTTCGGTCATGAGATTATATCCCCGCGTTTAATGTAATGATCGCCCCTGATACTAACGAATTTTCCTGAAAGTAAAACATCATATGCGCCGTACATCCGCGCGTTAACCATGAATGACGCATATACTTTCATGAATCTCTTCTATAATGCGAAGCGTATAGGAGAAAAATAACCATGTCCGTCAAAGAATATGTCGAGCAGATAGACAAGGCGATCCAAGCCGAGGATTACCCGGTTTTGAACGATGCCATTCCTCAATTGACGCGATGGATCCATGAACAGGATCATCCCCGCTATATCGAGTTTTTGAATGTCGTCTCGGTATGCCTGAGTCGCTCCCCGGACCAAGCGCATAAAAAGACGGCCATGGACGGTTTCGAAAGCTCGACGCGTCAAATGATCGACCGGCTGACGCAGAAAGGAGAAATCGGCTATATCGACTCGCTGAACGATATCTCCGAACGCCTCGCCGCATCGCCCAGAGACGAACACAAAATGCTGGCTATACAGGGGTTCATAACCGCGGCGACGTATGCGCCTGAAGCTTTGAAAATGCAGGCTTCGCAACGGGCCGCGCGCAGCATTAGCGCCGTTTTGAAGTCTGCCATCGCCGACGACGATCCTGAATTGCTATGCGATATGGTCATAACTCTGGGCACGTGGTGCGAGCGAGGAGTTGAGTGTCATGCCTACGCTGAACCTCTGTTAGAGGGCACCGATCATCTCATGCAATCGAACGCGGCAACTCCGATGGCCGGCATGTTGTATAAAGTCAAAGCGCTGGAAGGCTTTGATTCGGCGATCCAGCATTTTCCCAAAGGTTCGGCGCTTGAACAATCGGCGGTGGAAAAGCTGATAGAGCATTCCAAGAACATTCTGGCTGGCACTTCGCCCGGATCGGAACTTGGAAGAAAAGCCATCATGTCTCTTAGCGCTCATGCCCACCGCTTGCCTGAACCCGAGCGGCAGGTCGAGGTCGCGCAATTCGCGCATGACCGCGCTTTGCTCAGCGGAGATGCTAACCTTCAAAGGATGACGGCTTTCGAGCTCCAATACCTCGCGCCGCAAAAGCCTCCATCGCGCCCGGGCGGCGGCAGCCCGCCGCAATCGCATCCGTCCTGATACCGGAAATCAAGCCCGTCAGTTGACAAATATCCGGAAAACGTCAACAACAAGGCGGAATTCCCATGCTTTCAGGGCATGTTCCGCAATCCGTATTTACATCATTGGACGTCGAAAATGCAGGTTAATGCCAATACGCTACGCAAGGGCCATGTCGTCGATTACAACAACAAATTATGGGTCGTCATCAAATCCGAGATCATGATCCCCGGCAAGGGCAACGCCATCGTGCAGGTCGAGATGAAAGACATCCGCACCGGCACGAAGACCGACATCCGCTACCGGACGCAGGAAACAGTCGAGCGCGTGCAGGTGAGCGAACAGGACATGCAATTTCTGTACGCCGAGGGCGACATGTTCACCTTCATGGACCAGGCCAATTTCGAGCAGATGACCATCCCGC
Source organism: Alphaproteobacteria bacterium (assembly GCA_037200005.1). Classification (NCBI taxonomy): domain Bacteria; kingdom Pseudomonadati; phylum Pseudomonadota; class Alphaproteobacteria; species Alphaproteobacteria bacterium. The sequence goes on along the minus strand of JBBCGY010000002.1, from coordinate 171,298 downwards.
GCGACGTCATCGGCCAGCCCGCGGTGTTTTTGCAGGACGGCATGATTTGTTCGGTGAAGAGCTTCGAGGGCGCGCCGCTATCCGTCGAGCTGCCGCCGAACGTCGCGCTCAGGATCGTTGAAGCCGACCCGGTCGTGAAAGGGCAAACGGCGTCTTCTTCCTATAAGCCCGCCATCCTCGAAAACGGCGAGCGCGTCATGGTGCCGCCCTTCATCGAGGCCGGAACCAAAATCGTCGTCAACACCGTTGACGGTTCGTACGTCGAACGCGCAAGAGATTAGGACATATCGTGGCTATCCGCAGCGCATTGATTACCGTCATGGTTCGCGCGGTCGAAAAGGCCGCGAAAGGGCTTAAACGCGATTTCGGTGAAGTCGAGCATCTTCAGGTATCGCGCAAGGGGCCGGCCGATTTCGTTTCCGCCGCCGATTTGCGCGCGCAAGAGGTGCTGCGCTCGGAACTTGCCAGAGCGCGTCCCGAATTCGGCTTCATCATGGAAGAGGGCGACGAAAAGCAGACCGACAAGCCCTGGCGATGGATCATCGACCCGCTCGACGGCACGACCAATTTCCTGCATGGCGTGCCGCATTGGGCGATTTCTCTCGCCGCCGCCGAGGGCGACAAGATCATGGCCGGTATCGTCTATAACCCGATCAGCGATGAAATGTTCTGGGCGGAACGAGGCATGGGCGCCTACAGCAATTCCCGCAGGCTGCGCGTGTCTCAACGCAGCGATTTAAGCGAATGTTTAATTGCGACCGGTATCCCATTCAAAGGACACGAAATTCCAGGATTCTTCAATCAACTTGTAAGCGTTTCATCGCAAGTGGCTGGAATCAGGAGATTTGGGGCGGCTTCGCTGGATCTGGCTTACGTGGCGGCCGGAAAGTTCGACGGCTACTGGGAAGACGGCATAAAGATTTGGGATATCGCGGCGGGCATGCTGCTCGTCATGGAGGCGGGCGGCAGAGTAAGCCCGCTCACGCCGAATACAGATCCGCTAACCGGCGGGACGATCTTCGTCAGCAATCAAGGCATTCACGAACCCCTGCTCGGCACGCTGCGCAGTGCGTGAAGTATGTCGCACTTTTTCATTATATCCCATTGAACCCTTTTGATTTTCTTGCCATGAAGAACGGACGGCATATAGTCTGAATCGTTTTATAAACAGGGCCGGTAGAAGCTTCCATGTTCTCATACGGAACATTGCGATGGGGATTATTCTCGGTTGCCGCGCTGGCGGCGACGATCGGGCCCGCGTCTGCTCAAAATATGGCTCCTGGAGATATCCGTCCGCCGCGGGCATCGAAACAAGACGCATTGGTTGTCGTTCAGCCCTTGCGGCCTCCGGTATTGCCGGGCGTGCGCCGCATGGGGCCCGAAGCCGTCAAGGCGGCGCTTTCGACAGTGCATATACGCGATCCGAAGCCGGTAGCGCGTCCTTTATTCAGCGCTCCCAGCGCCACGGCGGCGGCTTCAGCGGCGCTTGCCGCTCCCGCGCCCGAGAATACAGCCCCGTTAGTAACCGTAAGCAGCCCCTGCGTCGATAAAGCCGTGCCATGGGTCAGGCGCTGCGTCGATGCCGGTTATCCCGCCGAGTTCACCGGCGACATTCACGGCGAAACCCGTGTCAAATGCGGCTCGGGGGAACTGCAGGACGTATGGCTTGCCAATACGTGCGGTCCCGCTGTTACGGCTGCCGCCGAAGCTCAGAAAATCTTCCAGCCCGTTTCCTTGACCAATCGAATCCCAGCCGCTGCGCCGACGAAAATTAAAGCAGCGGCGGCCGCGCCGGTTGAGCCTGCGCCTCATGCCATCAAGACAAAAGCGCCGGAAGCTGTCGTGCCGCCGCCTTCTGCTTCATCCGGAGATTCCGTCACGGTAGCAACTGCCGATGCCTCCTGCGGCGCTGCCGTTAAAACGGCGACGATTATCTCTCCGACCCAGGATTTATGCGCCAAAGGCTCGCCGAGCCAGGTTACGGGCGAAGGGCCTTGGAATTGGACATGCGCCGATACTCAGGCCCGCCTGGTATCATGCACGGTGAATTTGCCGGTGCTGGCCGAATGCGGCACGGCTAACAACATGGCCTTGCCGAGCGCGCCGACCATCGCGCTATGCAATGCCGGAACGCCGGGGACGGTTCTTGGCAGCGGGCCGTGGCGCTGGATCTGCGATGGCGGCGATGGCGGCACCAGCGTGCAATGCATGGCTCTCGTCGGAGAAAAGCAAGCGATGGTTTCCGAACCGTCCGCTTCACCGGTCATATCTCAGAAAACAGAAGAGCCGGTAAGCTTTGCGAGAAGCGAAGCAGCGCCGGCCACCGATCCCGCGAAAAATGCTGTAAACGAAGCCAAAGAAGCGGAAGCGGCGAAAGCTAAAGAGGCAGAAGCGGCCAAGATTAAAGAAATCGAGGAAGCTAAAGCCCAAGAGACTGAGGCCGCTAAAGTTAAAGAAGCCGAAGAGAGCAGGATCAAAGAGGCGGAAACGGTCAAGGCCAAAGAAAAGGCCGACAAAGAAGCCGCGGTTGCTGCAGCCGCCGCGCCAATTGCGCCAACGGTATTACCCGCCATTAACGGCGCATGCGGCGAAGTCTCGAATGTCGCGGTATCGGAAATTCCGGCCAGTCATTTTTGCGCATCCGGGCTGCCGGGCGAGATTAATGGGCGGGGCCCCTGGAATTGGCAGTGCGCGGGCGTCAATGGCGGCGTCTCTATTTCATGCAACGCACCCTATTTGATTCAGCCCATAGCGCCGCCAGCCTATGAGCAAATTGCAGCTGCATTGCTGGCGACCCGGCAAAAAGCCACGCCAACAGCCACGGCGGAAACGGTCACATCGCCTGAAACGAAAATCGCCGCGTCCTCCGCATCATCGTCTCCCGCGCAAGAAAAAGGCGTTTTTGCCTCGATGATGTCCTGGATCGCCTGGGAAGAATCGGATGCAAAGCCCCCGGCGCAAGAGCAAGCGCCCGCTTCTAATCCGGCTGTAGCTTCGCACGATACCGGATTAACGCCGCCAAAGCTCAAGATTATTGCCGCCCATACTCCGGCGCAACCGATACCCGCGCCGCCGGAACAGCCGGCGTTTATTCTTCCGCTTCTCGCCAAATGGACGATGCCGGAGATCGTTGCAGCCAGCGCGCCGCAGCCATCGTCCCCTCCGCCCGCTCCTGAACCCGCTCCTGTCATGGCGGCATTGCCCGCACGTCAGCCGGATCAGGACGAAGCGCCTTTGACGCCTTCATCGACGCCGGTTGAAGAAAAACCCGCTCTCGCCACTTTCCTGTCCATGGTGGCGTTATCGCCAAAACCTGCCTTGGCCGTCGCGGAACCTGCCATCGAAGAACCGAAGCCCGAACTTGTCGCCGAGGCCGTAGTTTCACCGGCTGCGCCGAAGAAATCCATTTTCAAGTCCCTCATCTCGTGGGTATCCCCGGAAGAGGCGGTCGCGGCAGAGATGCCTCCGGCAGAACCGTCGTCATCCGTATCGGCATCCGCGCCTGTCGATGGGACGCCTAAAGAAAAAGAAGCGCCTATCGGTGAAGGTTCTCTGGCCGCCCTGGCGGCGGAAGAACCGGTCGCTGTGGAAACATCGCCGCCGAAAGCCGAACCGGAAGCAGCCCTGCCCACGGTTGAGCCGCCGCTGGTCATAGTGCCGCCATCCGCGCCTGTCCCGACGGCGTCCGTCCCGGCTCCATCGGCGCCGAAACCGGAAGCCAAGCCAAAGAAACCAAAACATCAGAAGACTAAAAAGAAGCGGGAAGAAAAATCGGACTATATTTATTCCGTGCCCCCGCCGACGCCAGCTCCTGCCCCCATTCAGCCGCCAGAGCCGGTTGCCGTGACCGCGCCACCAGCGCCGCCGCCCCCTGAAAAGAAATCGGTATTCGGTTCCGTGTTTTCGATATTCTCTTCGGACGAACCGAAAACCACCGCCGTGGAAGTCGAGCCTATCGCTCCTCCTCCGGCGCCCATGCCGCCACCGGCCCCGCTTCCTGTCGTGGAACCGCCGATGCCTCCGGCCCAGGAACCCGCCGCCGCGCCTATCGTTCTGCATCCAGCGCCGGAACCTCCGGTTTTCGCGTCGCCTCCCGCACCGCAACCGGAACCACCGGTTATCGTGCCCGTGACTGCGCCGCCGCCGCCCATCGCACCCGTCGTCGCTGTCGTGACGCCAAAATTGGCTCCGCCGCCTCTTGTCGCCGTTCCGCAAGCGCCGCTTCTGACGCCTCCATCATTCGCGGCTCCAGCAGCTCCGGTTGCGGCTCTTACGACGCCGCGTCTTGATACGAATGATCTGACGCCTGGCACCCAGAGTTATGTGCCCGCGCCAGCCATTCGTTCTCCCGGCACTCTCAATATGCGGCCTTCGGATAACGGCGTGGCTAAATTGCATCAAACAGGCCATTCCAGCATCATCAGCCTAGAATTCAGCGAAGATTCCGAAGTGCTGAAAAGCAGCGTCCTGGATGGGATCGCTTCGGCGGGCGGCCAGCTTGCCGATAATCCCGGCATGCGTCTGACCGTCATCGCTTATGCGAAATCGGGGGATGCGCGGGAAGCGCGCCGCCTTTCCCTGGCGCGGGCGCTGGCGGTTCGCGACGCGCTTATCGCCGTGGGAGCCAGAAGCGAGCAGATTACGCTTCGAGCCATGGGAGCGAATACACCGGACGACCATGAGGCCGACCGCGTGGATTTAGTGGCCCAATAGATCACCGATAGCATCATGCGGCATATCCATGTCATGACGGCGCTCATTCTCATGGCGATATCGGCCATGACGCCTTTCTATGCTTATGCCGCCCCGCGCCAGAATGACGATATTCGATTTCCGGACAAAGGATCGCTGCGCACCGCGCAAAAAGATTCCATCGAGGTTGAGGGCATTCCGCGCAGTTACCTGTTTTACCGTCCGCCCGGCGGCGGGCCGTTTCCGGTCGTCATCCTGCTGCATGGCGGAACGCAAAGCGGGCGCAAGGTCTGGAAACAGACCAGCCTGCCGGTGCTTGCCCAATCGGAGCGATTCATCCTGATCGCGCCGGACGCCGCCGACGGCGGCCACTGGAACGACGGACGGCATAAGGTCGTGAGCGGCAAGCCCTCGACCGCCGACGATATCAAATTCCTGGAACGGCTGATCACCGTGGCCGTCAACCGTTATGCGGCCAATCCGAACCAAGTGTTCATGATCGGGGCGTCGAACGGCGGTTTGATGACAGAAAATTTTGCCTGCCATAAAGCGCATCTTCTCGCAGGCGGCGGTTATGTCGTCGCGGCGCTGCCCGTGTTGCAGCAGGCGCAATGCCATCCGGATAAAGCGGTGCCGTGGATCGCCGTCAACGGCACGGAAGACAAGTTTTTCAATTTTAACGGCGGCCCGCAGAATGGCGGAGGGAGCAGGGGCAAATCCGACGATCCGATCATGCTTAGCGCGGCGGAAAGCTTCGAATTCTGGGCCGATAACGCGCGCTGCGATTCCCGCGTCGTCGAAACCAGATTGCCAAATCTTCACAAACGGGACAATTCGACCGTCCGCCTGGATAGCCGTGGAGATTGCTTCGCGAATACGACGTCGAGTTTCTATGTCATCGATCATGGCGGCCATATGTGGCCGGGACTGTCATCGCCCATAGCCGAAATGATCATCGGCCGCAGCAATATGGATATCGACTCCGGCACCGTGATCTGGAACCACTTCAAGCAGATGGTGCGCTGAGGCCGCTAATCCAGCGTGCGCTTGTAGCGTTTCATCGCAAAAGAGGTAATGGCCGCCAGAAAGATGAAGAGCGGCCATAGGTTTGGCCATATTTCCTCGAACCCGTTCCCCTTCAGAAGAACCCCGCGCACGATGCGCATGAAATAGGTAACGGGCAGCATACTGCCGATAGCCTGCGCCCACAGCGGCATACCTCGAAACGGGAAGATATAGCCCGACAGCAGAATCGAGGGCAGCGTCATCATCATCGACATTTGCATCGCCTGCATCTGATTTCCGGCATTCGCCGAGAGGGTGAAGCCGAGCGCGAGATTGCAGGAAATAAAAACGATCAGGACGGCGGAAAGCAGCCACAGGCTTCCCAGCATGGGCACGCTGAACAACAGCTTCGCCGCCAGCACGATGATGGCGGACTGGATATAACCGATCATCACATAGGGCGCGATCTTGCCCGCCATCACCTCGATCGGCCTGGCGGGCATGGCGAGCAGATTCTCCATCGTACCGCGCTCGCGCTCGCGCGTAATGGACAGCGCCGTCATCATGATGCCCGTCATGGTCAGCACGACCCCCATCAAGCCGGGCACGACGTTATAGCGCGACAGCCCCTCGGGGTTATAGCTGCGATGGAGCACGACATCGACTGGCCCGGCTTTTTCCCGGAGAGAGGAAATCGTCCCCTTGAGATCATGTCGCAGTGCTGTATCCATCACGCCTCCCACGGCGCCGAGCGCGCCGCCGATGGCGACGGGGTCGGTCGCGTCGGCCTCCACGAGCACCTGCGGCCTTGCGCCACGCACAAGCTCGCGCCCGAAATTTTCGGGGATGGTGACGGCAAACTGCACCTCGCCGCGCTGCAGGAGAAGCCGCGCTTCCTCCTCCGATCCGACGCGATGGTCGATGGAGAAATAGCCGGAATTCTCCAGCCCCGCGACGAAGGTGCGCGCGAATTCGGAACCGTCGCGCACCAGCACGGCGGTGGGCAGGTGCCTCGGATCGGTGTCGATGGCGTAACCGAACAAAATGAGCTGCATCAGCGGCACGAACAGGATCATCGAGAAGGTGGTGCGGTCCCGCCTCAGCTGGGTGAATTCCTTCACCATCACGGCGCGAACGCGGCGCAGGGAGAATCCGCTCTTCACGCGGCCTCCTTCTTCATTCCGGCCATGTAATGGATGAAAACGTCCTCCAGCCGCGTTTCCGTCTTCACCCATGCATAGCCTCGCCCTTCGCGAAACGGCGCGATGGCCCTGTCGAGCGTCTGCTCGTCTATGCCGCTCACATGCAGGCTGTCGCTGAAGGCGGCGACAGTGCTAACGGCGGGGTCTTTTTCCAGAATCGCCATGAGGCTCATGAGGTTTTCCCCCTTTACCGTCCAGGTGACGAGGCCCGCATGGCGGATGACATCGGGAACGGTGCCCCGCGTGATGATCCTGCCCTGCGACATATAGATGATCTCATGGCAGCGCTCGGCTTCGTCCATATAGTGCGTGCTGACGAGAACGGTGATGCCCTTGGCGGCGAGGCGATGGATTTCGTCCCAGAATTCGCGCCGCGCCTGCGGATCGACGCCCGCCGTCGGCTCGTCGAGAAGCAGCAGCGCCGGATCGTGCATGATGCAGGCGGCCAGCGCGAGCCGCTGCTTCCAGCCGCCCGAAAGCGTGCCCGCCAGCTGATTGTCGCGTTTCTGAAGTCCCAGGCCTTCCAAAGCTTCGTTGACGCGGTCATCAGGGCGATCAAGCCCGTACATCGTGGCGACGAAGCTCAAATTCTCGCGTACGGTCAAATCTTCCCAATAGCTGAATTTCTGCGTCATGTAGCCGACGCGGCTGCGTATTTCCATCGCGTTCCGGCGCAGATCAAGGCCCAGACATGTGCCTTCGCCCTCGTCGGGCGTGAGAAGGCCGCACAGCATGCGGATGGTCGTTGTCTTGCCGCTGCCGTTCGCGCCGAGAAATCCGTAGATGCGCCCCTTAGGCACGGCGATGCTCGCATGATCGACGACCGCATGGCCGTTATATCTCTTGGTCAAACCATGCACGTCGATGATGTTTTCGCCCATCATGGCGCATCGTCTTTTTCGAGGGTGATATCGACCGGTAGGCCGGGCCTCAGTTCCGGGTGAAAACTTTCGGGCTTCGCTTCAATGAGGAAGACAAGTTTGTCGCGCGATTCCACGCTGTAGATAACGGGCGGAGTGAATTCCGACTGATTTGAGATATAGCTGACGTCGGCCGTGATGGGTTCCTTGCAGCCGTCGCAGGTGACGGTTATTTTTTTGCCGGGATGGATTTTCGGCAGCGTTTTTTCGGGGACGAAGAAGCGCAGTTTCACGTTTTCCGGCGGCAGCAGGCTTACGACCGGCGATCCCGCCGCCACGAATTCGCCGGGGCGATAGAACGTATCCTCCACCTGCGCGGCGGCGAGAGCTTCAGGATGCGCCTCGATCAATCGTTTTTCGGCCTCGGCAAGATTGTTGCGCGCGGCGTCGATGACGGCGTTCGCCGCGGCCAGACGGTCCTCGCGTCCCGCCAGTCCCGCCACTTTCAGCTGCGCCTCCAGTTCGATCATCCGCGCCTGCGCACTTTCGAATGCCGCTTTGTCGGCGTCACGCTGCATGGCGCTGCCGGCATTTTTCCTGACCAACGACTCCGACCGCGCGAATTGCTTTTCGGCATTATCCAGCACCGCCTGCGCCTGGGCTTTTTGCTGGATAATAACTTCGATCTCCTCCGGGCGCAGACCCTTGGTAAGGTCTTTCCAGTTGGCCTCGGCCTCTCTTAGCGCCGCGTCGGCAGAATCGCGCGCGGCTTTGAGGGATGTAAGGTCAAGCGAGAAGAGAGGATCGCCGGTTTTGACCTTATCGCCGCGCTCGACCGAAAGTGTTTGCAGAATGCCGCCGGAGGAAGGCGCCATGCGGACGAATTCTCCTTCGACATAACCGTTGACCTTTTCCCCGTCCGGCTTGCAGGACGCAAGGCACGCGAGGATGAGCAGGGGGGCGATGGCACGGAATATTTTTGTCATTGGAGTATTTCTTGCCGGGGTTTTCTTTGCAAACAGCGAGAGGGATTATCCATGCCGATTATAGCGGATGCCGTCCCATGTTGCGCGGCAAAAATTTTACGAAACTTCCCCAGGCATTCCCGCCGTTACGGTAAAAAAGCAGCTTGCCGCGCCGGTATGGCAGGCGGGGCCGGTTTGATCGACCTGCAGCAGAAGGGCGTCACCGTCGCAATCCAGCACGATGCCGCGTAGTTCCTGAACATGGCCGGACGTCGCGCCTTTGCGCCACAGCTCGCGGCGCGCGCGGGACCAATAAGTCACGTCGCCGGTGCGCATCGTCGCGCCTACGGCATCCTTGTCCATCCAGGCGAGCATGAGAACTTTTCCCGTGTCCCATTGCTGGGCGACGGCAGGTACCAGCCCTTGCGCGTCGAATTTTATTTTGGATACGAAATCTTCTATGACGCTGTCTTGATAGACGGTTTTTGTCATGCCGAGGCTTGATGACGATCGGGATTCTGGTGGTCGCTGGTATCTCCGGCGAAGGCGGGAATGATCCGGCGGACAGCGGCGAGCAAACGGTCGACCCATGCAAGATCGGTCGGCAGATCGCCTTCGTGAATCGCTTTGGCCAGCCGTTCTTTGGACGAGAACCGATTCACATCCTGCCGCGCTTCCGCAAGCAGGTTGGCTTTCTTAAGGAACGCTTCGGCGTTGCAGCGGTGCCGCGTCACGAGCTCGGCGGCAAGGAGGCCGATATCGTCCGGACTGAGGCGAAGCAGATGATCCGGGTGATCGGCGGAAAGCGCCAGTCTTTTGGCTGCCTCATGATTCGCCGCGTCGATGACGGTGGCGGTATCGAAAGCGGCGGCGACGGCATAGACCCGGCCCTCGCAGAATACCGATTTGTCGGCATGATTGAACCCGCCCAGGGCGAACAAATCGGCCATCATGCGCGCGACCCTCGTTACGCCGCTGGCTTGAGCCAGGAACAACGTCGATTCCGCGTCGACACGAGCTTGGCCGGAATATACGCTATAGAGCGCTTCCAGCGATTCCGGCAACGTGCCGTCCATGACGGCGAATTGGTCGCCGAGGCTCATGTCGCATTCGCGGTGATTACGGCAGAAATGATGAATTTCAGCCGCAGTGAGGGGCAGGGGAGCGCCCGCTCCGTCAAAATCATCGCGGCCATAGCCGCAGACGCCCTTGATCGCGTCCCAATCATCGCCGGTAGCCAGGTTATTGCGGCTTCCTTCGGCCTGTTCGTCCGGCAAGATAGATCTGATATGCTGAAGATCGATCTGGCTTTTAGCCAGCCTCTGCACAAGCGCCATCAGCCGGTCATGGGGGAAAAGAGGCGCGCCCGCCTGTGGTTGCGGCCGTTTTTGTTGCGCCTGTTGTGATTGTTTATCGCTGCCCAACTGAGCGTCTCCTACGCAAGTTATGCACAGAATATTAACGCGAATTAGGATTATGGTTAACAGAAAATGACCACAATCTTAACAATTCATTGATGAGTGTGGTTGTTGGGGCACAGAAGCATAGGGCCGTGTGCCAGAATAACTATAGAGAAGGAGTTCTACGGCTTCTTTGAAGGAGCGCGAGCGTCTGGGCAGCTTGCCGCCTTGCCGTTTCAGGATCAACGCTAAATTGATGTTGAGCCATGCCACGCTCGCCTTCAACCAAAGAGCCGCCCCCATTTTTGAAAGGACATCCTTCGGTCAGCGCCGGAGGATAGGGCCGGTGCGGACCTATGGTCACTTTTACGGGCTGTCGCGTTCTTTTCGACATAGCCCTCCCTTTCTTAAGCGGCATCCTCGCCAGTGTCGGCCTTCTTCTTGCTCGCGCGCTTTTTGGCGGGCTTGGCTTCGATGTCTTCAGCAGCGGGAGCAGCTTCGGCGGCGGGGGCAGGGGCCTCCGCAAAAACCGCGGCTGCGGATTCCGCCTCGGCTGCCTCGGCTTTCGCCTTCACGGCGGCGCTTTTTTGCGCCTGCATCTTGCCTTCTTCTTCGGTGCGGGCGATGTTGACGGTGACCGGCACGCTCACTTCCGGATGCAACCGCACTTTGACCTGGAACAAGCCGATGGTCTTGATCGGCGAGGGGATTTCGACAGTGCGGCGCTCGATCTTATGCCCGGCTTCGGCGGCAGCCTCCGCGACGTCGCGGCCGGTCACTGAACCGTAAAGCTGTCCGGCTTCGCTCGCCTGACGGATGATAAGAACGGAAATGCCGCTTAGATTCTTGGCCTGAGCCTCGGAATCTTCGCGCAATTTAGCGTTCTGCGCTTCAATCTGAACGCGCTGCTTCTCGAAGAATTCCATATTCGTCTTCGTGGCGCGCAGCGCCTTCTTTTCCGGCAACAGATAATTGCGCGCGTAGCCGGGGCGGACTTTGACCACCTGGCCCAATTGTCCGAGACGCTCGATGCGTTCCATAAGAATGACTTCAATCATGTTATCTTCTCCAGTGTTTCAAGTTGTCTTTAGATGCTTGCTTTAGTCTTGCCATTTATTTTTATGCGAAGATGCAGCCATGGCTCCAATACCCCGACCGCCGCGACGACGATCGCGGGCCACCCGAACATAATCAGCACATAAAACCCCAGCAACCATAGATACTTATGACTCCGCTTGCCGGCCCACAAGTGCATCAGCGATATGCCGACGAAAAAATACGGCATCGATAGCGGCAGAAAAGTGTTGCGGGCGAAATAGGCGGCCGGACCGACAAAGAAAAAGCCGATCAAGCCCATTAAGGCCAGCAGAATAAGCAACGCGTAAGGCAAATCAAGGTCCGTTAGGCACGGCGTCGGGCGCAACGCCATCTTATTGGCCGTCAGCGCATATTGCGCCCACATCGCGGAAACCATCATGCCGGTCATCCAGAACGAGATGGTCAGCCCAGGCATGACGGCGATAAGCATATCGAGCGGCGCCTTGATGCTTTCGATGAGCGCGGCCTTGTCGGCTTTCGACAGATCGTTATCGAAGGCGATCATTTGCTCGAAATACTGCGCGAAAGCATCGTGCAGCGTTTTCTCTATGCCGCCATTGCCCGCGAACAAACATAACAGCCCGAAAGCAATCACCGGATATACCGCAACGGCCGTCAGCAGCCGTCCCGCCGGATACCAATATAAATTTTTATCGCCGTCATAACGATAACGCAATGCAAGTAAGCACAAAAGAAGCGCGGGCAGAATATAGACCACCACGATCGCCATCGTCATGACGATGTCATTGACCCCGAACATGATGGTCGCCGTAGCCACCATCGCCGCCACGATAGCATCGCCGCCGCCGACCCCAAGCCCAACCAGGCATAGCGGAACCGGCACGATCAGAACCAAACCGGACAGCAGCAAACTGTTTTGGCTACTGATTGCGATGACCGATAGGACGCCCGCGAACAAGCCGGCGAGAACAGCCGCCAGGAAACCCTGAACCCCACGCCTGGGAAGGGGAGAAGGGGGAGTGATCGCTTCCATATCCATGGAACGCCAGGGCGGGTTAGCCGCCCGCCTTCTTGTCGCAATATGGCAACAGCGCCAATTCCCGCGCGCGCTTGATGGCTATGGCCAATTCGCGCTGCTTTTTCACCGACACGGCTGATATCCGGCTCGGCATGATCTTGCCGCGCTCGGAAATATATCGGACCAAAAGCTTGGGATTTTTATAATCGATTTTCGGCGCCTGCGGATTGCTGAACGGGCAGCTTTTGCGCCGGCGGAAAAAGGCGGTGCGGCGAGCGCCGCCTGCTGCTGCTGCGGTATCGGTGCTCATGCCCGGTTCTCCTCTGGGGTATCGGATGCTGAATGGTCATGGCGCGGCGGACGGCCCGAACCATCCCGGCGCGGCGGGCCGCTGCGGTCGAAACGCTCGCCGCGTTCGCCGTCGCGCTCATCGCGGCGCATGATGGCCGAAGGCCCGGCCTCAAGCTCTTCGACAGCGACCGTCAGATAACGCAGCACATCCTCATGCAGGCGCAAATTGCGTTCCAGCTCCTGGATTGCGGCCGAAGGGCCATCGATATTGAACAGGACATAATGTCCCTTGCGGTTCTTTTTGATGCGATAAGCAAGGTTACGCAGGCCCCATTGTTCGGTTTTGGTCACTTCGCCCCCGCTCTTGCGGACGATTTCCGCAAATTCAGTGGCCAGCGCTTCGACCTGAGGCGTGGTGATATCCTGCCGCGCAATAAAGACGGACTCGTAGTATGGCATAAATCGGCTCTCCCCTATGGACATTTGCAGTTCATCGCTGGTTCCGGAACAATTCCGCACACATCAGCCGCACGAACCCCGGATCTATCCGCCAAAGCGGCGATCCACTAGCCGGTATCGTCAAGCCATGACACCAGCAAGGAGTTATATGAGCACAAGGCTATCTTATGACCCCGCACCTTAACGGGCGCCACTATAGTTCACTGAACGAGGAAAGCAAGCCTTATCCACATCCTTGAACTTAAGTTAATATATAATGGGCAAACTGAAAAATCGCTTTTAATACTAAGAGATACTCTATTATTTATATCATCCGCTATGACGCCCCTATAACCTTCTTTTGAGTCCCGACCCTAATGGCCGAAGCTGAATTCCGCTCGAAAAAAGGCAATTTAACCGGCACGCTCATTCTCGGCGCGCTTGGCGTCGTCTATGGCGATATCGGAACCAGCCCGCTTTACGCACTCAAATTAGTACTGCTTGGCCTTGGGGAGAATGCGGCGCTGAAGCCGGAATATCTTCTCGGTTCCTTGTCCCTGATTTTCTGGTCGCTGACGATCACGGTTACGATCAAATACGTCATGCTGATCATGCGGGCCGACAATAACGGCGAAGGCGGCGTTTTGGCGCTCGGAACCCTAGCGAGCAGGGGACTCCGCAAAACTTCGCGAATGCGGGCATTTTTCACGGCGCTTGCGATTTTAGGGTTTGCGTTATTCGTCGGCGACAGCCTCATTACTCCCGCCATTTCCGTTTTGAGCGCCGTCGAAGGATTGAAAACAGCGACGGTGGCGTTCGATCATTATATCGTGCCTATTACGCTGATCATTCTGGTCGGCCTGTTCATGATCCAATCCCACGGCACGCACCGGATCGGCGCGTGGTTTGGGCCGATTATGATATTGTGGTTTTCAACCATCGGTTTTTTAGGCGCGTTCCAGATTATGCGCGAATCCTCCGTTTTGGAGGCGATCGACCCTTCTTACGCTATCAACATGGCGCTTCGCGAACCCGGCAAGGTTTTTGCGGTCATGGGCTTCGTGTTTCTTGCCGTAACCGGCGGCGAGGCGCTCTACGCCGATATGGGCCATTTCTGCGCCCGTCCTATCCGGATGGCCTGGTTTTGGATTGTGTTTCCGGCATTGGTTCTGAATTATTTCGGCCAGGGCGCGCTCTTGATGCAGCATCCGGAAGTTCTGGATAGCATCTTTTTCGAAATGGCGCCGCCATGGGCGCTATATCCGCTTATCGGCCTTTCGGCCCTGGCGACGATCATCGCGTCGCAAGCGGTCATATCGGGGTTATTCACCGTGACGCAGCAGGCGGTTTCGCTCGGCTTTCTGCCGCGCATGCGGATCAGGCATACTTCGGCCAGGGAAATCGGCCAAGTCTACGTGTCCCGCATGAATTGGCTGGCGATGCTCGGCGTCGTCGCGCTTGTGCTGGGATTCCGCAGTTCGGACAATCTCGGTCATGCTTACGGCGTCGCCGTAACCGGCCTGATGATGGTCACGACTATAATAGCCGGGTTCGTCGCTGTATCGCTATGGCGCTGGCCCGTCATCATAAGCGTCGCCGTATTCGGCTCGCTGCTGCTTGTCGATACCGTATTCTTTGCCTCGACGATGCTGAAAATTTTCGACGGCGGCTGGTTCCCGATCGGCATCGCCTTTATTCTCTGCAGCATTGTCATGGTCTGGCGGCATGGACGAGGCGTTCTTTACGACGCGCTTTATAAAAAGGTATTGTCCAGCAGGGAATTCATCACCAGCCTGAACGAAAATGTTCCTCGCGTTCCCGGCACGGCGATCTTCATGACGGCCAATGTCGAGCGCGTGCCCAAGGCCATGCTTCATAATCTTCGCCATAACCGCGTCTTGCATGAGCGCATTATTTTCATGCGGGTCAAGGTGCTCGATGTGCCGTGGGTCAGCATCGGAGACCGGCTGGAACTCGAGGATTTGGGCCGTAATTTCTACACGGTGGTCGCCAAATACGGCTTTATGGATCAACCCGACGTGCCGCAGGCTCTGGCACTGCTTGCGCTCGACGGCTGGGATATAGATTTGAAGGCGGTATCCTATTTCCTGAGCCGAGAGACTCTTATCGCCTCGCACGTTCCTACCATGGGGCCGATCGAGGAGCAGCTTTTCATCGCTCTGTCGACAGCGGCGGAAAACGCCACGCATTACTTTCGCATCCCGCCCGAGCAGGTGCTGGAGCTTGGGACGCAGATCGAGATTTAGAATCCCGCCCGCATCCATGTGCAGAGATGCTTGGTGAGCAAGGTGTCGTTCAGCGTATAGAAATGGAATGACTTCACGTCATGCTCGATCAGGCGGGTGATCTGGTGCGACAGCACGTTCATCGCCAGCAGCTTGTGATCGATGCTTTCGGGATCGACGCCTTCGAACATCGTGTGGAGAAATCCCGGCACCTTGGCGTTGCACTTTTTCGCAAAACCCAGCATGCGGGGAAAGTTCAGGATAGGCAGCAGGCCCGGCACCAGCGGAATATCGATGCCGTGAGCGGTAACCTTGTCGCGCCAGCGCAGAAAAACTTCCGGATCGAAAAAGAACTGCGTCAGCACGCGGTCGGCGCCCGCGTCCGCCTTGCCCTTGAGGTGGTCGAGATCGAATGATTCCGACGGCGATTCCGGATGGGTTTCCGGATAGCCCGCCACGGAAACGGTCATGTCCGGATGCCGCTTTTTGATCCCGGTCACGAAATCGGACGTATAGAAATATCCGTCGGGGTGAGGGTGGTATGGCTCGTTCTGCGTCAACAGATCGCCGCGCAAGGCGACGATATGTCGCACGCCGTCATTCCAGAAATTATCGATGATGGAATCGACTTCCTCGCGGCTTCGTTCCGCGCAGGTCATATGCGCCGCGACCGGAACTCCCGTTTGTGTCGCAATGCGGTTGACCACCTGGCGCACATAGTCGACGATTTCCTTCGAGCCTCCGGCGCCGAACGTCACCGTGACATAGGACGGTTTCAGCGCCGCGTAGGCATCGACCGTTTCCAGCAGCTTGGCCATTCCCGCCTGGCTTTTTGGCGGGAAAACCTCGAGGCTGAAATCGATATCGGACGTGGTGAATTTACCGGCCATGAGACTCTTTTACGCCACCTTCCGCCGCGCGCTTTCGCGCATGGCTTTGGCGGCTGCCACCATTTTAATCAGCGCGGTTTTGGTTTCCGGCCAGGCGCGGGTCTTCAGGCCGCAATCGGGATTGACCCATATCTGGCTCGCATCGATGCGCGCGCTCGCTTTTTCCAGCAGCGCGCTCATCTCTTCCTGCGTCGGAACGCGCGGGCTATGGATATCGTAGACGCCGGGGCCGATTTCATTCGGATATTTGTCGGTGATGAAAGCGTCGAGCAATTCCATCTGCGACCGGCTCGTCTCGATGGAAATGACGTCGGCATCCAGTGACTTGATCGCGTCCATGATGTCGTTGAATTCCGAATAGCACATATGGGTGTGAATCTGCGTGTCGTCCTGCACGCCGGTATAGGAAAGCCGAAACGCCTGTCCCGCCCATGCGAAATAATCGTTCCACGCCGCGCGCCGCAGCGGCAGGCCCTCGCGGAACGCCGGCTCGTCGATCTGAATGATGCGGATGCCCGCCTTTTCCAAATCCAGCACCTCGTCCTGCAGCGCCAGCGCGATTTGATGCGTCGTCACCGAGCGCGGCTGATCGTCGCGCACGAACGACCATTGCAGAATGGTGACCGGGCCGGTCAGCATGCCCTTCATCGGCAGCTTGGTCAGGCTTTGCGCGTATTGCGACCAGTACACCGTCATCGGATGCGGCCGCGACACATCGCCGAAAATCACCGGCGGCTTCACGCAGCGCGAGCCGTAGGATTGCACCCAGCCGTTTTTCGTAAAAGCGAAACCGGACAGTTGCTCGCCGAAATATTCCACCATGTCATTGCGCTCGAACTCACCATGCACCAGCACGTCGATGCCGATTTCCTCCTGGAACGCGACGGACGCCTTTACTTGTTCCTTGAGAAAGGAATCATAAGCTTCGGCGGTGATGCGTTTGGCCTTGGCGTCGGCACGAGCCTTGCGTACGTCCTGGGTTTGCGGAAAGGAGCCGATCGTCGTCGTGGGATAAAGCGGCAGCTCGAAACGCTGTTTCTGCAATTTCTGGCGCGCGGGAAAGGGGGTCTTGCGCCCGGCGTCCGCGAGAGGCTGCTTTGCCAGACGCTGCGCCACCGCCGGATCATGAATCCGAGACGATTTGCCGCGCGATTCTGCCGCCTGATTGCTGGCAGCGAGAGCGTCGGCAATCGCGGCGCGGCCCTGATTCAGGCCCTTGGTGAGAACGGCCACTTCCTGCAGCTTTTGCTTGGCATACGCCATCCAGCCTTTCAGTTCCGGATCGAGATTAGTCTCCAGATCGAGATCGTAGGGAACATGCAGAAGCGACGACGAAGTGCCGACCCATATTCTGTCTTTGCCCAATCTCTCCGCAGCACGTTCCAAAAGCCGTAAGGATTGATCCAGGTTATTCCGCCATATGTTGCGGCCATCGACGACGCCAAGCGACAAGGTCATCGATGGCGGAATCTTCGCCAGCGCCGCGTCAAGCTCGCCGCCGCGCGTCAGGTCGATATGCAACGCGTCGACGGGAAGCTGCAGCGCCGTGTCAAGATTATCGCCCAGGCCGCCGAAATACGTCGCCACGAATAATTTCAGGCCGGTGGCCTGGCGCAACGCGGCATAGGCTTTGGCATAGGCCGCGCGCGCCGTATCGCTGAGGTCCATGACCAGAGCGGGTTCGTCAAGCTGCACCCATTGCGCGCCCGCCTGTTCCAATTGCTTCAGGCTTTCTACATAGGCGGGCAGGATGCGATCCAGCAAATCGAGATTGCGTCCGCCGCCATGGCGTTTGCCGAGCATCAGATAGGTGAGGGGGCCGATGAGAACCGGGCGCGTCACGATGCCCAGGGCTTTAGCCTCGTTGAATTGATCCACGGGCTTCGTCGTGGAAAGCTTGAAAGTCTGATCGGCGGCGAATTCCGGCACGATATAATGATAGTTGGTATCGAACCATTTGGTCATTTCCGCGGCGGGCACGTCCATGCCCTGCTGCTGCGCGCCGCGCGCCATCGCGAAATAGGTCGCCGGATCGACCTGTCCGCCTTGCCAGCCATAGCGCGCGGGCACGGCGCCAAGATGGGCGGACATGTCCAGCATCTGGTCATAGAGCGCAAAATCGTTGGACGGGATGGCATCGATGCCCGCATCGCGCTGCTGCTGCCAATGGAGGGCGCGCAGATCGGCGGCGGTTTTTTGCAGGTCGGCCTCGGAAGTCTGGCCCTTCCAATAGCTTTCCAGCGCCGATTTAAGCTCGCGGGATTTGCCGATGCGGGGGAAGCCGAGAATGGTCGAGAGCGCCATGGTTGTTCCTTCGCCAAGAAAGAGAGTGTGATGCGGGCGGGGAACGCGCATATTTTTCGTCAATATGCCCGGCCCACCGCTTTAGCCATTCCTTTAACGTGCCCGCAAGCTGATGGATCAAATGAGACACGAGGCATAATCATACATAGTAAATTTTGTATTGAAAACTATAATTTGCCGTGACCAAATTCAATCCGGCCCTCGCGCTGCAGGAAAAGAAAGCCCCTCCCATGAAGAAGAAAAACAACATATTCGAGCATTTTTCGCACGCCGTAACGAAATGGACGGGAACGACGACGGCCTTCATGATCGCGCTGGGAGTCATTATCCTATGGATTCTGTCGGGGCCGCTGTTTCACTATTCCGACACATGGCAGCTTGTCATCAATACGGGCACGACGATCGTGACCTTTCTTATGGTCTTTTTGATCCAGCGCGCTCAGAATAAGGATGCCAAAGCGATTGCCTTGAAGCTCAACGAAATCGTCGCGGCCATCGAAGGCGCGAGCAACCGTCTGATTGATGTCGAAAATCTTCCCGAAGACGAGCTCGATATTCTGCATCTGCATTATACAAAGCTCGCGCTGATGGCCAAGAAGGACACGGTGCTGACGAAATCCCATTCCATCGAGGAGGCTGAGATCCGTCATAGGCGGAAAATGATCCATGTGAAGCAGCAGGGCATGGAAATCGAGGAGGAGAAGGGGCAAGCCATTCCGTGAAGCACAGAACATAATGATTTTTAGCTCGCTCTTTTTATTCAAGCTGTGCGTTATTCCGGCCTTAATCGCCGTCGTGTCCTATGCCCAAAAGCGGTGGGGTCACAGCATAGGCGGCATGATCGGCGGATTGCCGCTGGTGGCGGGGCCGATCTCGATATTCCTGGCCGTAGAGCAAGGCTTGCCTTTTGCCCGCGCGGCAGCGCCGGAAACGGCGGCGGCGCTGCTCGGCACTTCGGCTTATGCGCTGACCTATATGCATCTTGCCCAATCCAGGCCATGGTATTTCTGCTGGATTTGCGGCATGGGCGCATGCCTGAGCGTATTTTATCTCCAGTCTTTGCTGCAGATTTCTCCTGTCTTTCAAATAGTCCTGGGCATTCTAGCCATGGCAATCAATACGATTTTTATATCCCGGATTCCGCCCAAACCGCATATCCATCCGGCGGGAACATCATGGGACATTCCCATCCGCGCCGTGGCCGTATTAATTCCGCTTTTACTGATTACCGGGCTGGCGCACATCATAGGGCCGAAATATAGCGGCATGTTTTCTTCATTTCCGGTTTTCTGGACCGTACTGTTTATCATGACTCAAATTCAGTGGGGCTACGACGCGCTGATCACTTTCTTTCGCGGGGCGGTTATCGGCAATTACAGCATGGTCGTATTTACGGCGGCGATTGCGTTCATTCCCGTCGATAACATTCCCGCACTCTATTTCATCGCCATTGCCGTCACCGCCGGCACGGCCTATTTCTTCAACCGCCACAAAGCATTCTTCCTGAAGATGCGCGTTTAGCGCCCTCTCTCATGACCATATTATTTAACATAATATATCTTATGCGGCAATTGGATGTAGGTCGGGCGATGCTGGCCATGCTCCCCACCGACCACCAGTTCTTGAGTTCACACAGGCTTTGATGCAGGCAATTCCGCCGCTGGCGCAGAATAATTATTCATTCGCGATTTTCTTGGCCTACAGCCGCCGGCATAAAGATTAGGCGGAAAGGCTTCCTGGGGCGTCATATCGACGAGGCCTGCGATATGAGCAGCGATCGCGGGCATCCGGCAAGGATGGTTATATGACTCGCGCGTAAGAAACGCCGATAAGACAGATTGGGTATATTTGAAGTCTTTATATAATTGCTTCTGATGCAACAGCTTGGCCAAATCGGCCCGGCTTGCAACGCCCCTCTCCTTCAGTCTGCGAGTCATCTCCTGCGCGGCGCTAAAAAAAGGATGATCATCCAATAACGCGCTAAACAAGCTTTCCGGATCGCGCCTGTATAAGGTGCTTCGACCGACGCACACGGCACTCGCGGCCTTGATTACGCTGCCGCCATGCGCCTTCAGCGCCGCCGCCAAAGTTTCTCGCCCGATTTGTTTTACGGTTTTTCTCGTGCCGTCCGGGCGGAGCAAATTGAGCGTCTCAACCGCGCCCATCTCATTCTCGGCCGAAGTCTGTCCATGTAGCCTTAGCAAGGCATGAGGATCATACCTCCTGTAGATGGTGGCCCGACCGATACCCATAACAGCCGCCATTTTCGTTGTATTGTTGCCATGCGCCGCCAGTGCCGCCGCCAAGGCTTCTTCTACAACTTCCTTTTGAGTTTTTCTCGCGCCGCCCGCGCGGAGCAGATTGAGCGTTTCACCCGGAGCCTTATCCTCGGCTGGATTCTGGCGATTCAGATCAACGATGTCGTTCATGGCGATACAATCTCCCTAATAAAATGAAAAAGAGGCCGCGTTATTTTCTTATCTAGGCGTCACCAAAGGCACGGAAGCCGGGCCGGAATATTTGTCCGATGGCGGCTCTGGAACAAATTTATGTTCGAGCATTTCGCTTGCCCTCTCCCGCCAAGCCTTCATCAGCGTCGGGACGTCACGCGCCTTGAAATGGGCGACATCCAGGACGATATACCGGCCAACCGGAGGCAGCATGATGGAAGTGCGTTTCGATAAATTGTCCTTTCGTTGCCACCGCCGAAGGAAAACGCACATTGAAGCGCCGACGCTATTGGTATTCTTATATATTCCCTGCTCGATCAATTTTTTTCCAAGATCGTTTACCGTATGCATGCCCATGTCTTGCAGCCGGGCCGTCAATTCGGTGGCGGCTTGGAAAAAGATATGGCTGACAAGCGGCTTGCTGCGCGGCGACGCTTTCTTCTCTTTCGATATTTGGCCTGCCCAGTCGTCCCTATGCCGGTACAGGGTAGTGCGGTCAATATCGAGCGCATGGGCGGCCAGGGCTTGATGGCCTTCAGCGGCTTCAAGCGCCGCCGCATATATTTCTCCCTTGAGCTGGCTAAGGGACTTTCGAGCGCCGTTCTTTTTAGTCAAAAATAAAACACTATGAGCAGGCAAGGATTCCGAGAGGCCGGGCGCTTCTGCATGAAAGTCCGGAATCCCGCGAGCGCGCTTGCGCACAATTTTCGGGGCAGCCTTCAGCATGCGGCCAGCGCGCGCCTTATTGCCTTTGGCGGCTTTAATCGTCGCCGCGTATATTTCCGCGACGGTTTGTTTCATGGATTTCCTGGTGCCATCGTCCCGGATCAAAAGCAGAGCCGTGGGCGTTGTTGGGTCCATGTTGGCGCGGGATTTTACTGCCGCCGCGCGCGCTGCTATATGATCCATAAGGCCGATCCTGTCATAAAGTTTTTATGCTGGCTTCGATTCCGGCAGAGGCGTTCCCGGGCCAGAATGACCGGTTGGAGGTTCGGGAGCATAATGGTTCGCCTGCTGAATTCTTTCCGCCACCCAGCCTCCCCATAACGCCTTAGTCTCATGCGGTGAAAACCCGCCGCATTCGGAAATGATGCTTTCCACAACCGGCGTCAGCAAAGGAGATGTTTTGGCAGAGAGGTCTTCCCACTGTTTGAGGAACTTCCACAGCCCTGTGTTGGCACTATTCGTGTTCGCGTATTTTCCACGCTGGACCAAGTCTTTGCTAAGATCGGCCATGGTGCGAATGCCCCTTTCCTTCAGTCTGGCCGTCAGTTCGGTAGCGCTCTGAAAAAAGAGATAATTGATAAGCGGTTTGCCCGGGTTGCCCTTCGGCCGCGGAGCCGTGGATTCAGAACGATGATTGTCCTTCCGGAGACTCTCGGCTTCAGGACGCTTTTTGCCGCCCCCCTTCTCTTGCTCAACGGCCAGGGTCAGAAAGGCTTCCTGCGGCGTCATATTGACGAGGCTGGCAATATGGACGGCCATAGGCGGCGCGGAAGCCATGCCGGCTTTGCCGAATTCCTGTCCACTGCTATTAAGAAACCCTGACAAGGCAGATTGGGCAGCATGAATGTTTTTATGGTGTCCACGCTCATATAACAGCCTGGCAATGTCGGCCTGGGTTGAAATATTTCTTCTCGCCTGAAGCTTGCCGGTCATTTCCGGAGCGGCCTGGAAGAAAGGATGGCTCCAAAGACCGGCAGCGTTCTGCGGACCGGCCACCGGCTTTTTTTCCGAACCCGGCAGAGGCTGCCGCTCGAGCTGAATTCCCGCCTCCGATTGCATAAGCCCGAGAAGACGCTTCGGTTCTCCTGCGTCCGGCGCGATAGCATACAGCCTGCATGTCTCCTGGATGGCCGCCCTGAAAAGGTTCGGCGCGATATTCGGAGACCCCGCTTCGATCTCTCTCCATACTTTGGGATTCGTGAGATGAGGAATGGTAACATCGGAAACGACATCCCGGACGTTGTCGCCTTTTTCGTAGCGTACGTCCCTGATGAATTGTCCGGTCGCCGCGCGCCAGTCATTATTCTGTTTCTGTGGCGGCTGTGGGATGATGTTATCCGATTCCGCGGAGGGAGTCCGAGAAAGATGATCGGCAATTTTGCGCCGCATGCTGTCCGAACAAATCCCCAATAGGCCGGCGGCCTGCGCGACATTGCCTTGGGCGAATGCATGAGTGACCGCGCATGCTTCATCCTTAATCTGGCCGATAGATTTCCAGGAGCCATCCTTCTCGGTTAAAAACACAACGCTATGGGCAGGCAAGGATTCCGGAGAGCTGAATGCTTTAGGAAGCGAAGCCTTGGCAATATGCTTCCGCGCGGTTTTCCAGTGAGTTTGCAGCATGCGGGCAGCCTCCGCGATATTGCCGCGGGCGGCTCTAATCGTAGTCGCATATGTTTCCCCGACAATTTCGTCCAAGGATTTTCTGGTGCCGTCCTCCCGGACTAAAAGAACGAAACTGCGTTCCATAGCTGCCTCGGAAGAAGGCAACGCGAGCGGCGTCGCAGGACCTATGCTTGATGCTTCTGCCGCCGCATCCAGCGCGGAAGCGGACAAAACGGGCGGCTTGTCATCGGCGACAGGAGGCAAAGATTCCGCAGGCACAGATGATATTGCGGGAGCAGGAATCGAAACGGGCTTATCGGCAATCGGCGGCAAAGCGTCCACGGGGGCGGATGATGATGCTTCGGCAACGGTAACCGCCGCGACTGGCGTATCGACGACAGCCGGTATAATTCCGTAGGGCTAGATGCTGCAACCGGAACCGGGGGCGCGGGCGCATCGCTGATAACAGGCGGATTGGCGGGAGGCGGCGGCGCAGAGGAGACGGGTTCGGCGTCAGCGCCCATCCCAGCCTCTTCCGCTGCGATTATTTTATTCGAGTTCAAAGATATGATGTCTCCGCTCTTGTTTTCCGCCCCGGCCAATACCGGCAAGTCGTCTTTATCCTGCGGCGAGGCGATCTTTGCATGTTCAGGAACGAGGATCGGACGCTGCCTGCCCTCCTCCGTCGCCATTCCAGAACGCTGGATGATATTTTGCAGCTCGCGCATATTTTCGACCCTCACATATTCCAGGCCGATGGGCTGGCCTTCGTCCGTCATAATGACGGCGCGCTGGACGACGTTTTGCAGTTCGCGCACATTGCCGGGCCATGAATATTCCGCCATAGCTTTTCGGGCTGACTCCTGAAATCCCGCGGATTTTCTTCCCTCCTCGGCATTGTAACGCTCGCATAATTCCTCGGCCAGACGCAGGGTGTCTTCCGGCCGTTCGCGCAGCGGAGGCAGATGGATCGGAACGGCGCTCAGGCGGTAATACAGATCGCTCCTGAATTTGGATTTGGCGATGGCCTTCTCGAGATCGCGATGCGTGGCCGTGATGATGCGCACATTGGTGCGCTGGGGCTGCGTGCTGCCGAGCGGCGTATATTCATGTTCCTGCAAAACGCGCAGCAATTTGGCCTGAGACGCCATGGGCATGTCGCCGATTTCGTCCAGGAACAGCGTGCCGCCTTCCGCCGCGCCGAACATGCCCCTCTTGTCCCTGACCGCTCCGGTGAAAGCGCCCTGCTTGTATCCGAATAACTCGCTTTCGAGCAGAGTTTCGGGAATGCCGCTGCAGTTGATGGCAATGAACGGCCCATGCTTGCGCGGACTTTCGTTATGGATGGCGCGGGCCAGAAGTTCCTTGCCGGTGCCGGTTTCGCCCGTGATGAGCACGGAAACCGGCGGCGTGGCCCGCGAGGCTGCCGCGCGGCGAGCCATGTTCAGGGCGCCGGCCATGCTCGGATGGGTGCTGATATCGTCCTATACCCAAGGCTTCGGCGCGAGGTGCAGTCGCCGCCGCAGGCGGCATTATCTGATTCATGTCAATAATCCAGACGTCAACGAAACCGGGTAAAATATGACTTTAAGTTCTAGGCAAGCTTGTATCGCGACAACTATATATTGACGCGCATTGCCCAGGCAAGGGGGGTTTTTGACCAGAAAACCGCCCCTCCTCGCCCTTCCTTCTTCTACCCCGCGCTTAACCGACGTTGCGACGAGGGCGGGCCTGCGGCGAGAACGGCGGTATCATCCTCCGGCCGCAGCGGCAATGGCGCGGCGGCGCCGGCGGGCGCTGGCGGGGGCGGCGGTTTATCATTCGGCGCGGAGGTCTATTGTGATGCGGACATTTTTCTTGCCGACGCCGCGCGCCCATTCCGGAAGAGTGTCCTGCGATAGAAAAGCATAATCTTCCATATTCAGGATGATGGCAGGATTTACGGCCATCATGATTTGGCGAACATTCTTCGCGGCTTCGGCGACGGCGACGACGCCTTTGGCCTGGCCGATCATTTCATCACGGCGGGTTTGATCCGCGGCGCCGTCGATTTCCGCGCATAGTTTCGTGAAGCGCGCATGGCAGCGATCAAGAATCATTTCGACCTTTTCGGCCCGGCGCTGGGTCGAGAAACCGGCGGGAGAAGCGTCGCCCGCAAGCAAATTGTCGAATTTTTCTATTGCGGCGAGTTGCACTTCCGGGTCCTCATTGCCGATAACCATGGAGAGCAGAAGGTCAGGATTGCCCTGGTTCTGGGCGGCGCTGATCGCGAGCCAGTTATTGGTGGCGCTTTCCGGCGGCCTGACCTGCGGCGCGGCCTCCCCAAGAATTTTGATCGCCTCCAGCGCCGCCTGCCTGACGGCTATGGAACTGTCTTTTTCGGCAATCTTTCCCAACGTTATTACATGCTCGCGATGCGCAAAACGCGGATATTCATGGCCGATCAATTGCGTGTATTCCGTAATGGCTTCCAGGCGGGTATCGGCATCGAGATTGACGGCATCGGCGCGGCCGATGAAGGAACGCGCGGCATTCCTCACGGCATTAGACATGTCCCGGCTCATCGACGGAGGAATTTTAATGGCGGGATCCAGCGCGGCGATAGATTCAATGCTATGCTCGACGCAATGCCGAAGAAGGCTGATATTATGGAGGTTATTATAACGGACGAGGCGTATATCCGCTGCGGAAGGAGGTTCAATTCCGTCACGGATATTGGCAAGTTGATTGATAATGCCTTGGTTGGCCATGGCTGGACAGATTTCAATTTGTTTTCTAACGCTCACCAGCCCGGCAATAAGAGAATTGGTCACATGTTCCCATGAGGTGAGACCTGAAGGGCCATGATATTGAACGTCGCAATCAAGCTGATTGAGCCGTTCCGCGATAGTCGGCTTGTTTGTTAAGCGACCGCTTGCTTTAAAATCCAAATATATATCCTCTTGCCGCTGCAGCATTTTTTTATCATGGGAGGATAACTTCTTAGCTTGGCGCTCGCGCCTCGCGGCAGATCTTCCTGTCACGACGAACAAGGCAGCGGTTCCCACCGCAACGGCGGCTATGACGGGATGACTGGCATAATGAGCCGCCGCGATGTCGGCAAGGCCTGCCGCCGTTCCGGTTGCCAATACAGGTGCGCCTGTAGCCATCAGCGCCGCTCGCGTAGAACTCCGGCCCCAACGCCGTGCATGCTGATAGCGCGCGGCAACTTCGCGCACCGGAAAGGTCAAAGCCCGCCCGGCTTGTCGCATCAGTTTTGAAATCTTGCTCTCTTGGCTCATACCCGGCCCCCAATGTCTTTCTTAATAATCGCGCGCGTTAATCATTGTCATTTCAATGGCCTCACCTTATTCGATTTTCCTGAAAGTAATTAGGATTTAATGCCTGCACGAAAATTGACATTTCTGGTCAATAGCCCGACTTATCGTGAGAGCTTATGACGGAGATGCATTGCCCATGACCACCCTTCCCGCCTCATCCCATGACGCCCTTCTCGGCCTGCCAGCGGACCCGATGGAGCGCCTGCTGGCCGTCATGGCTCGGCTGCGCGATCCGGACGGCGGCTGCCCATGGGACTTGAAGCAGGATTTCTCCAGCATCGCCAAACATACGCTCGAGGAAGCCTATGAGGTCGTGGACGCCATCGAAAAAGGCGATTTCGAGGGGCTGAAGGAAGAACTCGGCGACCTTTTGCTGCAGATCGTGTTTTACGCCCAGATGGCGCGCGAGGAAGGCCGGTTCGACTTCGCCGCCATCGCCCAGGGCATCGCCGATAAGCTGGTTCGGCGGCATCCCCATGTCTTCGGCGACGAAACGATCGCTACCGCCGAGGCCATGACCGAACGCTGGGAGCAGGATAAGGCCAAAGAGCGCGCCGCGAAGCAGACTGACGGCGCGCCGCCGAGCGTCCTGGACGGCGTTATGATGGCCCTGCCCGCGTTGAGCCGCACGCAGAAGATCGTCCAGCGCGCGACGCGTGCCGGTTTCGACTGGGAAAAGGCCGAAGATGTATTTCCGAAGCTCGAAGAAGAGATCACGGAGCTTAAAGCCGAAATCCCGTCCGGCGACCGGGATAGACTGGTCGATGAGCTGGGAGACGTGCTGTTTACGGTCGTTTGCCTGGCCAATAAGCTCAAAATCGACCCTGAAACGGCTCTTCGAGGAGCAAATCGCAAGTTCGAACGCCGTTTTAGGGGCATGGAAGCCGTTTTAAGCATAAAAAACCTGCAAACCACCCCTATTAGCCTGCAGGAGTGGGAACAGGCATGGATTAAAGTAAAAAATCAAGAATAACATATAAATAATTGATATATAATAATATATATAAAAATTATGGGGTGCTTTTTATGCCAGACTCATTCCCGCTTCGAAATCGAGCCTGAAAATCTTGATTCAATGATTCAATGCAATGCTATTCTTGCTTATATATCATTAGAATATATGGATATTTTCATTGATAAGCTTAGGATCACTTCTCCGCCGCGCTCAATGCCTTGATGTCCTCGACGATCATCGTGCCGGTGCCTTCATTCGTGAAGACTTCGGCCAGAATGCTGTCTTCGGCCTTATAGGAGATGATATGCACCCGGCGCACGCCGCCGCGGATCGCCTCCTCGATGGCCTTGGCCTTGGGCAGCATGCCGTCCTTGAGGCTGCCCTTCTCCTGAAGCTTCTTCAGCCCGTCGAGATCGGTATAGGAAACCAGCGACCGGGGATCGTCGAGCGATTCCATGATGCCCGGCGCGCCCGTGCAGACGATCAGCTTTTCGGCCTTCAGCGCCGCGCCTATCGCCGCCGCGACCGTGTCCGCGTTGATATTGAGCAGCGTGCCCTTGTCGTCGGCGGAGACCGGGCTGACCACCGGCATCAGGCCGTCATCGAGCAATTGCCGCAATACCTTGGAATCGACCAGGTCGATATCGCCGACGAAGCCGTAATCGACATTCTCGCCCTCGACCATGACCGGCGGGCGCTTATGGGCCTGGATAAGCCCTCCCGCGACGCCGCTAATCCCCACCGCGCCGATGCCGAGTTCACGGCATATGCCGAGGATTTGCGTATTGACCAGGCCGTTCAGCACCATGCTGGTGATTTCGATCGATTTGGCGTCGGTCACGCGCCGTCCCGCCACCATGATCGTCTCGATGCCCATCGATTTCTGGATGTCGGTAAGCTGCTGCCCGCCGCCATGCACGATGACGACGCGGATTCCGACCTGCAGCAAAATCGCCACCTGCTCCAGCAGCGCGTGCGTCGCGGCCATGTCGCCGAAAACGCCGCCGCTCGCCTTGACGATGAAAACCTTGCCCTTGAACATGCGGATATAGGGCGTCGCCTTCTTCAGCGCGCGAACCGTGGCGGAAGGATCGGTATTGGTATGGTGCTTGACCATTGATAAGCCTCTTTCGTTTATAAAACTCAGCCGTGAATCTCGTCTATCTTGGCTGCCATGACAAAATCGCTTTCGGCGAGGCCGTCGATTTTATGAGTCCACAAAGTCACTTTCGCCTTGCCCCAGGCGAGGTAGAGATCGGGATGATGGCTCTGCCGCTCGGCGAGTTCGCCGACCTTATTGACGAAATCGAGCCCCTCGCGGAAATCCTTGAACGCGTATTCTTTCTCAAGATGGTGCGCGTCCACGACGCGCCAGCCATCCGCCAGTTGAGGCATAAGCGCGGCGATCTCATGCTGTTTTAAGGGCAAGACATTTCCCTTGCAAGGCACGCAGTCTTTTTGGGCCAGATCGTTCATGGGCGAAAGCTAGCGGCAGAGACGCAAAGCCGCAAGAGAGAAGAATTGATCGGTGGCGGCCTCCTGCTGTAGATTGCCCGGAATGCCGTCCCGCCCCATCATTTCATCCGACAAGGCCGATAGCCTGCAATGCGCGGCCATTGCTTATTTAACGCTTCCCGTGGTTCTCGTCGAACTGGGATGGCTTGCGCCATGGATTGGAATTCCCTGCGCCATTCTTACCCTATGGTGCGTGTGGCCTGGATGCGCGTTTCGAGAAAAAATTCCTTTATGGCATTTGGCGGGTTTGGCCTTGGCCGCCATCGCGATTGTCGCCTTCACCGGCATAAGCCCGCTAATCGCCAACGGATCGTTCATGGATTTGGCGAAGCATCGCTGGCTCTATAACGATCTGGTGAGGCATGACTGGCCTGTTGTCTTTCATGGCGGCCAGGAGCGGGAAATCCTGCGCTACGGCATCGGGTTCTATGCCGTGCCCGCCTTGCTGTCGAAGCTCGCGGGACATCCGGTGCAATTCCTGCTTTGCGCGTGGCTCGCGCTGGGGGTCTGGATTTTTCTGCTTCTGGGCACGCGGCATATCGAGCGCGCGACATGGGTCGCGTTCGCCGCCTTCATCCTGCTGTTCTTCAGCGGGCTGGATGTCTTGGGCCGATTGTTTCTTTCCGCCGCGATGAACGAAAAACTTCACAT
This sequence comes from Alphaproteobacteria bacterium, assembly GCA_037200005.1. NCBI lineage: Bacteria > Pseudomonadati > Pseudomonadota > Alphaproteobacteria > Alphaproteobacteria bacterium. The sequence continues at coordinate 141,706 of JBBCGY010000002.1, read as the reverse complement.
TCACATCGAGGAATGGGCGAGAATCCCGTTCGGCTGGATCATGCCGTCGCAGGAAAATTCCCTGTCGCTGCTGCCGCAGCATGCCGTCGCGGCGTGGCTCGGAGCCTCGCTGATCCATCAGGGCTGGAACAAGCCGTGGTTCAAGAAAAGAGCCGTCGGCATTTTTACCGTGCTGGCGTTCTGGTCGCCCTTCACGGCGCTTTCCTTCGCCGCCATCGTCGCGGCGCTTCATCTGCGAAATATCGTCGCCATTCTGAGCACAAGGAATATCGCGGCCCTCGCCCCCCTCGCTCTGCTCGCCGCCTATTACCGCCTCGGCCCCTTTCTGCAAGCCGAGTGGAATATTTCCGAAAGCCATCGGCTCTTTGAATACGCGTGGCGCTATGCGCTTTTCGTCGTGCTCGAATTCGGGGTTTTCGTCGTGGCGGCCTATGCCGTGCGGCGTTCCATCGATCCGCCCGCCGCCGCCGCCGCCGGACTGCTGCTGGCGCTGCCGTTCTTATATGTCGGACGGGGCAACGAAATCATGCTGCACGGAACGATTTTGCCGCTGACGCTCATGATCTTTTACGTCATCGACACCTTGCGCCTGCATGAGCGCTCTGTCGCGAAAATGGCGCTCAAAGGCCTGGTGATTATCGGCCTGACCACGGGTTTCAGCTATGCGGTGATCGACGCGGCGCGAAAACCGAACCCCGGAGATTATGAAGCTTCGATCGCGTCCATGCCGCCGGAATTAAGGCCGCAATATATCGCGCCGCTGCCGGAGAGCGCCTCATGGCTTCTGCGGCGCTAATCGCGCCATTGCCGGACAATTTAGCCGTTTGTTAATTTTCAGGACATTAAATTACTGAAATTCTTTGTCGTGAGGCACGCCGGTTATGCTGCAACGTTTTGAAACATTAATCCGGCATTCGATTTTCCGTAAAGACCGAGGCGCAGCATGCGCCTCCTTGGTTCGTTCCAAAGCCGATGGCCTGCATTTTCTTGCCATTGCCTATCTCGCGCTTCCGGCGGTTGCCGTCGAACTGGGATGGCTTACGCCATGGATTGGCGTCCCCTTAGCCCTTCTCACCCTATGGTGCGTGCTGCCGGATTTCGAGCGCACCGCGAAAATTCCCGCCGCGCGCCTCATCGTTCTGGCGCTGGCGGCGATCATCGTCGTCGCCTTAAGCGGAACCAGCCCGCTGATCGAAGGCGTGGCGTTTATAGATTTGGTCAAGCATCGCTTGATATACAACGATCTGGTCAAACATGACTGGCCGGTCATCTTCCAAAGCACCCAAAGCCCGGAAATCCTGCGTTACGGAATCGGTTTTTACGTCGTGCCCGCGCTGCTGTCGAAGCTGATCGGCCAGCCCTCGCAATTTCTGTTCTGCGCCTGGATGGCGCTCGGCGTTCTGCTTTTCCTCCTTCTTGCCACGCGCGAGACGAAGAATCCGGCATGGATCGCCGCCATTGTCCTGATCGTCCTGTTTTTCGGCGGATTGGATTTCATCGGGCTGGATATCATCAAATCGGATTTTATCCATTGGGTTCATCCGCACCCGAAGGGAACCGAAGCCGAGCTATATATCGAAGAATGGATGAGGTTTCCTCATGGATGGATCATGGGGGCGCAAAGCTACTCCCTGTCATGGATGCCGCAGCATGCCGTCGCGGCATGGCTTGGAGCTTCGCTGCTTTATCAAGGCTGGGACAAACCCTGGTTTATGAAAAGAGCGGCGGGTATTTTTACCGTGCTGGCGTTCTGGTCGCCCTTCACCGCTCTTTCCTTCGCCATCATCGTCGCGGCGCTCCATCTGCGGAATATCCCCAGCCTCCTGAGCGCGCGGAACATAGCCGCCCTTATTCCTCTGGCGCTGCTCGCTGCTTATTACAGCCTTGGCCCATTTTTGCAGGAGAAATGGACTACGCTAGGCGACATGCCGCTTGCTGAATTCGTCGGACGCTATGCGCTTTTCGTCATGCTCGAATTCGGCGTTTTCGCGCTGGCGGCATATGCCGCTCGGCGCGCCATTGAGCCGCCAGCCGCCGCCGCTGTCGGCCTGTTGCTGGCCATGCCGTTCTTTAAAGTAGGATTGTGCAACGAAATCATGTTGCACGGCTCAATGCTGCCCATAACGCTCGTTATTCTCAACACGATCGAGGGGCTGCGCACGCCGGAGCGACATGCATCCAGGGCGATCCTCGGGATCATGGTGTTCATCGGCGTGTTTAGCGGCTTTGGCGAGGCCGTCGGCATGGCAATCAGGCCGCAGACCCCAGGCGACTATTCGACTTCGATCACATCCATGGTGCCCAAAGCCAGATCGCAATATGTCGCGCCGCTGCCGGAGAGCGCCTCTTGGCTTCTGCGGCGTTAGCCGCCAATCCGTAACAGCGCATCCCGCAATTGCTTGACATGCTCGCCGCCTAAGGTATAAGGCGCGAGAATGCGCATGACGTTCGGATCGGCGCTGCCGCCCAGGAATATGTCATGCCGCAGCAGTTCCGCCTGCACGTCCTTGGCCGGGCGGGACGTTCTCAGGCCCAGCAAAAGGCCCGCGCCCTGCGCGCCGGTCACCGGCCCGATGATACAGCGCTGCCGTATCTGCTCCGAACGCGCCCGCACATTATCCATGAGCTTCTCGGACTCGATGATGTCGACCACGGCCTCGACCAGCGCGCAAGCCATCGGGCCTCCACCAAAGGTCGTGCCCAGATCGTCGGTCTTTAGTTCAGATGCCACGGATGCCGCGAGCAGTATCGCCGAAACCGGAAATCCAGCGCCCAGCGCCTTAGCCGTCGTGATGATATCGGGCGTAACGCCGACCATATTGGCGGCGAAGGGATAGCCGGTGCGCCCCACGCCGGATTGCACCTCGTCGAAAATCAGCACCGCGCCGATTTCGGTAGCGCGCTTGCGCAGCGCCTGCAAAAATTCCTGAGGCAGATCGAGCGCTCCGGCGACGCCCTGAACCGGCTCGACGATGATTCCTGCTGTATCGTCAGAAATGCCCGACGCCGCTTCGACCGTGCCGGGAATAAAAACCGCGTCGAAGGGCGCTTGCGGAAAGCCGTACCATTTCTTCTGCGCGCCCCACGTCACCGCACCGGCCGCCGCGGTCCGTCCGTGAAAGCTCCCCTCGACGGCGACGATCTTTCTTCTGCCGGTCAGCTTGCAGGCGATTTTGAGGGCATTTTCGTTGGCTTCCGCCCCGGAATTGACGAAGAAGACCGTATCGAGGCCAAGACCGCAAAATTCCGCCAGTCTTTTCGCCGCCCTATGCCGCACATCGACGGCCACGGCGTTGCTTTGAAACACCAGCGATTTCGCCTGCGCTTCCAGAACCGCCAGCCAGCGCGGATGGCCGTAGCCCAAGGCCGCGACCGCATGGCCGCCATATAAATCCAGGATACGGCGTCCATCCTTCGTGGTGAGATAAACGCCCTCCCCTCCAATTATATCGAGAGGATATTGCGAATAGACCGGCGCGAGATGGTCCATGGGGCTTAGGTCCATCCCGGCGCGGGCGCGGCGAGGCCCATCGTTTCCGGCAAACCGAGCATCCGGTTCATCCACTGGATCGCGCCGCCCGCCGCGCCCTTGGCCAGATTATCGATCGCGCACATGACGGCAACAGTCTCGCCATCGGCAACCGCGCCGATGCGCGCGTAATTGCTGGCGGCGACATCCTTGATGCGCGGCATGTCTTTGCCGACATGCACGAGGGGCGACGATTGATAAAAATCGCCGAGCGCGGCCAGCAGATCGCCGGTCTTAATGGGCTGTCGCGCCTTGGCCTGAACCGTGACGTGAATGCCGCGCGCGAACGGGCCGGAATGCGGCACGAAACGGAAATTAGCCTCGACGCCCGATGCGGCGGCGGCGAGCGCCGTAATCTCCGGCGTATGCCGATGCCCAAGGGCGTTATAGGCATATAGGTCGCTATGGCGTTGCGGGTGATGCGTGCCCGGCGTCGGCGAGCGTCCGGAACCCGTGCTGCCGGTAATGCCCGCGACGAACAGCGCCGGCTCTATGAGCTTCAGCTTAAGCAGCGGCACACTGGCCAGCAGAATGGCGGTGGCGAAGCAGCCGGGATGAGCGACATGCCTGGTCGCCAGTTTATCGAGATGCTCCGGCACGGCGCAGGTGAATTGCGCGAGCCTTCCAGGCGCGCCATGCGGATGCTTATAGACGGCCTCATAGGCCGCAGCCGTGGCATAACGGAAATCCGCCGATATATCGGCGACGCGCGGCGCGGCGCCTTTCGCTTCCGCCGCCGAAAGCAGGCTGTCGATCAATCCCGCCGACACGCCATGCGGGGCCGCGGACAAAATAGCGGAAACCGGAAGCGACGCGACGATTTGCCTGACTTCATCGAGCGAGGAAAATTTAAGTTCGGGATAGGCTGGGCGCAAATGCGCGAAGGACGCGGCCACCAACTCGCCCGGCTGGCTGTCGGACAGCGCCGCTCTAAGCTCCAGCCCCGGATGACCCGCCACCAGCCGCAGCAGTTCCCCGGCGACATAGCCTGTGCCGCCAAGAACGATGGTGGGTATTTTTCCTGCCGCCGCGCTCATTCTCCGGCAGCCTTATCGCGCCATTCCGGAGATACCTTGCCGATGATTTGATCGCCAAGGGCAGCGCCATTAGTAATGGCGTTGATCGCGGGAACGCCCATCTGCTCGTGGATGATATTGACGCCGACGGCATTGTCGGTCGCCGGGCCGGTCACGGCGCTTGGCTCGATATTGAATCTCTCCCGCAGCAATTTTACGCCGCCCCAGGCCGCGACAGGATCGTTCGCCGACAGCACGACGGCGGTCAGCGCCGTGCGGATATCTTCCTGCAAAAGGATCGCTTCCACGCCATACGCGCCGAGCAGCCCGTCGCCGAGTTCAAAGACGATGACATCCGGCTTACCCTGCGCCATTTCCGTAAGCAGGGTGCGCGTGATCGCCGGGCCGGTCTTGGCCGTGGTCGTGACGATGCCGAAGTCGGTGAAGATCGCGCTGCGCTTGGCTCCCGCGTCTTCCATCGCCAGAATATCGCGCCGTAGCGAAACCCCCGTCGCCTTGAAGGCGTGGACCGACAATCCGCGCCGTTTCATCCGGCTGATGATGGCGCAAGCGGCGGCGGTCTTTCCCGCTTCCATGCAAGTGCCCGCCAGCGCGACCACGGGTACGCCCTGGATGTTGACCCCGGCGCTGTAATCCAGCGGCCCATAGCCGACCCGCGCCGGAACGCCGATCCGCTCACCCAGATAAGGGAACTGCAGCACAACGCCGAGAACCCGGCAATCGAACGGCGTGCCCCTGTCGGGATTGATGGAATCGCAGATGCCGAGAACGCCGCCGATATTCAGCATCTGAATAACGTCGCCTTCTTTCACCTGCTCCGGCAGATGCCCCGAATAGCCGAACAAGGCCTGGCGATGGCCGAGCGCGCCGACGACGATATCGCCCTTGGCAACCTTCGCCATGCGTCCGTCGATAAGCTCCAACGTGTTGTAGGTGGATTTGTTGGTCAGAATTTCCACGACCAGCACCGTGCCTTCCTCGCTCGGGATATTGTCGGTGGCGACGCGCAATTCATGCCGCAGATTGCAGGCCTGGGCGATGGATGCGATTTTGTCGACGATGATGGTTTTCATAATGATCCTGTTTTTCACTTATATTCTAGAGCCTTTATAAAAGCATTCCAAGAGGTTGCTAAGCAAATCTTAAAATTGTGTCGGTTATAAAAATAGTATGATATGATGCATTGGTCTCGATTGAGGATATGGAGAATCCCGAGCATGACAGATCCTAGCCCTATTTTTGACGCCATTGACGAGGATGCGGAGAAGCGCGCTTTGGCCGAAGCTCAGGCAGATGTCGCCGCCGGGCGCGTCGTACCGCATAAGGATGTCGTGCGATGGCTGCGATCTTGGGGCAAGCCCGATGAATTGCCCTGCCCGGCTCCGCCCCTCCGCTGATGGACATCGTATGGACGGCATCGGCCCTCGCCGATGTTCAAAGAATCCGCAGTTATATCAGCGACTTTCGTCCAAGAGCGGCAGAGGATATGGGCGTGCGTCTCATAGAGGCCGGAAACGACCTGGCTCTATTCCCGCATAGAGGAAGGCTGGTTAGCCAGAATTTGCGCGAACTCACCCTCGTATATCCCTACATTATCCGCTATTCCGTCGTGGCAAACCAAGTCTTCATCCTGCGCGTTCGCCATGGCAAGCAGCAATCATAAATCTCTTTTTTACTTCCCGCGAAAAGCCAGATAAGCCGGGTTAAGCCAGTCGCGCAGCCTGACGCAATCGTCATAACAGGGCGCGATGATAAGGCCGTCATCGAACATGTCGGGGCGGTATAGCTCGCCGTCCCAGTTCATGACTTCGCCCCCGGATTCGCGTATCGCCAGAACCCCGGCGGCGTCGTCCCACGGATGGGTGAAGCCGCTGGAGGCACGAAAATGATATTGCCTGCCTTCGCTTCTGTTGAAAAGTTTCTGCGGCGTCAGAAGCGTTGCGTAAACATCGCAGGCCATGAAGCCGCGCGCGTCATAGGTCGGCTTGTCTTTTTCCGGATATTTCTTGAGCCATGGCTGCAGGCGGATGCCGACGATGCCGTGCATTTGCGCGAACGGAACCGAGGGCAGCATCTTTAATCGTTCGCCCCGGAACCACGCCCCCCCGCCTCGTTCGACGGTCAATGTATCCCCCGTGATCGTATGGTGAATCCATCCCGTTAGAACCTCGCCGCGATGTGCCAGCGCGACGATGGTGCCGAAATCTTCCTTGCCGGAAGCGAATGAGCTTGTCCCGTCGATGGGATCGATGATCCATACGGGATATTCCGATTGCAGCGCCTTGAGCACGGCCGGGTCGGCGGCATAGCTCTCCTCGCCGAGAACCAGGGACCCCGGCAGAATACCCTGAAGCATAGGCGCTAAGGCCTTCTCCGCTTCCTTGTCGGCGATCGTCACCAGATCATGCGGGCCGCTTTTTTCGGCGATGTCTCCGGCCTGCAGATTACGCCATCGCGGCATGATAACGGTGCGCCCTACCTCGCGCAGGAATTCCGTGACTTTCTGGGGATCGATAGGGAGCATTTTGCGGGACTCGTTATGATTCTTTGCAGTCTACCCCATAAACCGCTGCCGAAACGGCCAAGATCGGCTTGATACAACGCTATTTCTACCTCGGCTGTCTCGTTTATGTCATTGACGGCTGATAATTCTTCCATGCGAATGGATCCAGGCCATCGCGGCGCCGTCGGCCAGAGGAATTTTGATCCGGACGATTTCCTCCGCTTGGGCCCAGGGCCGCTTCTATTTGCCGCAGCAATACCGGAATGCCTCTCCCGTCAGGGCCGATATCGCCGCCACGCCCGCGCCGCCGTGATGCTTGACTTCGGCGAGTCCGGCGAAGCATGGGTAGCGTCGAAACTTTGGCGAGATGCTTCTTCAGCCAGTAATTTCCGGTCTTCCCTCGGGCAGGCAGTCGATTTTGTTCCAGACCTGGATGATGCGCGCGTCGCCGGGCTGAATGTCCAGTTCGCCAAGAACGGTTTCGACATCCTGCATCTGCGCCTTGGTGTCGGGATGCGCGATGTCGCGGACGTGGAGAATAACGTCGGCGCTTTGGACTTCTTCCAGCGTAGCGCGGAACGCGGCGATAAGCTGCGTCGGCAGATCGGCGATAAATCCGACCGTATCGGACAGGATCGCTTCTCGATTGCCCGGCAGCTTCAACGAACGCATGGCGGGATCGAGCGTGGCGAACAGCATGTCTTTGGCTAGAGCGTCCGCTGCCGTGAGGCGGTTGAACAGAGTCGATTTTCCGGAGTTGGTGTAGCCCACCAGCGCCACCGTGGGCATGGCCGCTTTTTCCCTGGCGCGGCGCTGCAAGGAACGGGTGCGGCGGACATCTTTCAGCTCGTTTTTGATCTTGAGGATACGATGATCGATCAGGCGGCGGTCGAGCTCGATTTGAGATTCGCCGGGGCCGCCGAGAAAGCCGAAACCGCCGCGCTGCCGTTCAAGGTGAGTCCATGACCGCACCAGGCGGGAACGCTGGTAGTTCAGCGACGCCAGTTCCACCTGCAGCTGGCCTTCCTTCGTCCGGGCGCGCGCGCCGAATATTTCCAGGATCAGGCCGGTGCGGTCGATAACCTTGGTTTTCCATGCGCGTTCCAGATTGCGCTGCTGGATCGGCGCCAGAGCGTGATCGACGATCGCCAGGTCTATTTTATGTTCTTCGATCTGCTGGCCGATTTTCTCGACCCATCCCTTTCCAAGCAGGTGCGCGGCGGATGGCGAAGACACCTTGGCAATGACGGCATCGATGACGGCAAGGTCGATGGCTTCGGCGAGGCCCCGCGCCTCGGCCAGCATGGACTCATGGCTGCGCGCGGCATGGGAGCCGGAAAGGATCGGCTTGACGATTAAAGCCGTGGTTCTTTTGCCGGAATCATGAGGTATGACTGTCAAGCTTAGGTCTGATCCGCATCATCGACCGACGGTTCGAATAGCTGTATCGGTACGGTCGGCATGACGGTCGATATGGCGTGCTTATAGACCAATTGAGCGTGGGAGTCGCGCCGCAGCAGCATCGAAAAATTATCGAACCACGTAATAATGCCCTGAAGCTTAACGCCATTGACCAAAAATACCGTCACCGGCGTTTTATTTTTGCGCAGATAGTTGAGAAAAACATCTTGCACATTCTGCGACTTATTATCAGTCATAAACATTGCTCCCAAGCTGAACTAACTTATATGCCTTTGATGGCGGTATTAGCGCAGACCGCAATCACATCAAACAGAGGGCGTTTGATCGCGTGGATCTGCTCGACAAACATAAGCGAATTGTTATTAAGACATAACCGATTAAACAAATACTTAATTGAGGGTCAATGTATTCAGCTGTCTTCAACAAATTTTTCTAATAATGTCCGCTAATTCAATACAGTTACCAAATGGTATCCACGTACCAAGCGTTGCATTGCTTACGTTATTTCCCAAAATGATGGGTAAACAGCTTCCAGCTTCCGCCGTTTGGATGTCAATATCGTTGTCGCCGACATACCAGGAAACGCTGTCATCCTTCAGCCCAAGCTGTTTGCAGATTAGATAAATCCCATCCGGAGCAGGCTTGCCTCGCGGCGCGTCGCCTGCCCCCGCGACAGCTCCGAAATACCGGTCCCAACCGAGAAAACTGATTTCCTGGCGCAGATATGCGGCATTCTTATTGCTGCAAACGGCAAGCGGAATTTTCTTTTGGCATAGGACATCAAGCAAGTCTTCCGCGCCGGGCATGGCTTTCAGCAGGCTGAGATGATTGTCGGCGAACGTCGCGTAGAAAACATCACGCGCCCGATGCCAGTCCGCGCCGAACCATTCGGGAAATGTCTCCGTGAGCGCCCGGCGGCAGTTATGCCTGGCCTCTTCCAAGCTCCAGGCTTCCATGCCGAAAGCCGCCCGCGCCGCGTTGATCGCGGCATGAATGGCGGCATAGCTATCGACCAGCGTATCGTCCCAGTCGAAGATCACGAGATCGGGAAGAGATCGAGGAAATTGCGGAGTCGCTCCGGCAAAGGAAGACACGCCCGGCTAATCCCTCTAATTGACTCGTTCAGACCCGGTATGCTCGGCAACGGCAGCGATGATCTTGTTGTCGTTATTGCCGTGGACGCCGAGCAGCTTCAGCTTGCGGTGCAGCGCCGACCGTTCCATGCCGATGAAGCTCGCCGTGCGGGAAATATTGCCGCCGAAGCGCGTGACCTGGGCAAGAAGATATTCGCGCTCGAACATCTCGCGCGCGTCCCGCAGCGGCAGGGCCATGATCTCCCCTCCTCGCTCCCAGCGCAGCACATTGGGCGAAGACGAGGTGATTTCCGGCGGCAAAGCGTCGGAGCGGATCAACCCCATCGTGTCGCTCGCCATGATAAGGAGCCATTCCATTGCGTTGCGCAATTGCCGCACGTTGCCGGGCCAGCTATAGGCCTGCAGGGCCGCGACGGCTTCTTCGCTCAGATCGCGCGGCAGCAACCCGGATATCTCGGTGGCGCGCTGCAGGAAGTATTTGGCGAGCATCGGGATATCGTCGCGGCGTTCCGCGAGCGCCGGCATCTTGATCGGCACGACGCTAAGACGGTAATAGAGGTCCTGGCGCAAACGGCCCGCTTCCATCTCGGCCTGCAGATCGTGATTGCTGGCGGCGATGACGCGCACGTCGACTTCGACCTTGGTCGAGCCGCCGACGCGGCAAAACACCTGCTCATGCAGGGCGCGCACGATCTTGCCCTGCGTCTCGATCGGCATGTCGGCGATTTCGTCGAGAAACAACGTGCCGCCGTGAGCCTGTTCGAAGGTTCCGGCCTTGCGCACGCCGCCATTGGCGTTTGGCTCGACGCCGAATAATTCCACTTCAAGCTGTTCCGGCCTCATGGTAGCGCAATTGATGACGATGAACGGCGCGCCTGCGCGCTTTGACTTCGCATGAATCATGCGGGCGACGACTTCCTTGCCCGCGCCTGCCGGGCCGGTGATGAGCACGCGGCTGCTGGTCGGCGCCACGCGGTCGATCAGCTGGCGCAATTGGTTGACGGCGGGAGATTTGCCGATCAAATCCTGCTCGGTATGAGCGCGGAAGCGCAATTCGGTATTTTCGCGCTTGAGCCGCGCGGCCTCCAGCGCCCGATGGACGAGAAGAATCAGCCTGTCAGCCTTGAACGGCTTCTCGAGGAAATCATAAGCGCCTTTCTTGATCGCGGCGACCGCCGTTTCGATATTGCCGTGGCCGCTGATCATGATGACCGGCATGTCGCAATGATCGCGCATCAGCTGATCGAGAATTTGCATGCCGTCGTCCATGCGGCCGTTCTGCAGCCATATGTCAAGGATGACGAGGCTGGGACGCCGCGCTGCTATCGCGCTGAGGGCTTCTTCGGCGCTGGCGGCCTGACGGGTTTTATAGCCTTCGTCGTTGAGAATTCCTTCGATCAGAGAGCGGATGTCCGTCTCGTCATCGACGATCAGAATGTCATGCACTAAAGTCTTTTCGTCTTTCATGCTGTCCTTCCTATCTGAGGAATTCTAGGGAATTCGAATCAACGAAGATGGTCATTATGCTTTAGTTTACATTCGCATACCAGTGCCTACGCTGCTTGAATCTGACTCTGCCGCTGCAGGGTCAGGGTTACGACCGCCCCGCCTCCCGCGCGATCGTCAAGCTCCAGCGAACCATGATGGTCTTCCATGATCTTTTTGACAATAGCCAGACCGAGTCCGGTTCCCTTGCTGCGCGTGGTGACATAAGGCTCGGTCAAACGATGCCGGTCTTCGATCGGCAAGCCACGGCCATTGTCCGCAACCGTAATTCTTGCTTTGTCCTGGTCGGCGTCGAGCTTCAAGATGACATGTCCGGTCTGCTGTGCCGCGTTTTCCGACGCCATGCGGCTTTCCACCGCCTCGGTCGCGTTCTTGAGAATATTGGTGAGCGCCTGCGCGATCTGGCGGCCGTCGCATACCGCGATAACCGGCTCCGCGGGCAAATCCTGCTCGAAAACGATGTCGGAGCGGCCTGTGTTATGCATGAACACGGCCTGGCGGCACAGCTGAACGATGTCATGCTCCATCAAGACCGGCGAAGGCATGCGGGCGAAAGCGGAGAATTCGTCCACCATGCGTCCGATATCGTCGACCTGCCGCACGATGGTATCGGTGCAGGCTATGAAAAGTCTCGGGATCGGATTTGATTTCATGCAGATACCGCCGCCGCAAGCGTTCCGCCGAAAGTTGAATGGGAGTCAATGGATTCTTGATTTCGTGCGCGATGCGGCGCGCCACGTCGGCCCCAGGCCGCCTTGCGCTGTGCCGATAACAGATCGGAGACGTCGTCGAAGGTGACCACGAAACTCCGGGTTTCATTGCCAACGATATCGGCGGCAATGCGCACCAGCAGGGTTCGCGTCGGCTGTCCTTCGCGCCGCACTTCGATTTGTCCTTCAGCCTGTCTCGCGCCCGGAGGGAGCTTGTCCAAAATCTCCTCAAGCTCGGGTATGACATCCGTCAGTTGATGGCCAAGGACGGCGTCCTGCCGGAACTGGAATAAATCCCTGGCGGCGTTGTTGATAAGGGTGACGCTTTGCCGAGCGTCGATCCCGATAACTCCGGCCGGAACCGCCGCCAGAATGGCCTCGGTAAAGCGCCGCCGGTGATCGAGCAGGCGGTTCGCCTCGATCAATTCATTGCGCTGGCTTTCGATCTGGCTGGTCATGCGGTTAAAAGACCGGCCAAGAGCGCCAAGCTCGTTATCCGTATCGGTATCCTGCTCGCTGACGCGGGCGGTCAAGTCTCCGGCCCGCACGCGCTCCGCCGCGCTGATCAAGCTGCCGATCGGACGTACCAGCTGCCCGGCGAAATTAAGCCCGAACCACACCGCGACCAGCAGCAGCAATACCGCGACAATGATGAAGGCCAGCGTGATGACGATTTCGATCCGGGTTCGCCTCGCCTCCAGCTCCTTATACTCCATCACTGCGCCCTGGGTGGTCGCCATATGGCCGAGCACCTTCGGCTCGACCAGCCTGCCGACGAAAAGATACGCGTCGATGAAATTATCCAGCCGCAGCAACGCCCGCACCCTGGCGTCGCCGTCGCTGACCCGCAGGACGACTTCGCCTTTTTTAGCGCGCTCGAGCATATCGTCCGTGATCGGCTCCAGGCTCAAGGAAAAAACTAAGCCCCGACCGCGCCAGAATTTTTCCCGATCCGTCGAAAACGATGGCCTCGGTCAATGAGCGCACCGACGCCTGCGCCGCCACCAGCTGGGCAAACAGCACGCGGTCTTCGCTGACGCGAAAGGCTTCTCGGTTAATGTCGCTGGCCATGGCGAGCGCGTCGGCGCGCAAGACCTGCTGATGTTCCTTAAGATACGCCTGGGCGACTTCCAGGGATTCATTGACGGCGGTCCGAACCCGGTCGGTGAACCATGCCTGGACGCCGAAATAAAAGAAGGCTCCGGCGAAGACGGCGACAATGATGGAAGGCGTAACCGCGAGCAGCGTAAAGACGCTGACCATCTTGACGTGAAGCCGCGATCCCGCCTGATTGCGCTGCCGCGTCACGAAAATCTTGACGAGCCGGTGCGCGATAAGCGCCGCGAGCAGCAGCAGCAGCACCAGATCGAGCAGCAGCAGCGCCGTCAGATTGGCGCGGTCGCCCGTCAATAACGGCGCTTCCGTCATCGCGGCATAGGTGGCGATGCCCGCGATGGCGGCGGCAATCGTCAAGGCAATCGCCAGCCGCGCGCGCAGCCGCACGCGCCTGGCCCATTCGCCGAAGCGCGCGAAGCCGCCGGATGTCGCGGTCACGGTATTCATTGGCTTTTCTCCCGCGGCAGCAAGTGGCGCAGCGTCGGATTATTGGCAATCAGCGCCGTGGCTCTTTCGATGATTTCGCGCTCGTCGTCCCTTAACGGACGTCCCCGCTTCACCTTGATGCCCCGCAGGCGGATTTTTTTCCGCAGCGTGTTGCGGTTGATGCCGAGAAGAAGCGCGGCCTTGACCTGATTGCCCTGGCAGGCTTGCAGCGTCAGCGTCAGCAGCGGGCGTTCTAGTTCCTGGAGGATGCGGTCATACAGGCCGGCGCTCGGCAGGATTCCTTCATGCGCGGCGAAATAATCGCGCAGGTGATGTTCGATCATGGCCGAGAGGCCGGATTGGGCCTTGTTTGCCGACATATCGTTCATGCCGCCACCGCCGGTACGGATAACAGTCCGTCGTAAAATTCTTCGATCATGCGCCGCACGGCCGACGGCTCTTCCACCCGGTTGACCTGCGCCCGGAAAGCCGCCGATTCAGGCAGCCCCTTGCTGTACCAGCCGATATGCTTGCGCGCGATCTTGATGCCCGCATGGACGCCGTAATGCGACAGCATCGCCTCCATATGCTCCAGCATCAGCCTCAATTGCTGCGTCAGGGAGGGCGGCGGGGGCGCCTCGCCGGTGCGCAGGAAATCGATGGCCTGCCGCACGAACCACGGACGGCCATAGGTGCCGCGCCCAATCATGACTCCGTCGGCCCCGGATTGCTCCAGCGCCATGGTCACGTCGGCGAAATCCAGGATATCGCCGTTGGCGATCACCGGGATTTTGACCGCGTCTTTGACATGGCGGATGAATTTCCAGTCGGCCTGCCCCTCATAGAACTGGCAGCGCGTGCGGCCATGGATGGTCAGCATCTTGATGCCGCATTCTTCGGCGATCCGGGCAAGGTTCGGCGCGTTCAGATTCTGGTGATCCCAGCCCATGCGCATTTTAAGCGTGACCGGAATTTTGACCGCCTTGACGGTCGCTTCCAGGATACGCGCCGCATGAATCTCGTCGCGCATCAGCGAAGAGCCGGCATGGCCGTTGACGACCTTTTTCACCGGGCAGCCGAAATTGATGTCGATGATATTGACGCCCCGGTCTTCGTTCATCTTGGCGGCTTCCGCCATGACGCCCGGCTCGCATCCCGCCAATTGCAGGGCGATGGGATATTCGTCGGGGGTGTGGTCGGCCATATGCAGGGTTTTGCGGTTTTCGCGCACCATGGCCTCGCTGGCGATCATTTCCGACACGACCAGCCCCGCGCCGAAACGCTTCACCAGGCGGCGGAACGGCATATCGCTGACGCCCGACATCGGTGCGAGGAAAACCGGCTCCGCTATTTCCAGATCGCCGATTTTAATCGGCTTGAGCAAAATTTTATCTGACATGTGAAACTGTTAGGTCCGCTCTGCATAAAATTTATGCATAGGATATACCAGTTTCCAACTCTCTCCACAAACAAAAAGCCCGGCCATCACTGGCCGGGCTTTAAGATTGTTAGAGCTTGATAAGCTCCAGCTTACCAGGGCATCTCGACGGGGCCAAGCGCATAGTCGCTGAACTTATAATTCACAGCGAAGTAGACCGAGTGCTCGACGTCGTGTTCGCGGACGCGCTCGACAAATGCATGGGTGTTAGCCCGCACCATGTCGAACTTGCTGGTGCCGTAGTCACGATAGTCGTATCCGGCCGCAACCGACGTCTTCGGGCACAGCGCATACTCAAACCCGCCGCCGGCCGTATAGCCGAACAGGTTGCGGTGATGGCTGGTTTCGTTAAACGCTTCCGCGCCGGGGAAAGACACGAAGCTTTCCGCTCCCGCCATCGTGACGCCACCCCTGACATAAGGCAGGATATTGCCGATATAGGGCACATTCTCGAAAGCATAACCAGCGCGAACCGTGGCATCGCCTACGCCATACAGCTTCGTCCGGCAACGGGCGGAAGGATTAGGGCATACGCTTTCGCCCGACCAATCAACCCATGAACCAGCGCCTTCAACGCCGAGAACGATGTTGTTGGCGAATTGATAGCTGTAGCCAACATGGCCGCCGATATGCGCGCCGTTTATGCCATGGCTGGCCGTCGACCCGGCATCGATGAACGTCCAATCTGAGTCACCCCAACCATAACCGCCATGCGCACCGACATAGAAACCAGTATAGCGCGGCTTAGGCGCTTCTGCAGGAGCAGGAGCAAAACCATCGCCGGGCACTGGGGCAACGGCGACAACCGGCGGCTTGGTCTTCTTGTGCTTCTTGGCCTTTTTAGCAGGCGCAGTCGCGGTAGGGGTCGCGGCAGCGGCCTTTACCGATACGGGAGCCACGGCTACGGCAATACCGCATACGATGGCCGCGATCAGGAATTTCGAGTTTTTCATGGTTTTGCCCTTGGAGGTTGGACGATGGCGGGAGATAAGGAATCCAGATGAAGTCTTATGACCCGTCTTTTATATCGAGGCAACCAGAAAAACAATTTGGTTAATCGCCTTAGGAACAAGCTGGGTGAGCGTTGTTCCCGTGCAACACTATAGGGCAGGCATGCTCAAAAATTAACCTTGGTAAATTCATGAAATACCTTTTCTGTTGTGCGCGGCGCAAAACTCTAATAAACGCTGCGCATGAGTAAAATTATGGCTTTGATTGTCGCCGCGGGAAGCGGCGAACGGTTCGGCGGCGCTATTCCCAAGCAATATATGGACATGGCGGGACAGCCGATTCTGCGGCGTAGCGTGCTGGCTTTCCTGCAACATCCCGATATCAGCGGCGTCATGGTGGCGATCAGCCCCCAGCATCGTACTTTGTACGACAAAGCCGTCGGCGACCTCGGCCTGCCGGACCCGGTGCCGGGCGGCAATACTCGCCAGCAGAGCGTGCTGAACGGGCTGGAAGCGCTGGCCGCCGATCCGCCGGACAATATCCTGATTCACGACGCCGCCCGCCCGCTGATCGACGCGGCAACCATCAGCGCCGTCTGCACGGCGCTTAAGAACAACCAGGGCGCCATCGCGGCCAAGCCTTTGGTGGATACCTTGAAGCGCGGCACGGGCGCCGTCATCACCGATACCATCGACCGTACCAGCCTGTGGCAGGCGCATACGCCGCAAGGATTTCATTATCCGGCGATCCTGGCCGCGCATCGCGCGTCCCGGGGCGCATCGCTGACCGATGACGCCGCCGTGGCCGAGAAAGCGGGCATTCCGGTGATGCTGGTGCCTTCCAATCCCGACAACATGAAAATCACCAATCCTGACGATCTGGGCCGCGCCGCGCGCCTTTTGGGGGAACAAATGGACGATATACGAACCGGCTTCGGCTATGACGTTCACGCGCTCATTCCCGGCGAGTTCGTTAATCTCTGCGGCGTGAAGATTCCGCACACGAAGATGCTGGAAGGCCATTCCGATGCCGACGTTGCGCTCCACGCCGTATGCGACGCCCTGTTCGGCGCGCTCGGCGACGGCGATATCGGTTCGCACTTTCCCAATACCGATCCGCAGTGGAAAGGCAAGGACAGCTCGCATTTCGTGCATTACGCCGCCAATCTGGTGCGCAAGCGCGGCGGCACCATCGCGCATCTGGACGTGACGATTCTGGCCGAGCAGCCCAAGATCGGCCCGCATCGCGAAGCCATGCGGGCCAAGCTCGCCGAAATGCTGGAGATCGACCTGTCGCGCGTGGCGGTGAAAGCCACCACCACCGAAAGGCTCGGCTTCACCGGCCGCGAGGAGGGCATCGTCGCGCAGGCGGTCGCGACCGTGAGATTGCCGCATGTTTAAAAGGCCGCGGCGTTAACCGTCATCCGTCGCCGACATGAAAGTATTGTGGCGCTTGCCGCCTTCACGATCTGCGGATATTTTGCAAAATCGCTCGAGTGTATTTTTGATTGATTAGCCTTGGAATTTTTATGCAGCCGACCACAACAATATCCCATGCCGATTATGGAGCGCGATATATTTCGCGGAACCTGGCCGAGCAAGAAAATTATCCATCGCGTGAGGGCTGGCTGACTTCGGCTCAGCAGCGCGCCTTCGCCCCCGATCCGCGGCTTAGCCCTTTCTCTATCAATATATGGGCCGTAGAGACTGCCTATAATCTCAAAGCGTTGCATCCCTTTCGCGATGCCGCGGCGATTGTTACGGCGCAGGCTATCGCCGGCACGAACCGCCTGTCTGCCGGACAGCTCATACAGATCGAGAAATCTATTCCCCTGACGGCCGATTTTCTTGAACGAGATTATAAGAAGCATGCTGATCGTTACGTCGCTATAGGCCTTGCCTTTGCCCAAGACCAGCCTAGCCCAAATTTTGTCAGAGAAGCGCATTGGCATCGGGATTATGACTGCCCCTATTCCTCCCTCGACCCATATGCGGGGTCACCTCCATGGCGGTTATGGTCGACCCGTTTCGGCATCGGCATGAAAATGATCAAGAACCGGCATATGCGTCCGGATCTTCTGGAAAATCTCAAAGAGAAACATAAACTGCCGCCGGAACGCTACACAGCCTGGGAGCATGAAGTCGTTAATGCCGGAATGCTTTTTACGACGGCCTCCAATGAAGTGGTGTCGTTCAAAGGCGGCAAAGACGGCACGGATCATTGCTCTATCCGCCCATCCCAGCAAATTCTGTCCAGCTTTATTCGCGTTGGCGTGCGGCCCATTCTGTAAACAGAAGATAGGGCGTGACGGCAAGAGTTTGACGCTTTAAAATGTGCCCCCATGCCATTGCCTATCGTCGCCGCATCGGGAGAAGTTTCGCAGCCGGGCGATTTCAACGCCTATATTCGCGACGGCGCGCTGGTTTTGCCCGAGGATATTGCGCTCGCCCTTGCCGCCCGCCGCATAACGACAGCCGAACGATTTGTTGAATTCGCCTTCAATTGCCCGGGCAGTCTGGCGGCTGCCCTCCAATGGCGTTTAAGCGATGTCGCCCGCGCCCGCCCCGATCTGATCACCGCGCTTCAAGGCCATATCGACGAGCGGAAATTGACGCTCGACGAGCCTTTACTGCGCGGCTTCGGCCCGCCGATCGCCCCCCTGTCCACGCGCCCGCCGCCCCGCCCCCCGCTTCGCGTCTCTCATGCCGCTCCATTTCGCCGGAAGATCGTGCCGACATAAAGCGTAACTAAATTAACCACGAAAGTAATTAAACTAAGTCGCTTAACCGGTTTATCATGTTATTAAATGAGCCTTGATAAACTGGCTCTCATTCATGGAAGTTATTATGCCGCAAGCCAACGATACATACAGTTTCAAGGGCCAGGAAGGCCAATACGACGCACACAGGCCGCGTTGGCCTGAACAATTTGCTCTCCACAGCTTATTCAAGGCTGGAATCGCGCGCCTGGATAACAAATGGGTCAATACGCTGACAGGCGGCCCTCCCATCGTCGCCAGCATCGGCGCGGGCTCCGGGTCAGATGCCGCCGTTTTCAAGGCGCTCGGTTGCAAGGTTTATGTTGTCGAGCCGAATGCCGAGCTTCTCGAAAAGGCCAAGAAAAATTTGGCAGAAATTCCGCAAGGAGAAGCGATTTTCCTTTCCGGTAACGCCATGGACACCGGCATTCCGGAAAAAGTCGATCTAGTCGTCGCCGCACAAGCTTTGCACACGATGAAGGGACAATTTTCGGACAAATATCGTCCAGCGGGTTCGGAAGAAACGAACGCCGAAGAAGTGGCGCGCGCCCATTGGCAGGCCTTGCTGCCAGACGATGCGCGCCCGCGTGTTTCCGTCTGGTATTACAATCCCGATCCACACATGGAAATAACGCGCGACCTGCATGACGTGTTGCTGCAGAATTGCCCGAAATACGCCGCGAGCAAAACGCCGCTGCTGAATGCCGAATATTTCGCTCCCAATCATTTCCAGCCATGGATGTCCGCCGAAGACATGCGAGTTTCAGATATACTGCCGGTTCAGACTTCTCAGCTTGCACGGCATGAAGTGGGAAGCTGGCTGGGCAGCTATTCCTTCAAACCCGCCGATCCGGCGGAATTCGCTCAAGCCGTGACCGCTCTCCAGGAACAGTGGTTCGATAAGCACAGCAAGGACGGCATCATCGCCTTGCCTTACGTCGGCGCGGTTTTCCAGGCTCCTTTGCGACCCGATCCTTTCCCGATGCAGAACATCAACGCGCCGATCGCCCTGCGGTCGCCTTTGGAATATGACGCCGAAACCGGCGCATCGCCATCACGGCCCATGCTTCGCCCATCTACCGTCTTGCATAAGGTGCATACGAACGGCTAGAAACGTTCGTATGCACCTTACCCTTCCCAAATGGCACGATCTGCACGCCCATTTTCGCCAAGGCGAGATTGTGCCTGCGCTGATTCAGGATCACCTCAAGATGGGCTGCGCGGGAATTCTCGCGATGCCGAATACCAAACCTCCGGTCGCCAAGGTCTTCGCCGCCGATCCCCTGCCCTGCTGGAGCATCGAGGAATACCTCGCGCAGTTGTTGAGCGTGGGCGGCGAAGCTTTTGAAAATATGATCGTTCCGCTTTATCTGACCCAGGACACGACTCCGGCGATGATCGAGGCGGGAGCCAAGAGCGGCATCCTGAAAGCCTGTAAATACTACCCGCCGCACGGCACTACCGGCTCCGAGCATGGCCGTCCCTTCACTACCTTCATCGACAACGGCGTCTTCGCGGCGATGGAAGCGACAGGTGTCGTTCTCTGCGTCCATGGCGAGGAACATGGATTGCCCGGCGAGGATTATTTTTCGCGCTCGACCAATGCCGAGGAATTATTCTACCGCGAGCGTATGCCGCGCGCCGCCGACAAATTTTCCAAGCTGAAAATCGTCTGCGAGCATGTCACGACCAAAGTCGCCGCCGATTTCGTCGCGAAGGCCGGAGACAATATCGCCGCCAGCGTGACGCCGCAGCATTTGATCTATACTGTCGGCCATCTGGTTCAGGGATTGAAATATCATCTGTTCTGCATGCCGCTGGTGAAGTTCGCCGACGACCGCGATGCTTTGCGTGCCGCCGTCATTTCGTCCGGCAACAGGAAATTCTTCGCCGGAACCGACAGCGCGCCTCACGCGAAAAAGGTCACGCCCTGCGGCTGCGCGGCGGGATGCTATACCGGCGGCATCGCGCCGCAATTATATGCCGAAGCGTTCGAGATGGCGGGCGCGGATTTCAACGCCACCGCTACGCAAGAGGCGTTCAAGAATTTCCTGTGCTTCAACGGCCCGGCTTTTTACGGCTTCGCGCCTTCCAAGGAAACTTTCACGCTGACGAAAACCGAGCAGAAAGTCGGCAAACTGAAAACACCGGCAGGCGATATCGTTCCCCTGCCGCTCGGCATGAAATCCGACGACGCCGAAGGGCCTGTGACGATGGCATGGAGCATCGCATGATGGAGATGATCTTGCATGCTCTCCATCTCCTGCCACCGGAGACGGCGCATAAGGCGACAATCCTGGCGCTCAAATGCGGACTGGGATCGACCGCGCCGCCGGATGACCCGTCGCTTGCCGTTACGCTGTTCGGCAAACGCTTTTCCAATCCCATCGGCCTCGCGGCGGGAGCGGAAAAAAAAGCCGAAGCGCTCAAGGGCTGGACGAAAATGGGCTTCGGCTTTGTCGAAGCCGGTACGGTCACGCTTTACCCGCGCGAAGGCAACCCGACGCCGCGCGTCTGGCGTCTCGGCGATGGCGGAAGTCTTATTAATTGGATGGGGCTTCCCGGCGACGGGCTTGCGCCTTTCGTTGAAAACCTGCGCGCCTTTTCCGAAACGCCCGAGCGCGAAAGACTTATACTCGGCGTGAGCATCGGTTCGCCCGAAGGCAATCTTGATGATTTCAAAACCGTCGCCGAAGCCTGCGCGCCACTGGCCGATTACCTGACGCTGAACGCTTCATGCCCCAATGTCGCGCATGAAGCCGGACATGCGATCGAGGCCATAGCGAAACAGATAACGGCGGTTTGCGAAGCGGCGGCTCCCTGCCCCGTCCTGCTCAAACTAGGGCCGACAAACGATGGCGCGGTTTTAACGGAAATGGTCGAAGCGGCGAAAGCGGCGGGGGCCGTCGGCATCGTGGCGACCAACACCGTTCCCCATGACAAGAAGCATCTGCTGCGCGCCGATACGAAATGGCCCGAACATGGCGGCAAGCCGGTGGGCGGATATAGCGGGCCGGGCTTGCTGGAGACGACATGCTGGATGGTCGCCGAAATCCGGCGCATCCTCGGCCCCGACGCGCCGATCATGGGCTGCGGCGGCATCCAGAGCGGCGCGGACGCGCTGCGGGTGCTGAAGGCGGGAGCGAACGTCGTTCAGCTTTATACCGGCCTGACCTATCAAGGCCCGGGGCTGCTGGATGAGATCAAGAGATGTTTAAGAAATTAGGCGGTCAATCCGTCACGATTTTCGGATTTTCGACGCCCAGCTGCGCGAGTTTTTGCAGCAGGCTGTCCGCCTTGGCGGCACTCTCGACTGCCAGCCTGACCCGGTAATATTCCACGCCGTTGATCAGGCATTGGTTGACCGTAGCCTGGCCGAATTTCGTCAATTGCATTTTTAGCTTGTTGGCGTTTTCCTCGCGCTTGAACGCACCCGCCTGAACATAGAGGCGCGATGCGGTTCTCGCCGGAGCGCCCATGGGACGAACGGTGGGCGGCAGAACGGCAGCATTTGCCGCCATGCGGACGACGGGCGGCAATGATACCGGCGGCGGCGCCTTTTCAGGCACTGCCACAGGCGCAGGCAGCTGGCTAACGGTCACATGCTCGCTCACGCGCCCGACCGGAGCCGCCGGAACGGCAGGAGCCGCATAGGAAGAAACCGACGTGGAACTCGCATACATGCGCCCCGCCGCGCTCGCGCCGTAATGCTTGGCGGCCTCGGCGATGGCCATGCTCTCGTCACGCAGAACCTGCACCCGCACCCTGGCGGTGCCTTGTTGGGCGAAGCCCAGCAATTCCGCCGAGCGGCGGCTGACATCGATCAGCCGCTTGCCCGAAAACGGGCCGCGATCATTGATCCTGACCACGATTGATTTTCCGTTTTCAAGATTGGTAATCCGCGCCAGACTCGGCATCGGCAAGGTGGGATGCGCCGCAGTCAGTTCATTGCTGTCGAAACGGTCGCCGTTCGCGGTGCGGCCATGATGAAATCCCGGCCCGTACCATGAGGCAAGGCCGGTTTTGTCATAACTGAAATCTTCCTTGGGATAATATTGGACGCCGTTGATCGTGTACGGGTCGCCGACTTTATAGACTGGCGCGGCGGTGATCGGCGCTTCGGAATCCTTGCCGCCGAAAAAGCTTCCGCAGCCGGCAAGCAATCCCAGCATAACTAGCAGTGACAGATTCTTATATATGGATGTGGACATGGCCTATGGCTCGATTCGATCCGCTAGCAGCCCGACTGTCGTCGCAAAATAGGTAGAACGATTCCATCGCATCAGGGTTTTGAAATTGTTACCCGCCAGATAGCTTGGACCTTTGGGACCGTCCGGCTGCACCAAGGAATACATGGTTGCCGAGTCGGCGTCCAGAATCTCTCCATGTATACTCTTAAACCCTAATTTTTTCCAAACCGTTAACGGCTGAGCCTGCGTGAGGCCGACAAGGCGCGGCGCGACGGCGCGCGGCGGCTTGACCGCCATGCCCCATTCCTGCCCCGCTTTCCATCCCTCCGCCTGCAAATAGCGCGCCATGGAAGCGAAGATATCGGGCAGGCTGTTCCATATGTCGCGCTTGCCGTCTCCGTCGCCATCGACGGCGTAGCGCAAATACGTCGAAGGCATGAACTGGCATTGCCCCATCGCTCCGGCCCAGGAACCGCTCAGAACATCCGGGCCGACATGCTCGCTGTCGAGGATGCGCAGCGCATCGAGCAGTTCTCCGCGAAAGAAATCGGCACGCCGGCCTTCATAGGCTAATGTCGAGAGGGATTGCAGAACCGAGAAATTTCCCGGACTGACGCCAAAGCTCGATTCGATCCCCCAAAGCGCGACGATATATTTTCCCGGCACGCCATAACGCTCTTCAATTTTATCCAGACGCGCTTCATGCTCCGCCAGCAGTCTTTTGCCCCGCCTTATGCGATCAGCGGACATGACCTTGGGGAGATATTCGGCGAAAGTGATTTTGTGCTCGGGCTGTTTCTGGTCGAGCTCGATAACGTCAGCATCGGGCGCAAGGCCGTTAAGCGCCGAAAGAGCGCGCGCACTTATGCCCGCCTGCGTGGCGTCCTGGCGGAAATCGCGCATCCATGCATCGAAATCGACAGCATGGGCGGGGACGCTCCACAAGATAAGACAGAGGGCGAGATATTTTTTTATCATCGCGGCCCCGGAAACAGTTCGTCGCTGCGTCCGGTCAGCCAGTAGCCCGCCATGCCTATCGTTTCGCGCATGACCGCGTTCAGGCCGTTTATGTTTCCCACGAAGCTGATGCGGATCAGCGATCCGATGCTGCCTGTCGTATTATAATCGACCGGGTAGGGAATGACGTTCCAGCCTTGCTTGCGGAAGGTTCCGACCGCACGCGGCATATGCCATGCGCTGGTAACCAGAATCCACGGCTCTTTCTTTTTGTCGCCGACCAGGACGCCGCTATTCACCGCGTTTTCGTATGTCGTCCGGGAACTGTTTTCATAAATCACCTCGCGCCGCAGCCCCATGTCCTGCAGCGTGGCGCGGGCGATATCGGCCTGGCGCAAATCGTTATTCTTGTCCTTCGCGCGGCTCGAGGAACCTCCGGCGAAAACCAGCGTCGCATCGGGATATTTCTCGGCCAGAAGCTTGAAATGCAGCAGGCGGCTCATCGTGCCATTGCCGCCTTTATCGATTCCGCGCAGCGCGGCGACTTCTTCGCGCTCGCCGCCGCCGAGAACGATGATCCCGGCCACCTGCGGCGGCAATTGCGGCTGCGGAAAGCGATTTTCCAGCATCGTGACGCCCCAGACACCGAAGGGAATAGCGGCGATGACGACGCCCGCCCCCACGCCAACCGCGACCAAAAAGCGTCCCGCTTTCCGCCATGAATCTTTGGGCGCGAACAGCAGCGCCGCGCCGACGGCCAGCCAAGCGAGAAGAATATGTCCAGGCGAGGCCAGAAACCCCACCCATTTGCCGATCCGGTATATCAGCTCCGCCATTTCAGCACCGTTTCGGGAACCGGGTTGACGAAGGCGCGCTCGTCGGACAAAGCGCGGACATATTCGTTCTTCAGTTGGTAGTACCAGCGCGCCTGCGTGTCGGAATCGCGGATCAGCATGAGGTTCTGCTCATAGCGCAGTCCCTCCTGCTGCTTGATCACGACGCCGCGATCTTGGCCGAGAAAGCGGCGCACGAAGACGCGCAGCGCGGGCTTGAGCATGCTGAGAACCGGCCAGTTCCAATAGATGCTGTGCGTGATTGCCGTGCGCTGCGCGTCGATCGGCGTGACCGTGGTCAGGTTCACGACGCGCGTCGCGCCCGCCGCGATATGCTCGATGCGCACGCCGGGCAGCATGAAGCGGATTTCCGTCTCTGGCGCGCCGCCGAGAATTTTATAGGCGAAGGAATTTGAGGATGGCTTGTGCCGCCGCATGGCGAAACCGAGATATTCCGGGCCGAACGCCTTGGCCTTTTCGTGGATCGAGCGCCGCGAGCGCCACCACCAGGATTGATGCACGAACGGGCCGTGCGCCGGGTCCATCAGGCCGATAACGGCATGATCGATGAAGCAGGGAAATTCCATCGTCTCGGTCAGTTGCGGCCCGGCGGAAAAATCGGGGATTTGCGGGATATCGGGCAACTGTTGCGGCGCTTTGGTTTGCGGCTCCGTCATGTAAATCCAGATATTGCCGGAGGCTTCGCGCACCGGATAGCTGCGGACGGCGATATTGCCCGGCTCGATATTCTCATGGCCGGTCAGCGCCGGGATGCATGTGCAGCGCCCCGCTCCGTCGAACGTCCAGCCGTGATAGCAGCATTCCACCTGCTGTCCGTCGAACTTGCCGTAAGACAAGGGAATGCCGCGATGCGGGCAGACGTCGCGCAACGCGAAAACCTGCCCGTCATTCTTGCGGCAGAATATGACCGGCTCGCCGAGCAGCAGCTTGGAAACCATACCTCCCGGCTTCAGCGCCGCGGAAGGCAGCGCATGATACCAGATATTGCGAAGGAAGAATTGTTCGTGGGCCATCAATCGCCTATAGTGTGCCTCAAAGTCATACTCCAGCTTGCTTTAATGGACAATCTCTCACCGCGCACCCAGGGGCTTATCGCCATTAACATAGCGGCCGTTGTTTTCGGCAGCGCCGCCCTGTATGGCAAGCTCGACATATCGCCTTTCTGGATCGTAGGCTTGCGTGCCGGATTTGCGGCTCTGGCGCTATCCGTTTTCGGGTATTTCAAGAAAGAGAGCATCGGCGTTTCTTCCCGCGACCAATGGCCTCCCCTGCTTATCACTGGGTCTATTCTAGCCGTTCACTGGCTGATGTTCTTCGCCTCCGTGCAAATTTCCGGGGTCGCCGTCGCCACTTTGACATTTGCCGCGTTCCCTTTATTTACGGTCGTGATAGAGACGTTTTTTGAGCGGCGAAGACCGCGTTGGGCCGAAATCGTAGCGGCTTCGGCAATTATCTTTGCCGTTAGCTTGCTGGTTAAACCCGCGAATGACAATGGCAATCTGCTGGGAATCGGCGCCGGAATTGCTTCCGCCGTTACTTTCGCATGGTTCGGCTATGCCAGCAAAAATTTGGCGAAAGCCTTGTCGCCACGGCGTATTTCTCTGCTGCAAAACGCCGTTGTCTTTGTTCTGTCGGCGCCATGCCTTTTCTTCGCCGCGCCGCAGCCGAGCCATGCGGCGGAGTGGCTATGGCTGATCTTGCTGGGCGTGGTCACAACGGCGCTTATGCACCAGCTCTATTTCTATGCTCTGAAACGGCTGTCCGCGAGCACATGCAGCGGTTTCGTGGCCCTGGAGCCTGTGTATGCGATCCTGTTCGCGGCCATGATCTTCCAGGAACCGCTAACGCCGTGGGTTGGCGCGAGCGCCCTGCTCATTGTCGGCGCTTCCTTCGTGCTCCTCAAAATGGAGCCTGCCGCAGCCGCGTAAGCCCTATCCCATTCCAAGCACGGATTGATAAAGCTCCAGCAATTCGGTTTGCTCGATCCGTTTCTGGTCTTCCATTTTCCGCAGGCGGACGACCTGGCGCATGATCTTGGGATCGAAGCCGGTGCTTTTCGCTTCGGCATAAACGTCGCGAAGATCGGCAAGCAGGGCTGCCTTATCTTCTTCGAGTTTCTCGATGCGTTTGACGAAAGATTTGAGGCGGTCGGCGGAAAAATTGCCGCTGGCTTCAGGCATGTCAGTCTCCGAAATAGAGGGTGTGCCGGTAATTAAGCACAAACGCCATTCCGGGGAAAGCTATTTGCCTTTGGCCATGTCTTTCCGGCCGTCGGCGCGATATTCGGCATAGAGCGCCGCCAGATCGGTCGCCGCGACGCGGATCGCCTGATAGCTGGCTTCCAGCAGGCCATACTGATCGACCGGCTTGTGAAAGCCCGCGATGCCGGAGCCGCGTTCGGTGGTGAAACGATCCTGGAGCGAACCGCCGAAAGGAACCCCCGCTTCGCTGCGCAGCCAATCGACGCTGATGATGGCGCCGTCATTGCGAACCAGCGCCGCCGTTCCGTCAAAGGTGGCATAGCGCGAGCCGCCGGTCGCGCCCATGAGCATGTAGCCCTCCTTGCGCGCCGAAAGCACCAGGTTGCCATCGATCAAAAGATAGGCGTCGGCTCCCATGTCGCGGGTGATTTCTCCGATCGCCATGCGGGCCGCGTCGGACATGAAGCGGTTGTCCATCGTGCCGCCCTTCCCGGTATAGCGCGGCAGAGTCATGCGATAATTGACGCCGATTTCCGGAAAAATCCGCGTATTCGGGCTGGTGATCTGGTCGACCGGATCGCGCGATTCATAGAACGTGGTCATGTCATCGACTTTACCGATCAGGCGGTTCGACGATGCCCGGAGACGGCGCGCCTCGGCCTGCACATCATCCTCGCCGCGAGTCTTGACCATGAACTCAGGCCGGTTGTGGAGATAGGCAAGCTCGTACTCCAGATTGTTGTCGTTGTAGATCATGCCGCTGTTGCTGACGGCAATGACATTGAATCCTTGATTGGTGAGCGCGTTTGTCAGTTCATATTCGTATTTGCTGAGAACGCCGATCAGTTCGCCGCGATGGCCGGTGAACAAAGGCGAGGCGAGGCTCGGACGGGTGCTGATTGTCGCGATGGCGATGGTGCGAACGGGCGCCATCAGCCTCGGGCGCGCATCCAGCGCTTCATGGCTTTGAGTCGCGCAAGACGCGACGAATACAGCAATCGCTGCGAGCGCCAGAAACCGGGCAACAGGTCGCGTAACAGCCGTCATGCGGAGATTCCTCTTTCGATATGATTCTTACGCCATGGCAAAGAGATAGCCATAGGACGGATGGCTTGACAAGGGCAAAACCGGGCGAGCCGGAAAGCGCGTTGCGCGGCAAGGTTGCCGCCGAAAAAAGTTTTTGCGGATGGGCAAATTAACCAATCGAATCACTATTACTTTCGGCGTTTGTCCCTTATAGAAATAGTGGAAGATTTCGGAATTATTGGTTAGGTCATTTATCCAAACTGTTTTGCTGACGGGTTGCCATGACGGAAAGCGCTCTGGATTTAAGGCGAGATTATTTAAGACCGGAATATTTGCGAGTAGTTCCATCGACGCCCATAGACAGGGCGCCTGGAACGAGCACCCGGCTTATTGCCGGAGACCTGACAATCGAAGCCGAAAATTCATACGATATCACCAATCGACAAGGCGACTTTATCCTTTGGCATTTTGTCGATACGCTTAAATTTCCCGTCGATGCGACATTTCCTTGTACTACGTATCTCGATGATAACGATCTAAGCATCTTCGGCAGTCATGCCACGCTTCGCGCCCGGAATGGCGCCTCCACCCAAAAGGGCGTCGTATTTCCGACCATCTTCAGCACCAAGCGGCGCATTCCGGAATTGCAGGCAGTCAGCGACGAGCTTACGAGCAGAATCCATGGCAATCTGGCGCATCCTTTGACAATTCGTCGGGAGCTCGAAAGAGCGATCCAAGTCCCAGGATACGAAAGACTCCGAGAGGTCAGGGAAGAGCATTTTCCTGAAGCAATCCGCGAAGAACTGCGCGGCGCGATGGGTAGCGAGAATTTAAGCCGCCTTATCGCCACGCCTAAGACCGCCACGTTTTCCAATAAGCCGCGCCAGTTCATCGATACATACTGGAATTCGGAGACCGGTTTGCCTGAGGCGAAGCCAACCAAGGAAATGCAAGAATCTCAGGCATATGTATGTCTGGAAATCTGCATCGATAAAAAAACCAAGTTTCTTGAAGCCTTGCCGGGCGCCGACATAAAAGCCTTATTCGCTCTCCAGAACTTTGACACTACGGGCGTAAAGTATCGCGGCAAGCGCACGACTGTCGAATTTGAACTCCGACATAAGCTTTCCGGCAAGAATATCGATGATTCCATGGTGATCGAAGCTGCCGCCGGCCTCGAAATCATGCTGCGGAAATTATTGGACAGCCGGTGGGCTCCAAACGGCAGAGAAGAAAAAGAATTAAGGGACAAGGAAGGCAGGACAATGCCTCTTGCCATCAGCAAAGGTGCCGCAAGCTACGGCGTTCTTCCTGTATGCAGACCAGGCGGCACCTTATATCATAAATATCAGACGGCGCTCCCGTTCGCGCCATGACAGAAGTCCCCCTTTAGCCCCTTGCGCGAACCGGAATTGGCGCTCTATATGGGATATTCACCCATAGAGCATCGAGTCTGCTGTCATGCCCTTCATTTCCCGCGATCCTGTCACTAAAGTCATCATCAGAGCGACGACCAGGGAGGTGCCCGGCACGGAATTCGTGCCGCATAGCCATCCCGAACTCATGGCGTTCATGCAGGCGCGCGGCGTCGATCTCAAGCAGGTCGACGAGGCGCTCAGCGAACTGCGCCGCACCGACATGGACATGTCGCGCGCGGTCGAAGACGTGATCACCGCCCTGTTGAGAAAAAACATCCTGAAAATGGGCGACCTGCCCAAAGCGGTTCAGGATCGTATCGCGCTCCGCGTCAAAATGCGCGTCCAGATCGCCGAAGCCTATGATCGGGCGACATCGTCGGGCAGGCCGATTTAGATTGGCTTCAGGCTGCCGACCGCTTCCATATATTCCTTATGCAGTCTTTCCACCAGGGAAGAGACACTCGGTATGTCGGTGATCGCGCCGACCCCCTGCCCCGCCGACCAGATATCACGCCAGGCCTTGTGCTCGTTCATGAGATCAAGTTTGGGAAGATGAGCGATATCCGACGGATTGATACCTGCCGCCTCCAGGCTGGGCCGCAGGAAATTGCCGAACACGCCCGAAACGGCGGGCGTGCCTACGATATCCTTCATGCCGCAATCCAGGATCATCTGCTTATGAGCCGCGCTGGCCCGGCTTTCCGCCGTAGCCATGAAGCGCGTACCCATATAGGCGAAATCCGCGCCCAGAGCCCGCGCCGCCGCTATACCGCGCCCGTCAGTGATGCCTCCCGATAGAATGATCATGCCTTTGAACATGCGCCGTATCGTCGCGACGAAGGCGAACGGATTCAAGGTTCCGGCATGGCCTCCGGCTCCAGCGCAGACGAGTATCAGGCCGTCGACGCCCGCCGCGATGGCTTTCTCGGCATGATGCTCCGAGATGACGTCGTGAAGAACCATGCCGCCGTAGCTATGCACCGCTTCCACGACTTCGTTGGCCGCGCCGAGCGACGTGATGACGATGGGAACTTTGTGGCGAATGCAGACCTGTAAATCATCCGGGGTGCGCGGCACGGATTTGTGAACGATCAGATTGACCGCGTAACTGCCGAGCTGCGGCAAACTGTTATTAATCGTTCGCAGCCATTGCTCGAATTCATCCGTCGTGCGCGCGTTAAGGGCGGGAAATGCGCCGATAATGCCCGCCTGAGAAGCGGCGATGACAAGCTCCGGCCCGGACACGAGAAACATGGGCGCCGCGATGACCGGCAAGCGCAAATGCTGAAAAGAAACCAGGCTCATTTCCGTTTCTCCGGCTATTCCGCGATCTCAGGCCATGGCGGTTTTTGGCCATAGCCACCAGTCTCTGACGAACAGCAACTTGCGGATCGGGGTCTTGACAACGACCAGCAGCAACGCAATCGAAAGCAGGCACCAGACCGCCGGCTGCTCATTATGATCGGAACTTAGAAGTCCCGCCAGAGTCGGCCCGAACATCAGATGGTAAACCGTAAAGCGCCATGATCCGTATAGCAAGGGCAGCAGGAATCCGGCGATCATATAGCCGGAAAAGCCGCTCCTGATCATGGGAATTCCCGTCTCCATCAAGGAATTGCCGATGCCGTTAAGAGGCACGGACCAGCCGATATGCCAGGTGCCGCTGATCGAGCAAAGACTTTTACCGCACATCACTCTCCTGGGATCGCATTGGCCGGCCCAGTCGAAGGGATAAAGCTGGATCAAGGTATAGATGGAGGTTGCGAAGCATATGAAATAAACCGGCAGCTGGATTTTTTTCGCCACTTTATCGTTGATGAAATACATCGAGGCGGCGTTGATGAAAAAAGGCTGGAACGCGATGTGGAGATAGCCCAGCAGGGTCGATATCTGATTGGAGGGCAGGCTGCATTGGTTGATGACGGTATAGGTATATGCCTGCAAGGCTTCCATCAGCGAGAAATAGCCGAGGCTCACCCACAGGACTTCCGGCTCTTTTTTATAGACAGCATACGCCGTGCTGGACAGCCCCACCACGGCAAGGGCTGCGGAGGCTTCGCCTGACCAGCACATTTTTTGTACCTGAAAACAACCCAGCCTGATCGGCTGCGGCTGCATACTGGAGCGATTCTATGGCGGGAACAACCAATTAATTGGACGTCCCGCCCTGCTGTCCTAAACCGAACCGGGCGCGAGCTTGATCTTGATGCCGTCGAGCTTGCTGGTGAAGATAAGCTGGCAAGAGAGGCGCGAATCCTGGGTAACTTCAAACGCGCCATCGAGCATGCCGATTTCTTCTTCGTTCGCTTCGGGCAGTTTGTCTTTCCACTCCGGATCGACATAGACATGGCAGGTCGCGCAAGCGCATGACCCGCCGCATTGCGCCAGGATCGGCAATCCGCCTTCGCGAATGATCTCCATGATGCTCCACTCTTCGACGGCGTGCATGTCCTGGGTCTTGCCTTCAGTATCGGTAACGACGATTTTCATACTCTTAAACTCCGCGCTTAAGCTGCAGCTTCGGCGACGCCGAGCTTGGTCTGCAAGTCGCTGCTGCTGGTGGTGTACTGGAAGCGGTAGCGCCGGTCGGGATGGATGTAAGAAAAGGCTTTCTTCGCCATCAGCGCCGCTTCGTGGAATCCGGACAAGATCAATTTCATCTTGCCGGGATAGGTATTGATGTCGCCGATCGCAAAAATGCGCGGGACATTGGTTTCATAGCTTGCCGTCTCGACCGGGATCAGATTTTCGTGAAGATTGATGCCGAAATTCGCCACCGGCCCCAGCTTCATCGTCAGGCCGTAGAAAGCCAGCATCGTATCGCAGGCATGGTCATAGGCCGCGCCACCGTCTTCTTTCATGATCACGGCGCTCAATTGGCCTTCGTCGCCTTTAAGATCGAGGATTTGCGCGATCTTCAATTGCAACCTTCCGTCGGCCACCAGCGCGCGCATCTTCGCCACGCTATCCGGCGCGGCGCGGAAATCGTCGCGGCGATGCACCAGCGTGATCGATTTCGCCAAAGGCTGCAGGCTGAGCGTCCAGTCGAGCGCGCTGTCGCCACCGCCGGCGATGACGATGTCCTTATCCTTGAAATGCTCCATCTTGCGAACGGCGTAGAAGACGGATTTCGTCTCATAAGCGTCGATATTCTTGATCGGCGGCTTTTTGGGAACGAAGCTGCCGCCTCCCGCCGCCAGCACGACGATGCTCGCTTCGATAATCGTGCCGCGATCGGTCGTCAGACGCCATTTGCCGTCTTCGGTCTGCTGCAGGCTTTCGGCCATCTGCCCGAAATGAAAGACCGGATTGAACGGCGCGGCCTGTTCCATCAGGCGATCCGTCAGTTCCTGTCCGGTGCAAATCGGAACGGCCGGAATGTCATAGATCGGCTTTTCAGGATAAAGCTCGGCGCATTGGCCGCCGGGCTTGTCGAGAATATCGACCAGATGGCATTTGATGTCGTTCAGGCCGAGCTCGAATACCGAGAACAGGCCGACCGGGCCTGCACCGATGATGACGGCGTCCGTCGTATGAATCTGCGTTTGTTCCATAATCCTCTGGCTCCCCTTTTATTCCCCCGTTCCCGTCGCCGGCGGCATATCGTCATTGGCGGGACTATCGTTAGCGGGCGCATCGCTGTTCCCGAAAGGATTGGTAGGCGAAAAATCTTCCTCGACCTGCGGTTCGTCGGCCACCAGATTGAGGTCTTCAGGCATTGGGCGGCTGACAGGAATGGCTTCAGGCGCGTCTTTGCCTGCGGCCTTGGCTTCGCGGGCGAGGCGCCGTTCGGCCTTGCGCAGAGCGGCATCGAGATCGCTGCGCTTCGTGAGTCCCAGAAGGACAGGATCGCGCGGCTTGATATTGGCGCTGTTCCAATGCGCGCGGCTGCGGATTTTCTCGATCGTATCCTTGGTCGTGCCGATCAGGCGCGCGATCTGGGCGTCCAGCAATTCGGGATGATTTTTCACCAGGAACGCCACGCCGTCCGGCTTGTCGGCGCGCTTGGTCACCGGCGTATAGCGCGGCCCCTTGCTGCGCGCCACCGGCTGCGGCAAGTCGCTGCGCAGCATTTTCAGCTTGGTGCGCGGATCGGCCTCGCAGCGCGCGATTTCTTCGAGCGACAGCTGCCCGGACACGATGGGACTCATGCCGATCATGCCGGTCGCAACTTCGCCATCGGCGACCGCCTGGATTTCCAGCTTATGCATGCCGCAAAAATCGGCGATCTGGTCGAACGTCAGTTTCGTATTCTCGACCAGCCATACGGCGGTCGCTTTCGGCATCAGGGGATGCGCCATGTTCTTCTCTCCTTAGAACAAAAAAATCTTCTCCTCCGGCCACGGTGGCAACCGGACGATCCAAAAACATGCGTTATCGGGATCGATTTAAGATACGCCGCAAATTCGCAATGCAAACTCAAACGGCGACTTCGAGCAGTATCTTACCATGATGTTCGCCCGATTCCAGAGTTTTATGCGCTTCGGCAGCCATATTTAATGGAAAAACTTTATAAATCACCGGCTTAATCGCTTTTTTGACCAGCCATGGCATGGCCCGCCGTTCGATTTCGCGGGCCAGACGCGATTTTTCGGCAACGGTGCGCCCGCGCAGAGACGAACCGGTGATAACCAGCCGCTGCTGCATGATTCGGGTTATGTCGGCCTCGCCTTTAACGCCACGCTGCGCGCCGATCCACACCAGACGGCCTCGGGGAGCCAGTAACGATATATTGCGCGGCAAATAGTCGCCCCCGATCATATCCAGAATGACATCGACTCCCCTGCCCTGCGTGTAGTCCTTGATCGCAGCGGCAAAATCGCTGGCTTGATAATTGACTGCAAGCTCGGCGCCTAATTCCACGCACCATTTGCATTTTTGTTCGCTGCGGGCCGTCACAATCGGGTGGGCGCCATGGGCGCGAAGCATCTGGATCGCCATGCTGCCGATGCCGCTCGCGCCGCCGTGAATCAGGACGGTTTCGCTGGGCCGCAAGCAAGCTGCAACGAATAAATTCGCCCATACGGTAAACATCGCCTCCGGCAGCGCGGCAGCGTCCCTGACAGCTATATTAGCGGGAATGGGCAGACATAAATCTTCCGGCGCGGCTACATATTCGGCATAGCCGTCGCCCGTCAGCAGCGCCATGACCTTGTCGCCGGGACGGTAGCGCAGGCATGTTTCATGAACCGCTTCGACGGTGCCGGAAACCTCCATGCCGGGAATATCCTGCGGCGCGCCAGCATGGGGCGGATATTTTCCGCGCCGCTGTAAAATGTCGATGCGGTTGATCCCGGCCGCCGCGACGCGCACCAGCACATGGCCGGGCTGCAGTTCCGGGATGGGCCGCTCGGCGGCCTGCAGAACCTCAGGCCCGCCGGAAGTGGAGATGACAATGGTCTGCATCCGGAAAAGGTTATAGCGGTTGCCGAAAGCAGTCAAAATGCAATTTACTCCGAAAAAGTTCTGTTTTATTATCGCAAAGCGTTGCTTTCAATCTTGCCGACATTACCGATATAAGGATTTTTCCGATGGCCGCTAAAGTTCCGGACGCCTTAGCCTTCATACCCATTCAAGAGAAAATGAGGGAGGCAGCAGAGCTTCTTACGGTCGCTCTGACGCATACTACCGTTACAAGCATTCATGAGCTTTGCGGTAAAGAACTCGTCGAGATTGTCGAACCCGCTATAGTAAAAAGAGAGCCGAGCCTTCAACGGCTCGTCGACAACGAATTTGTCGCTATTGCCACTCAATTGAACGGCCTGAAGAAAAGGAAGTCGAATGTGCCGTATTCGGTGACAAGCCTAGCCAAGAAAATAAACGCGTTCGCGCCGCCGAAACCCTAGACGCTATACAAAAAAGAGAGCCTGCATGCCCGCATTACATAATCTTTCATCGAAGCCCATTATTGATCAAATGAGAGTGGTTGCAAAACTGCTCACGATCGCGCTCAAAGAAGCCAAAGATGACACTCAGTTACACAGCGATATCGGCTATGCGTTAATCAGAATTATGAACGGAAACACGGATAAGTCCCTCGACATAGACCTGAAAGGAGAATTTATCGATATCGCCACCAATCTCGGTCCAAAGGCGCCGAGCAATATCGCCACGAAGGCCAAAGAATTCGGCAGCCAGCTTGCCCCCATAAAACCGCCCTAATTATGATTAACCCGGACGAACTCGAACCCGCGAAGACTAAAGTTAAACCGCTCGACCTCGGCACGCTGTCGATTGGCGAATTGGCGGATTATATTAAAAATCTCGAAGCCGAAATTGCCCGCGCGCGGGATTTTATTGCCAAAAAAGAATCGCATCGCAGTGCAATAGAATCCATGTTTAAGAAATAGAATTATCTCCTTGATGGCAGGATGAAAAATTCCATTTCCGGAGAAATTAGGTTATAGTCGTAATCCGCTTTTGCATGGGGTTCGTTCATGGCCGCAAGAAACGCTACCCTTCCCGAGCTGATTTATCGGTACGGCACCGCCATCCTTGATAGTTCCAAGCGAACGATCATTCGTGACATGGGTGAGGCATTGCGTTCCAGCACCGCCATTTGCATGAAAGAAGTCGGCGAATCCTCGATGGCGCTTGCGAAGCTCGATGCGCCCCGCACCGATGAATTTTCTACCGAGCAAACTCACAATAACGACCGCCGCGCGATCGAGGCCATGTTTATCTCCATGGCGACCGGCATAACGCAAGACAGATGGCAGACTCGCGATGCCGCTCTTACGCATCTCAAGCGTTTCATTCAGGATATTCCCGCCACGCAGGAGCATGTTAATGCTTTTGCCAAAATTGCAAACGGCGATCCCGACGATTTTCTGCGGGCGACGGCGAGAAGCGCCCTGCATGCCGTGGCAAAGGGCAGATTTACGCCCCAGGAAGTTCGTCTCGCCGCCGTGACGGAACTTGATGCCATCGACAGCCGCCGGTCATCAAAGCGCCCAAGCGTCAAGCCGGCCGCGGGCGAAACACCCCCTCTAAGCGCGCCCTTACTGTAAGGGTGGCGAAGCATTTTTAAGCGCCATGACGCGCAAAGCGCTGGCAAGCCCCGCCGACGTCCGTCCGCTATCGACCTCAGCCACCAATTGAGCGAGCGTAAGACCGCGCTGCGACGCCAAGCGTTCCAGCGCTCGCCAAAACTCCGATTCGAGCGCCACGCTGGTATTATGCCCTGCGAGGCGGATAGTGCGTTTCTGTAAGGCCATTGTCCCTTCTAGCAAAAAACGTCAAAAAAAGTATGTTTTTCAATTTGTTATACCGCAAGTGCGAAAGAAGCACATCTTGCAATAAGTATTTGATTCGCATTTACTTTCATGGTGACAAATTGCAAAACCGAGTCTAATATTTCGCATACGCAACATTTTTATGTATTGGCAATGCCCAAACCTAGACACAGTTTTTACGGCAAGCCCGGAATGAATTCGTCCCCCGGCCTTGTGCTTGCGCCGCATATCGGCGAAAGCGCGCCTATGCAGCCCTGCTCCGGCGTCAAAATCGTCGATGTAAGGGTCTATGGCCCCGGCGTCGCCGCCGTGATGCCCGAAGTCGTCTGCGTGATTAAGCCCGCGGCTTAACTATTGATTGCTCCCCCGATATTTAGTCCTTAGAGTGCGCCGGAAACCCGGAGAGTCTTGTATTATATGCGCACCGCTATCGTTGTTTTTCCAGGATCGAATTGCGACCGCGACGCCGCGGAAGCCATTAAGCAGGCAACCGGCCAGGCCGCGATCATGGCCTGGCATGGCGACGCCGATCTGCCGTCCGTCGATCTCATCATCCTGCCCGGCGGGTTTTCCTATGGCGACTATCTGCGCACCGGCGCGATGGCAGCCCACTCGCCGATCATGAAAACCGTCATCAAGCGCGCGCATGAAGGCGTGCGCGTTCTTGGCATCTGCAACGGCTTTCAGATTCTCTGCGAAACACAATTATTGCCCGGCGTCCTGCTGCGGAACAGCGGCCTGAAATTCATCGCCAAGCCCGTGGGCCTCAGCGTCGCCAACACCAATACCGATTTCACCCGCCGCTATGCCGCGGGACAGGAACTCACGATCCCCGTCGCGCATGGCGAAGGCAATTATTTCGCCGACGGCGAGACGCTGAAGAAGCTGCGCGATAACGGACAGATCGTCTTTCGTTACACGAACAATCCCAACGGCTCCGCCGACGACATCGCCGGAATCGTCAATGAACGCGGCAATGTCATGGGCATGATGCCCCATCCCGAGCGCGTCATCGAGCCGCTGCATGGCAATACGGACGGGATGAATCTTTTCAAAAGTTTGGTTGAGTCTCTTTCATGAGTGCTGCTGTTCAGAAAACGTCTTCCGTCGATCCCATACGCGCCACGGCGCGCGAGCACGGCATGACCGACGGCGAATATGATTTGCTGTGCGCCATGCTGGCGCGCGAGCCGGGCATCGCCGAACTCGGCATCGCGTCGGTGATGTGGTCCGAGCATTGCTCCTATAAATCCAGCAAGGTCTGGCTCAAGCAATTGCCGACCACCGCGCCCTGGGTCATCTGCGGCCCCGGCGAGAATGCGGGCGTCATCGATATCGGCGACGGCCAGGCGGCGATCTTCAAGATGGAAAGCCATAATCACCCGTCTTATATCGAACCGTATCAAGGCGCGGCGACGGGCGTCGGCGGCATCCTGCGAGACGTATTCACGATGGGCGCGAGGCCGATCGCCAACCTCAACGCGCTGCGCTTCGGCGCGCCGGATCATCCGAAGACACGGCAATTATTGTCCGGCGTCGTGTCCGGCATCGGCGGCTATGGTAATTGCGTCGGCATTCCCACTGTCGGCGGCGAGTTGAATTTCCATCCCAGCTATAACGGTAACTGTCTGGTCAATGCGATGACCGTAGGCGTCGCGCAGGCGGACAAGATTTTCTACGCCAAGGCGGCGGGCATCGGCAACAATGTGATCTATGTCGGCTCGAAGACCGGACGCGACGG
This sequence comes from Alphaproteobacteria bacterium, assembly GCA_037200005.1. NCBI lineage: Bacteria > Pseudomonadati > Pseudomonadota > Alphaproteobacteria > Alphaproteobacteria bacterium. The sequence continues at coordinate 103,594 of JBBCGY010000002.1, read as the reverse complement.
CATCAAGGGCGCGAGCATGGCCTCGGCCGAATTCGGCGCCGACGCCGAGAGCAAGCGCCCCACCGTTCAGGTCGGCGATCCCTTCATCGAAAAGCTGCTGATCGAAGCCTGCCTCGAACTGATGGCAACCGACGCGATCATCGCGATTCAGGATATGGGCGCGGCGGGGCTGACCTCATCCTCGGTGGAAATGGCGGCGCGCGGCGGGCTTGGCATCGATCTCGATCTCGACAACGTGCCGCAGCGCGAAACCGGCATGACTGCCTACGACATCATGCTGTCCGAAAGCCAGGAGCGGATGCTCATCATCCTCAAGCCTGGGCGCGAAGCGGCGGCGGAGAAAATCTTCCACAAATGGGAGCTTGATTTCGCCGTGGTCGGCAAGCTGACCGACACAGGCCGCCTGGTCGTGCGCCAGCATGGCAAGATCGAAGCCGATATGCCGGTCGCGGAACTGGTCGACAAGGCGCCGCTGTATGAGCGCCCCTGGGAACCCACGCCGCCGCAGCCGGGCGTCGATGGCCGCGACTATCCCCTGCCCGCGCGCATGAATCCTTTCACCGTGCTGGAAAAAATGCTGGCGACGGCGGACTTATGCTCGCGCCGCTGGGTCTATGAGCAATATGACAACACCGTGGGCGCCGATACTGCCCAAGGCTCCGGCGGAGACGCCGCCGTGGTGCGCGTGCATGGCACGAATAAGGCGCTGGCCATGACGTCGGACTGCACGCCGCGCTATTGCTTCGCCGATCCGGTTATGGGCGGCAAGCAGGCGGTGGCCGAAAGCTGGCGCAACCTGACGGCGGTCGGCGCTTTGCCGCTCGCCATCACCGACAACATGAATTTCGGGAATCCGGAAAAGCCGCGCATCATGGGCCAGTTCGCGGGCGCGATTCAGGGCATGAAAGAAGCATGCCTCACGCTCGATTATCCCGTCGTCTCCGGCAATTGCAGCCTCTATAACGAAACTCAGGGGGTCGCTATTCTGCCCACGCCCACCATAGGCGGCGTCGGGATTTTGCAGGACGTCGGCAAGGCCATGAATACCGCGTTCAAGAACGAGGGCGACTCCATCCTGCTGATCGGCAACTTAAACGGACACATCGGCCAATCGATTTACTTACGCGAGATCCACGGCAAGGAAATCGGCACGCCGCCGCCGGTCGATCTTTCGGCGGAAAAGAAGCACGGCGATTTCGTTCGTAAGCTAATTGACGAAGGCCAGGTGAACGCCTGCCACGACATCAGCGACGGCGGATTGCTGATCGCGCTGGCCGAAATGGCGATGGCAGGCAATCTCGGCGCGGCGCTTGATTTCCAGCCGGCGCACCCCACTTACTGGTTCAGCGAAGACCAGGCGTGCTATGTGGTTACCGCCGCGCAACCGGACCCGATTTTGCAAGCGGCGAAAAAGGCCGGTATACCGGCGAAGCGTATCGGCATCGCGGGCGGGGGCGACCTGCAGATGATCGACGGCAGCGCGGTGGATGTCGCGGCGCTGAGAAAAGCGCATGAAAGCTGGCTGCCGGATTATATGGGCAAGAAACAATGACCATGAACGCGGAACAAATCAGGCAAATGATCGAAGCGGCGCTGCCCGGCGCGCGGATCGACGTAAAGGATACGCGCGGCGATGGCGATCATTTCGCCGCAATCGTCGAAAGCCCATCCTTCGCGGGCAAAACGCGCGTGCAGCAGCATCAGATGGTCTACGCGGCGCTGGAAGGCAAAACCGGCCTGCCGCACGCGCTGGCGCTGACGACGATAATTCCACAGGAATGAAACAGGAGACTATTATGAACACCAATCCCGTATTCGAGCGCATCAAGGCGGATGTCAGCGCCAATGCCGTCGTTCTTTACATGAAGGGCACGGCGGCGTTTCCGCAATGCGGCTTTTCGGCGGCGTCGGCGCAAATCCTGACCATGCTCGGCGTGGCGTTCAAGGATGTCGACGTGCTGACCGATCCCGGCCTGCGCGAAGGCATCAAGCATTTCAGCAACTGGCCGACGATCCCGCAGCTTTACATCAAGGGCGAATTCATCGGCGGCTGCGACATCATGAAGGAAATGTATCAGTCCGGCGAATTGCAGCAATTGCTCAAGGACAAGGGCGTCGCCAGCGCGGCGTAACGTCCACCATCTCAGCCTTCATATGCCGGCAACCCGACCGCTCTCACGGCGCGCGAAGGCTGTTCCGGCACAAGCCGCGCCCAAGATGTTTGACTATCCGCAACATGCAAGGCATCGATGGCGTAGGCCCGGATCGTGGGATTAAGCTCCTCATTCCCGGTCACCAGCAGCAACGCTTTCAGCGCCCGGTCGTTGCCAAGGGCAGCATAGGCGCCGAGTCCGTAAGCGGCCGCTTCCCGTTCCATGCTTGCAGCTTTCGTATCGAACATGGCCGCGAATAACGGGATCAGCCCCTGGCCGTTCGTGCTGAAATCCTGCGTCGAAGGGTAGACCTTGGTGATTTGGGTTATGGCGGCAGCGGCTTTTACGCTGCCTAAACCGGCGAACGCGCCAAGACCGTAGCAAGCGGTATGTCGTTGATGCGTGGAGCTTTCGGGATCGGCAGCCAGATTGATCAGAACGTCGATCTTTCCGGCGCAGCGGCTATCTTTATCTATCGTCATTTTCAGCCTCCATTTAAAAATTCTTACGCGAAAAATCGCTTTGGAGATTAAGAAAATGATGACACCGATTTCATGAAAGTAATAGAAAATATCAACAAGCCGTTAACCATAAACCGCCTTCGCGCGCTCCTCGAAAGCCTGGGCCATGCGCATGATCGCCTTTTCCAGAAAGGCCTCCATCATGCCCGCGAGCAGCGTGGATTTGAGCGCGAATTCGAGATCGAAGCTGAGGTCGCACCCGCCCGGCGCGGGCGTGAAGCGCCAGTCGTTTTTCAGGTGCGACAGCGGCCCGCCCGCATAGGCGACATCGATCCGGCTTTTCGGAGTCAGCGTCACCACCGAGGTGAATTTCTCGCGCAGCGCCTTATAACCGACGATCAGATCGGCTTTCACCGTGTCGCCCTTGCGCTCCACGATGCGCGCGGCGGCGCACCAGGGCAGGAATTCCGGATAGCGTTCGATATCCGCGACGAGATCGAACAATTGCTCCGGCGTGTATGGCAAAAATCTGGTTTCGGAATGGCGGGGCATAGCTATGGACGAATGGCAGTCCGCGCCGCCTGCAATTTCTTGAAATCATCGCCCGCGTGATAGGATGAGCGTGTCAAAGGTGAACTGGCGACCAGGAGAAATCCCTTGCCGCGCCCGAGGGTGGCGTAATCGGCAAACTCGTCCGGCGTGGCGAATTTCGCCACGGCGGCATGCTTGGGCGTCGGTTGCAGATATTGCCCGATGGTCAGGAAATCGACATCGGCGGCGCGCAGATCGTCCATGACCTGCATGACTTCTTCGCGCTCTTCGCCGAGGCCCGCCATCAATCCTGATTTCGTAAATATAGTGGGATCAAGCTGCTTCGCGCGTTGCAGCAAAGCGAGCGACGTGAAATAGCGCGCGCCGGGACGGATGGAGGGATACAGGCGCGGCACGGTTTCGAGGTTGTGATTGAACACGTCGGGCCGCGCCTCGATGACTTGCTCCAGCGCGCCGTCCTTGCGCATGAAGTCGGGCGTCAGCACTTCGACCGTCGTGCCGGGCGACGATTTGCGGATGGCGAGAATGACGCGCGCGAAATGCCCCGCGCCGCCATCATCGAGATCGTCGCGGTCGACCGAGGTAATCACCACATGATGCAGCCCAAGTTTGGCAACCGCATCCCCTACCCGCTCCGGCTCATGCGGATCAAGGAGATCGGGCTTGCCGGTCGCGACATTGCAGAACGAGCAGGCCCGTGTGCAGACCGAACCTAGGATCATGAAGGTGGCGTGCTTCTGTTTCCAGCATTCGCCGATATTCGGGCAGGCCGCTTCCTCGCAGACGGTATGCAGCTTATGCTCGCGCACGAGATCGCGCGTCGCGAAATATTCCGGGCTGTTGGGAGCCTTGACGCGAATCCAGTCCGGCTTGCGCTGAACCGGATTATCGGGCCGGTGCGCTTTTTCGGGATGGCGGGGTTTGACGGGACTGTCCAGCATAGGCTGAATATAGCAGAATTTGACTAAACCCGGTCAAGTTTCGCGGAAATAGCGGCAGGCTCGGCCCTGGGTTTTGACACACCGCACAAAATATCGCCGAAAGCCCATAAAATAAGGACGGCCGTCCACCCTGCTTCGCTGTTCCCGACGGCATCCGCCAGCATCGGCGCCTTGGATACCAGCGCCAGCATCCCCATCATCATGCGCGGATGGCCGAGCGTATTCTTGACCACCGTGCTTTCCGTTTCGCCGAAAGCCTTGGTGAGAGACTGGCTGAATATCCCTAAAATCTGGCTGACGGTAAAAACCGCCAGCCCCACGGCGGTCGCCGCTTGGGCGTAATGCATGATATCGGGAATGGTCGCGATTGCCATGCCAGCCCCGGACAATGCGCAGCCCAGCGCGAAGCCGTTGTCGCGATGCCCATAACGGCTGAAAACAACCGAACTGGCGAGAAAAGCAAGGGACGAAACTACCTGATGCAGCGATGCATTGCCGGTTCCCACGACGAACAGCAAAAGATCGCCCGCGAAATAGCTGAACCCGCCGAGATTGGCGACATGACCCACCACCCAGCCTTTCGAGCCAGCGTAGCCCCACGAAACATGTTCAGCGATCATCGGCATCCCGCAGCCGCTTTCCAGGTTAATGAAAGCCTAAAATCAAAATATAATTTGTCGCCCCATAAGATTGCGTAAATGATCCGGTAAATTTCTTCTTTCCGGCCTCAGGAAACAATACGGAACAGGATTCCTTTCAGATACGCGCTTTCCGGCAGATGCGGATGCATGGGGTGATCGGCGGCGGCGAACACGGTTTGCAGGATTTGCCCCGTCCGCCCGGCATCGCGCAGACCCGAAGCGGTTTGCTCGATAAAATTGCCAAGCTCCATATGATGGCTGCATGAAGCGATAAATAAAAACCCGCCCGGAGTCACCAGCGCGGCAGCCAGCCGCGCAAGCTTGCGGTATCCGCGCGAACCGGAGGCAATGTCCTTGCGGTTTTTGATGAAGGCGGGCGGGTCGGCGACCACCACGTCGAATGCTTCTCCCGCCGCCGCATAGTCCGCGAGCGCCGCGAAAGCTTCGCCGCGTCGCCACGAGCATTTCGCGTCGAGCCCGTTCAGCTTCGCCGCTTCCGCCGCGCAATCGAGCGCCAGCTCGGAAGCATCGACGCCGGTCACATGCGCCGCGCCCGCCGCGGCGGCGTTAATCGCGAAACCGCCGGTATGGCAATAGACATCCAGCATTCTCGCATCGCGGCAAAAACCGGCAATGAGCGCGCGGTTGCCGCGCTGGTCATAGAACCAGCCGGTCTTTTGCCCGCCCGACAAATCAGCGGCAAATCGCAAATTGTTTTCGCGCAGCTCGATCCGCCCGGGCAAAGCGCCTTTGGCGGCAACGACCTCCTGCGATAATCCCTCCAGCGTTCGCGATCCGCTATCGTTGCGCAGGATGATCGTCTCGGGGGCAATGACATCATCCAAAGCCGCGATGATATCCTCTCTGGCGCGGTCCATCCCCGCTATATTCAATTGAACGATCACATGCCTGCCATAGCGGTCGACGATCAGGCCGGGCAGACCATCGGCTTCGGCATGGATCAGGCGGTAAAAGGGATCGCCGTAAAGCTTTTGGCGCAGCGCCAGCGCCGTCCGAAACTTTTCGGCAAACCAGTTCCGGTCGATGGACGCATCGCCGCGTTCGTAAATCCTGCCGCTGATAAGCGTATGAGGATGGAACGAGCCGACGCCGATCAGCTTGCCGTTCGCCTCGCGGAATTCAGCCATGCTGCCGGGCGGCAATGCCTTCGCCGCTTCATCCATCGCGATTTCATTGCTGAAAATCCATGGATGGCCGGACGCGGCGCGCTTATGGCGCTGAGACTGAAGTTTGATGGCGGGATAGGTCACGTGCTTTGCTTTTGCTTCGCAATCGGCTGCGAGAATTGCAGATCGATGTCCCATGGGAAATAAATCCAGGTGTCCTGGCTGACTTCGGTGATGAAAGTATCGACCTGCGGCCTGCCCTGCGGCTTGGCATAGATAGTCGCGAAATGCGCCTTGGGATAGGTGCGGCGCAGGATTTCTGCCGTCCTGCCGGTATCCACCAGATCGTCGATCACCAGCCAGCCCGAACCGTCGCCGGTAACGGCGGGCGGCTTGATGATTTGCGCTTCCGGCAACGCGCCGCTTGCCGGTTCGGCGCGATACCCGATAATGCAGGCGGTTTCAATCACGCGGAGATCGAGTTCGCGCGCCACGATAGCCGCCGGAACCAGCCCGCCGCGCGTGATGGCGATGATGCCGTGCCATGGCCCCTTGTCGATCAAGCGCCATGCCAGGGCCTTGCCGTGGCGGTGAAGCTCTTCCCAGCTCACCGGAAAGAATTTTTGAGGGGTTTCAGTCATTGAATAGCTCCCAACGCATAATCCACGGTTTATATATCCACAGTCATTCCGCGACAACCTTCGCGCCTTCATTCAGCTTCTTCAGAATGCGGGCCGCGATGTTTTTGAAAACCATGGCCTGGGTGCCGTTAGGGTTGGCGACGACAATAGGCTTTCCGGCATCCATGCTTTGCCGAACTTCGAGATCAAGCGGCACTTCGCCGAGGAAATCGCATTCCAATTTCCCGGCCTCGCTTCGTCCGCCGCCATGGCTGAAAATCTCGCTGCGTCCGGAGCAATGCGGACAGATAAAATAACTCATATTCTCGACGAGGCCCAAAATGGGGACGTCCACCCGGCGAAACATATTCAATCCCTTGCGGGCATCGATCAGGGAGATGTCTTGCGGCGTCGTGACGATGACGGCTCCGGAGAGCGGCACTTGCTGCGCCAGAGTCAATTGAGCGTCCCCGGTTCCCGGCGGCATATCGACGACCAGGATATCCAGCTCGCCCCACGCGACGTCGCGCAGAAACTGCTGGATCGCGCCCATGACCATGGGGCCGCGCCAGATCACCGGATTATCCTCGGCGACCAGGAACCCCATCGACATGACCTGCATGCCCGCCGCATGGATCGGCTGCAGCTTCTTTCCTTCCAGCATTTCCGGCTTCTTGTCCGCGATGCCGAGCATGCGCGGCACCGAAGGCCCGTAGATATCCGCGTCCATCAGCCCGACGCGCAGATTGTCCGCCGCGAACGCCGCCGCCAAATTGACGGCCATGGTCGATTTGCCCACGCCGCCCTTGCCCGAAGCCACGGCCACGATATGCTTGATTCCCGGCACCGCCGCTTGCGTCGAGGCGCGCGGAGGCCCCTTCCCCATGGCTTGTTTCGAGGCGCCGCGATGCGCCGTCAGCACGGCCGTCACCATACTGACTCCGGCGATCTGCTTGACCGCGTTTTCTGCATGCTGGCGAATGTCTTCCAGCACCGGGCCACGCGCCGGATCGACCTCGAGCGAGAAGAATATATGCGATCCCCCGATATCGTCCTTGATGGCGATTCCGCTCACATGATTCAGCGTCACGATATCTTTGCCGTGGGCGGGATCGATAACCCGGCTTAACGCCTTGCGAATAGCGGTTTCAGTTATTTCAGGCATAATTTTCCAGCATATGTTGACAAAGCCATAGATAGCTTAAATATAGCACTTCATTCCATCCAAATTGGAGCTTTATTCCGATGGCAGGCGAAAACCAAGGCAATCCGTGGGGCAGTCCGGGCGGCAAGCGTCCCTCCGGCGGCAATCCCTGGACTCAACCCGGCGGCAACGGCCAGCGTCCGCCATCCGACTTGGAGGGCCTGAAAAAAGCGGCGGTTTCCTTCTTCAATGACTTTATGGGCGGGCATATCGGCGGCGGCAAGGTTTTCACCATTTTCGGCCTGATGCTTCTGCTTATCTGGTCCGCGAGCGGGTTGTTTCAAATCAATTCGGCGCAACTAGGCATCGTCATGCGCTTCGGCGACGCCCGCAATGTCGTGGGGCCGGGCTTGCATTATCACCTGCCTTATCCGCTCGAAGACGTTATCGTGGCCGAAGTCACGTCCGCCCGCAAAATCGAGGTCGGCTATCGCAGTGGCGATGCGCGCGACCCCGAAGAAAGCATGATGCTGACCAGCGACGAGAATATCATCGACGTTAATTTCGATGTTTTGTGGCAGGTCGATCCCGCCCGGGTGAAAGACTACGTCTTCAACATCAAGGACCCGCCGCTGACCGTCAAGGCGGTTGCCGAAAGCGCGATGCGCGAAGTTATCGGCCAATCCAACATCCAGACCGCGATTACCAGCGGACGCGACGCGATCGAGCGGAAAACGACCGATCTGATGCAGAAAACCCTCGATCAATACCAGACGGGCATCGAAATTACTCAGGTCAATCTGCGCGGCGCGATGCCGCCGCCGGAAGTCAACGACGCCTTTCAGGACGTGACCCGCGCCCGCAGCGACAAGGAAACCAAGATCAACCAGGCCGAGACTTATCACAACAACATCGTGCCGGAGGCCGAAGGCCAGGCGGCGAAAATGCTGCAGGAAGCGTCCGCCTATAAGGAACAGATCGTCAATCAGGCGCACGGCAATGCCGAACGCTTTCTTAGCGTCCTGCAGTCATACCAGAATGCCCGCGACGTAACCGCGCGGCAGATGTATCTGGAAACGATGGAAACGGTTCTCAAGGATGCCCGCAAGGTCATCGTCGATCCCACGCTTAAGGGAACTTATTTGCCGCTGAGCGAAATGATCAAGCCGCCGCAGGCGAAGAAAGAGGAGCCATAAGATGCCTAAGCAAATCCTGCTTCCCATTATCGTTCTTGCCGCCCTTGTTCTCGTCATGGGCAACAGCCTGTTCGTCGTGAATCCGGCGGAACAAGCTATTGTTTTCCAGTTCCGCGAAAATGTGCGCGTCATTCAGAAAGAGGGGCTCTACGCCAAAATCCCCTTTATTCAGGATGTCACCTATTTCGAGCGCAGGGTGCTGCCGCTTGAGCCGCCGGGGCAGCGCGTGACGCTGGCCGATCAGAAGATTCTCGACGTGGACGGCTTTGCCCGCTGGCGGATCAAAGACCCCTTCACTTTCCTGCAAGGCCTGCGGGATGAGCGCGTCGCCACCGAACGGCTGGGAGGATTTCTGAATTCCTCGCTGCGCAACGTGCTGGGCAATTACAAAGTTTCCGACCTGTTGTCGGAAACGCGGGACACGATCATGGCCAAGATCAAGCAGGAGATGAATGTTAATGTCTCCCGCTATGGCGTCGAAGTCGTCGATGTCCGCATCCGTCATACCGACCTGCCGCTGGAAACCGTGCATAACGTCTATAACCGGATGCGCTCAGAGCGGCAGAAGGAAGCCGCGACGCTGCGCGCCGAAGGCGAGATGAAATCGCTTGAAATCCGCGCCAAGGCCGACGGCGACCGCACCCGGACTTTGTCGCAATCGCAGCGCGAAGCCCAGAAATTGCGCGGCGACGGCGACAAGGAAGCCATCAAGATCATGGGCGACGCGATGGGTAAAGACCCGCAATTCTACAGCTTCTACCGCACGCTCGAGGCTTACCGCACGGCTCTCAAGACCGAAAATACGTCCTACGTCCTCGCGCCGGACGGCGAATTCTTCAAGCTTTTCGGACAAGGAATCGGGAAGTAACACCGTGAAGAAGCCTGCGCCTGATACGCCGGAGCCTACCGCGGAAGAGATAAACCGCATGGACATGCTGGACATGGCGAATGCCTTGCGGGAGATATTGCAGCGGCAATCCCCTCCCCAGTCCAGCTCCGACATTTACACGGCAGCCCAGGAAAAAGTCCTGTATGTATCGAATACAATTCTTACAATATGCACGATTGAAGATGATCGTATAAGACTAAACGCCATTCGGCAGGCGATCAGCCCATGGCCGTGCACGGCCGGGCAGACCCCAGGCGTCGGTTAGCGCATGAAACCAGATGGGAGAATTCGATGGCACAGAAATTAGCGAAGACAAAAAAAATAGTGGAACCTCGCGACCCGATAGCGAAGGCTATAACGCTTACGGCGAAGATGGTTCTCAAACGGGTTCCGGCCCCCACCTTATCGTCTGCCGCTTCTATGCTGCGCCGCTCGTCCGGGCCGGATGGAAAACCGACGGAAAAAGCTGTTAATCGGGCGCTGCTGGCCATCTGGAGGCAGGTCGGGAAACTCGAATTGTCCGCCGCCGAAAAGCGTAAAATAAGGGCCGAGCTCGACCCAGCCAATTCGGGCAAGAGGCCGACATCGAAGCTGAAACGCGCCTCAAAGATTCAATTGGAGAGATGATTTTGCCTGCGAGCTTCTAAGCCTTGCGGTATATGTGCAAATCTTTCTGATGGAAAAATACCGTTTTGACCGGCAAAGTTTCGGGCACCCAGCCGTGATTTAACGCGAATTTATTGGCGATGATAAGCGTTCCGGGTTTGATTTCCTTGTGAAGTTTTTCACTGAGGTCTTTCATGACATACGGCAACAGATACATCACGATGACATTGGCGCTCGAAAGATCGTAAGAGAAAAAATCCATTTTCCTGTATTCGAGATTATCGAGTCTGGACCACCGCCTGAGCCATTCGGCCGTCATGTAAGTCTGCCAGATTCTCTCGATGCCGACGACTTTCGCCTTGGGCATCGCCTTGGCTATCTCGCGGGTCAGCTTGCCGGTGCCGGAACCGAGATCGACGATCGTGTAAACCCCGCCTTGATGAGCCTCGAAATCCTGCTTCAGCAGCTCGATGATTTTCTTGGTAAGCGCGGGAACCGTCCGGATATTGGGGAAATTCTTATGAAAAATGACATAATACGCATACCAGACGTAGGTGAAGGCGAACGTCCAATACAAGACCTTGTCTATGATGGCGTAGACGAGCGGCAGCGACATCCTTCATCCCCTTGGCATTTCAGATTAACGACAGCGGCAGAGAAACTTAGATCCCCGAGCGGGGATTTCGTTGGTTAGCACAACCCAGGGCGGTTGTGTATCGTTTAGCGTTTAGCCCATCATCGTATCGGAGGATTGGCGGCGGTCGTTCCGGTTCGCGACGGCGACGCTCGCGGGCGCCATCTTATCCATTTGCGACAAGACCATGACCGAGAACAGGGACTCCGGCGTAACGCTGCTGGCCAGAGCTTGAAGAGAGCTGGACGGCGAAGCGAGACTGGCCACTTGGGTTTGCAATCTCTCGCTGACGGGAAGCTGCATATCCGGCAATTGGTTGAGCGTACTGCCGATTTGAGCCAGCATCGCGGGCGCCTGGGCCGGCGAATTGACGAGGCCGGCGGGCAGGTCGATCCCCTTCCCTTCCATCTTGGCGGCGAAACGGTCATAGATCTGCGCCACGGTGCGGGGCTTGCCGTCGGCGGTGTAAAAGACGCTTTTATTGGCGGCGGCGGCGTCGGGAAGCAGCGCGGCGGCCTGGGCTCCTGGATTGCCGCGCACGGCTTCGATAAAATTGGCGGCGCCCGATGCGCCGAGGAAATGGGCGAGGTAAAGCTCGGTATTGCCGATTTCGCCGCCGATATTGTTCTGCAGATTGGTCTTGTTTTCCTGCGCGAGCTCGGCGGCCATGGAAGCCGCCATCTCCGGATTTTTCCGCAGGTTAAGAATTTGCTGCCGGACATGACGGTCCTTGACGACCGCCATACCGTCGGAACGGATGTCGATCTGGTTGGCCACGACGCCCATGCCATGCTTGTCGCCATATTCGGCGACCATCTTCAGCCAGGTCTGTTCGGTGAATTGATATAGCCCGGTGGCGGAACTGGTCTTCGCCTTGGCGTCGGTCTTAAAACCGCTTTCCTGGGCAGCTTTGTTCATGAGGTAGGTAAAATCTACCCCCGATTCCTTGCTGGCCGTCTTAATGGCCCCCACAACCCTCTCCATCCAAGAGGCTCCTACCCCTTGAATCTGTTGGGTTTCTTTCGAATTTGGCGATATGGCGGCTATGGTCATGCAATCCTCTTCCTAGCCAGGATGCTGCAAGGGGCATGCCAAAAGGCCGGGGAATAGAGGACAGATGACATATGACGGAAGATGCAGTAATCCTCTCGGCGGGGGGCCTGTAGTTCAGTTGGTTAGAACGCACCGCTCATAACGGTGTTGTCGTAGGTTCAAGTCCTACCGGGCCCACCACCGGTTTTTCTTAGCGAGCGCAGCAAGCTTAGAAAAAGCGAGTGCCCTGCAAAGCCTCTTGGCGAAGCAGGGCTGCATGGATCGCATTTGATGACAACGGACCCGCATTGCATGACACAACGAAGACAAATCCCGGCAATCGCAATTCTCGCGGCGTCATGCTTTTTGGCAGGCTGTCAGCATACGGGAATAGGCGCCGCCAATGGCCATTGGAAAAAGGAAAGCATCGGCCTGGCGGCGAAATTGCCTCCCGCGCCATGGAAGCTTAATGAATTGGACAAGAGCGATAACGGATTCTCGCTGGATAATTTCGATCATCGCTATAGCCATGGAGGCATCGTGCCTCCCGCCGGAGCGGAAATAACCGTCGTGCGCGAGAAATTGCCCGGCATGCCGGTCGCGGATTTTCTCCGAGAGCAATTAAGGATCATGCCCGCCGAGATTCAAACCGTCAAAGTCGCCGGAGAAAAAGGCGCGCTGGCGGATTTTGAAATGGAAGCCGCCGCGTGCAAGGAAAGGCCGCAGACTTGCGACGACAGCGCGCAGATGGATGTCTACGTGCCGCACGGCAAATGGCTCTATAAATTTTTCCTGAATTACCATGCTCAGGATTCCAACGCGCAATCGCACAAAGCCGCGTTCCGGGAATTCCTTGCCGGGGTTAAATTTGCGGACTAGGCCCGCGGGCGCGTTCTGCTGTTCGCGCTTAAATTCTTATCTTCGCCGTGATGGTTTCTAAGCTGGCTCAGCAGCGCGCTTTGAAACTTTCCGGGATCGGCCATATCGAAAACCGGCGCGAAACCGTTGCCATAGGCGCGGACATAGAGGCAGCCGTAATGAAACATCCGTCCCGCGGAAGTCTGTTCGATGGCCGCGCCCTCGATTTGCTCGAGAAAAAGCTCGTAAGTCTGGCGCGAAACCAGGCCGAATTTCATCACGACGCGCTGATCGGTCACGGCCAATTCGGATTCCGTATGCTTGATGTAAGCCGTGACGAACAGGAAGCAGCCCAAAAGCACGAAAGCCATCACGAGGTATCGGGCGGGCTGGGCATATTCGGCGGCAGTAATGGGGCCGAATACGAATTCGATAATCTGATGCGAGCCGAAAGCGAACGCCAGCCCAACCAATGTCACGAACAACGCGCGCCAATACACGATCCAATGCAACGTCGTGGCGAAGATAATTTTCTCGCCGGGCATCAGCACAGAACGGATATAGTGAAACCCTTTATTCTTTCGCTTGCCGCTCTTTTTTTTATGATCAGGGCTCACGATGCACCCGTAAGCCAGCGTTCGGCTTCCAATGCCGCCATGCATCCCATGCCGGCAGCGGTGACGGCCTGGCGGAATATCTTGTCTTTCACGTCGCCGGCGGCGAATACGCCGGGAACATTCGTGGCGGTGGAATCGGGCGCGGTCAGTAGATAGCCCGACTCGTCCATATCCAGCTTACCCTTAAAAAGTTTTGTCGCCGGATCATGGCCGATGGCGATAAACACGCCTTCGACGTCCAGCGCGCTTACGGCATCGGTCTGCGTGTCGCGCAATTTCAAGCCCTTCACGATCTTCACCGGCGCGGCATCGCCGACGACCTCCTCGACGATGCTGTTCCAGACCACCGCGATCTTGGGATGGCTCATGACCCGGTCGTGCAGGATTTTCTCGCCCCGGAATTGATCGCGCCGGTGAACGAGCGTGACCTTGCTTGCGTGATGCGTGAGATACAGGGCCTCTTCGAGAGCGGTATTGCCGCCGCCGATGACCGCGACTTCCTTGCCCTTGAAGAAGAATCCGTCGCAAGTGGCGCAGCCGGAGACGCCGAAACCCTGGAACAGCTTCTCGCTTTCCAGCCCCAGCCAGCGCGCCTGAGCGCCCGTGGCGATGATGACGGTCTCGGCCAGAAAAATGTCGCCGGATTCAGCGATGCAGCGATAGGGGCGCTGGGTGAAATCCACGTCGGAAATAACGTCGTAAATAAGCTGCGTGCCGACCTTTTCCGCCTGCGCCGCCATTTGCTCCATGAGCCACGGCCCCTGGATGATATCGGCAAAGCCGGGATAATTTTCGACATCGGTGGTGATCGTGAGCTGCCCGCCCGGCTGCATCCCCTGCACCATGATCGGCTTCAGATTAGCCCGCGCCGCATAGATCGCCGCCGTATAGCCCGCGGGCCCGGCGCCGATGATGAGGGTCTTGGTTTTATGAGTGACTGACATCAATGATCTCTAAGAGTGACAGACAAGGTATTTTGGCGGCCGGAGATCAGGGATTCCACCACGGCTTCGTATGCCCCTTGAAACTCCGCAGCCGACGACGCGCCGACTTTCAGATCGCGCAGCAAGCCGTCTTCGACGCCGTATATCCATCCATGCAGATACAGCTCCTGCCCTCGCTTCCAGGCCTGCTGAACGATACTGGTCTGCGCGGCGTGGTGAAGCTGCTCGATGACGTTCAATTCGCAGAGCATCGGCAATTGGCTCTCGGGCGGCAGCTTGGCAAGAGCCTTCGAATGAAAGCATTGCACGTCATGGACATGCTCAAGCCAGTTATCGGTCAAACCGAGGCTTACTCCCTGCTGCACGGCTTTGATGCCGCCGCAGTCGTAATGGCCGCAAACGATGAGATGCTTGACCTTTAGAACTTCGACGGCGAACTGGATAACCGACAAGCAATTAAGATCGCCGTGCGAAACGACATTGGCGATGTTCCGGTGCACGAATATGTCGCCCGGCGGCAAGCCAATGATCTGATTGGCCGGCACGCGGCTATCGGAGCAGCCTATCCATAGATATTCAGGCGCTTGCCCATCTGCCAAACGCGAGAAATAGCCGGGGTCCTGGCTGCGAAGCTGCTCCGACCATTCGCGATTTTTAGCAAAAAGTTGGGCCAAGCTTTTCATGCAGGCCTAAAACCCGAACATGTGATCGAGGCTGAACGCCGCGTCGTCTTTGGCGATAAGGCCATGATAACCGAACAGGCGGCAAGTGGTGTCGCGAACGACGACATAGCCATGATCGCCCGCCGCCTGCCGCTCGTCCGGGGTGAACATTTCGCTGACCTTCCAGAACAGCGAGCCGTGGCAGGGAATGCGCACGGCGCGCTTGGCGATTTCCGTGCCGTCGCGGCGCGTCAGGACTAAGGCCGTATCCGACACGCTATGCCACGACGCCGACGCAGGGTAAATCAGGTGGCATAAAGTATCGAGCGGCTCGGGGCCGCAGCGCAGGAACAGCCGTGTGCTCAAACCGGGAGCTTTTCCGGCATAGGATTGCGGCTCGTTCTTATAGGTCATGATGGTGTTGAAGACATGGGAGCCGAAGCTGGTTTCCGCCGCATGGCCGGTCTTGCGGTCGCGGTAGCGGAACAGCGCATGCATCCAGCCATCGACATCGTCTCCGGCGTCAAAATCATAGGTCAGCTCGATATGGCCGTAGCCCCCCGCCAGCTTCTTGCCGCCGAGCAGCTGGCCGACTTCCAGCAGCGACTGGTGCTTGCGCGGCAGATTGCCGAATTTGTGACGCGCCGCCTCCTGCCCCGTGGAGTCATAGATGATCGCCTGCAGCGGCATATGAGTCTGCGCCGTGGACATGGGCGTAGGCAGCGCCAGGCTGTCATACCGGTCGAGCGGCAGAACCGGCGCGGGAAGAATGTGAATCTTGCCGAGAATGTCGCCGAGCTCGGCGAGCCTTTTATCCGGCTTCAGATCGCTGCGCTCCACATTCGGATGCGAGATGCGCGACCGCCCGTCTTTCTGGAATATCTCGTAGCGCGGACGGACGAAATGCTTGCCCGCCTGAATCTCCACCTGCTGCGGCCAGCGCGCATTGGGCAGCAATTCCGAAACGCTCAGCCGGTACGTCGCAAACGGCGCGAGCGGCTTTTGCAGCCAGGCGGTTTCGGCATCCCCCATCAGGTTGAAGCCGATCTCTCCCGCCGGAATGGGGCTGGGATGGCTGTTCTGCACCCACAGCACGACATCTTCGTCGGCGGCGGGCGCGGGCAGACCGGCATAAAGATCGGAAGGCCATGAATTGGCGTCGTGGGTGCAGGACAAAACCTTATCGTCATCGCCATAAGTGTCGAGCGCGTATTTGACGACGTCATGTCCGGCGGCGCCGATCACATGCATGAAAAGCTGGCCGGTGAATTCCGGCAGACTAAAGCGCGCGCGCACTTCGGCGCTATCGATGATGACGACCGCATTCGCACCCGGCAGCTTCTCGGTCCATTCGGCGATGATCTTGCCGTCGGCGTCGAACAGGTTGCACCACATGGTCACGTCCCTGCCGCCATAGGTTGCCCAGTAATTCGCGGTGACGATGCGGGTATGATGCCCGCCGCCGTCGCGGAAAAACGCCAGATTGGTGGCGAAGTTCAGCGTCGAGAGATAACGCTGCTTGTCGGTCAGCATGGCTTCGGGCAAACGCAAGCCATCGAAGCTGTGCCAGGGCGTATTGGCGGGAAACAAATGGCGCGCCTGATCCACGATCTTCACCGAATCGAAGCTGGCGACCAAAATCGTCCGGCAGCGACATGACGATATGGCTGTCACGGGCTGCGCGGTATGATTCAGAAACGGCTTGCCGATCTGATCGACATCCTGGACGAACAGCCCGGCGATCTCGATTTTGTTCAACGGATAAAACTCGGCGAATCCGGCCAGCTGGTTGCTTGGATCGTAAATGGCGACCGGGCCGTTCTTCTCCAGATGCGCGACGAGGCTGTCGGCTTTCGCGGCGGCCAGCGGATGCCCCACGGCCTTGTAAAAGGCATTGCCGCCGGACTGGTTGCTGAACGTATCAATTTTAAGGGGCATAAGAATGGCCTTTATTAAGCTGCTTGAAAAACGCGCTGATGCGATGCCGGAATTGCTCGCGGAAGACGACACCGGAATCCGTTACCCAGTTGAGTTGAATCGCCCGCCTTTGTCCAGTGAAGGATTCATGGCCATGCCAGGCATTCGGCTGGTTTTTGAACACCAGCATCGTGCCCTGGTCGGGCGGCACCTCGGCGAAGGCGTCGTCAAGATTATCCGGCGAGCGCAGCAGCCGCAGGCGGCCGCCGGGCTGTTCCCATTTGCCATTCATATAGATCAGCACGGTAATCAGCTTGGTCTTGCTGTCGATGTGAATCTGGCCGTCGGTCGCACGGCATTGGCCGCGCACGGTGACCATCGTCGGAAGATCGGATAAATCGACACCGAATTTCTCGCTGATGAGCCGGGTCATGTCCGGCCCCTGGATTTCGTTCATAAACTGCTTGAAGTTTTTTCCATAACTCAATGTAGGTAAAGGAAAACTTCCTGGTTGCTCAATGACAGGAAAATCCGCCTCGATAGCGTCAAGCGCCTCGCGGCGCACGAATCCGGGCAAGATGAGATGTGGAAAAGGCTCGCGAACCGGCTCCAGCGCCGCCAAAGACTGCAAATTCAACATATCCGCCGTCATGCCGCTGCCGCCACTCTCTCCTGGAGCATCTGCCTCACCCGCGCCGCCACGAGTTCCATATCATTGAGCGGCTGGTAGGAAAACGGCTCCAGCACTCCCTTGAAGGGCCGCGCCAGGCCGTCATCGCGAATCGCCTGGTGAAAGCGGTTGAACTTCTCCGATCCTCCCGGCAGATCGATGACATAGACCGGCTTGCCGGTCGAACAGGCTTCGGACACCATATTCACGGAATCGCAGGTCACGATGACGTAATCCGCCAGCGCCAGCATGCCATAATAAGGATTGGGCCCCGTGCCGTCCCAGACGAAATTGGGCACGTCATGCAGCGCGGCTTGCAGCACGGCCATGTTGGCTTCTCCGGTACGGCGCGAAGGCGTAACCATGAGGCTAGCGGGCATATTCTTGGCGAGATCGGCAAGCTGCACCGACAGCGGAATCATCTCGCGCGGCGAAAACTGATAGACCGCGTTCGCGCCGCCGATCAGCACCGCGACCCAGGGGCGCGGCAGATGCGCGAACTGGGCGCGGAATTTCTCGCCTTCCGCCGCCAGCATGGAAGCGGAAACGCGATGCAGCGAGCCGCGCGTCGTCATGACGTTCGGGCCGGTCGTGCCGTCATGGCGCGGAATGATGACCAGATCGAAGCGCCGCGAATCGATCACCGGGTCCTGGATATGGACGCACAGCGTATGCCGCTTGCTGGCGTTGCGCACCCGAAGCGCCGCCGGAACGCTAAGACGTCCGGTCGTCACCAGCAAATCCGGCCAGGGCGGCGCGATGGGATCGCCTTTGCTGCTGAAGGCATAACGCTTGCCCAGGCGAAGATAGGGTGACAATTGCCGCCATGGGCTGCGCAAGCGTATGCGCTTGACGATGGGTTTCAGCCCTATCGCTTCGACCAGACCGAGGCATTGATTTTCCATGCCGACTTTGCCATCGGTAACGACCCAGCAAGAAAGTTGCGCGGGCAGTCCGGATGGCGTAGTTGTCTTTCCTTCTTCAGGCATCATAAACAAGGTTCCCAGTGTAAGTTATGAAGCACATCAAACTTGACCGCATCGACATGCGCATCCTGAACAACTTACAGGAAAACGGGCGCATGACAAATGTCGAACTGGCCAAGAAAGCCGGTATCTCGGCACCGCCCTGTCTGCGCCGCGTCAAGGCGCTCGAAGAGGCTGGTTTCATTAAGAGATATCACGCCGAGCTTGCGGCGGACAAGCTGGGCTATGGCGTGACGATTTTCACCGAGGTTAACCTCAATAGCCACAACGAATCCGATTTAGCCGAATTCGCGCGGCTGCTGCAAACCTGGCCGATGGTGCGCGAAAGCTATCTGACCACCGGCGACGCCGATGTTTTGCTGAAAGTCGTCGCCGAAAGCTGGGAATCCTATCAGAAATTCCTGACCACGCAGATCATGGCCGCGCCGCGCGTGACCAAAATCCGCTCGACACTGGTCGTCAAGAACATCAAAAACGCGCCGGGCATACCGCTGAGCGAAGGGCATGGGAAGAGTGGCAAGTAAATTCATATGATTTTTCCCATCGCCACTCTCGTCGATCTCTGCCGCCGCTACGCCTGGGCGGTCGCGCTGCTGTTCGTTCTGCTGACCGGTTTCTGCGGCTGGTACGCGACGGCGCATTTCCGCATGAATACCGACGTGAATACGCTGCTTTCCGAAAACCTCGAGTGGCGGCAACAGGAAAAGGAAATCGAGAAATCCTTTCCGGCGCGCAATGATCTGCTGGTCGTCGTGATCGACGGGCAGGACGCGGCGCAGACTGAAATCGCCGCCGCGACGCTGGCCGCGCGCATGAGCGAGCGCAAGGACCTGTTCAAGACCGTGCGCCGTCCGGACGTCCTGCCCTTCTTCAGGCAGAACGGCCTGCTGTATCTGGATCAAGCGAAGCTGGCCGATACCATCGACAGCCTGATGCGGGCGCAGCCGATGCTGGGCGCGCTGGCGGCGGATCAAAGCCTGCGCGGGCTGTTCCGCGCGCTCAACATGATGCTGATGGGCTTCAAGCAAGGCGCCGCCAAGCCGGAGCAGTTCGTCCCGGTACTGGAAAAAATCGCCGCCTCCGCCGCGTCCGTCAAAAACGGACAGCCCGTCAAGCTGGACTGGCAAAGCTTTCTAAGCGGTGGCGCTGCGCCCGATCCGCATGGTCTGCGCCGCTTTATCATGGCGCAGCCCGTTCTCGACTACGCGGCTTTGTCGCCCGGCGCAGCAGCGACCAGCGCGGTGCGGATGATGGCCAAAGAATCCGGATTCGACCGGCAACCGGGACTGCAAGTGCGGCTCACCGGTTCGGTGGCACTCAATGACGAAGAATTTTCCAGCATCGCCGACGGCATGGGAATAGCCGCCCTCGGATCGCTGATACTGGTCGGCACGCTGCTGATCTTGGCGCTGAAATCGCTGCGCATCGTCGTGCCGATCCTGCTGACGCTCGGCGCGGGACTGGTGGCGACGACGGCGTTCGGGATCGCAGCCATCGGCTCGCTCAATTTGATTTCGGTCGCCTTCGCCGTGATGTTCATCGGCATCGCAGTAGATTTCGGCATTCAGTTCGGCGTCCGGTTCCGCGACCAGCATTTCCATCATCCTGAATTGTCCGAAGCCCTTTCCGCCACCGCGCGGGTGATCGCCCTGCCGTTGGCGCTTGCCGCCGCCAGCACCGCTGCCGGATTTCTGGCTTTTACCCCGACCGATTACGCGGGCGTGGCCGAACTCGGCCTGATCGCGGGCGCGGGCATGATTATCGCGCTGCTATGCAATATCACGCTGCTGCCCGCGCTGATCGCGATCTTCAAGCCGCCTGCGGAGCAGGAATCCGTCGGCTTCCGCTGGGCCGCGCCTTTGAACGGTTTCCTGCAGCGCCACAGGATCGCGGTCATCGTGGCCGCTTCCGGTATCGCGGTCGCCTGCATCGGCGTCACGACGCAATTGCGGTTCGATTTCGACCCGCTGAATCTGAAAGACCCCAAGACCGAATCGGTCGCTACGCTGTTCGATCTTGCCAAGAACCTCGAAAGCACCCCTTACACCGCGCAAATCCTGGCTCCAGAGCAGGCACAGGCCGAAGAAATCGCCGCCCGGCTGCGTGCTTTGCCCGAAGTGGCGCGCGTAATGACCGCGAACAGTTTCGTTCCGGAAGACCAGGAACCGAAACTGCAAATGCTGCGGGACACGCAGATGATTCTCACGGCAACGCTGACCCCGATCGATTTCGCGCCGCCGCCGCGCGCGGACGATCTGGTGCAGGCGACGGCGCAATTCGCGGGCATGCTGGGCAGCGTCCGGGAGCAGCTTCCCGTGGCCGGGGAACTCGCCGACATCCTGCAGCCGATGCAAAATGACGCGAACCAACTGTTCGCCCTTCAGGACGCCCTGCTGTCCGGATTAAGCCCGCAGCTCGTCATGATTCGCGATTTGCTCGCCGCGCAAGCCGTGACGAGTGCGAATCTCCCCCCGGAACTGCTCGAAGACTGGGTCGCGCCGGACGGAAAAACCCGAATTGAAATCTATCCGAAGGACAATCCGCGCGATCCTGAAAATCTGTTGCGTTTTAATCACGCGATCAAAACTGTGTTCCCCGGCGCGGGCGGCACGACGATTTCGATAGCCGAATCGGGCAATACCGTCGTGCATGCTTTCGTCAGCGCCGCCCTCACTGCCATGGCCGTCATCGCCGGATTATTGCTCGTCAGCCTGCGCCGGATTTTCGACGCGCTGGCGGTATTGATGCCGCTCGTGCTCGCCGCGCTCCTTACGCTGGCGACCAGCGTTTTAGCGCATATTCCGATTAATTTCGCCAATATCATCGGGCTGCCGCTGCTGCTCGGCCTGGGCGTCTCCTTCGCGATTTATTTCGTCACGTACTGGCGCGCCGGAGGCGATGATTTCCTGCAATCGAGCATGGCGCGGGCGGTCGTTTTCAGCGCCTCGACCACGCTGGTGGCCTTCGGCTCCCTGGCGCTATCGGCCCATAAAGGGACCGCAAGTATGGGAATAATTTTAACAATTGCCCTGCTCTACGCTTTATTCTGCACATGTTTCTTATTGCCTGCGCTGTTAAGACGGGTTAAACCAAATATCGTGTAATATCCCTTCTGCTTTTCGATTTTTTTCGCGACGGCACACATGCGCTCCATGAATCTCCTTCGGGTTACCGTTCTCGTCCTATGCCTCGGCTTCGGCATAACCGGTTGCGCCAGCGATCCGGCGAAAAGCGACAGCCGCGACGAATTCGTATCCGATGCAAGCCATGATCCGTTTGAGCCGGTCAACCGCGTCGTATTCGACGTCAATGATTTCTTCGACCGCCTGCTGTTCCGCCCGCTGGCCGAGATGTACCGCTTCTTCGTTCCCGAATTCGTCCGTGACCGGGTCGGCGGCATTATCGACAATATGGGCGAGCCGGTCGTGTTCGCCAACAGCCTGATGCAGGGCCGCGCGACGGACGCTGGAATCACCTTGGGCCGCCTGGTCGTCAATTCCACGGCCGGAGTCGGCGGCATGTGGGACATCGCGGGCAAGGAAATCGGCTGGAAATCGACTTCCGCCGATTTCGGCCAGACGCTTCATACCTGGGGCGTGGGACAGGGACCGTATCTCGTTCTGCCGCTCTTCGGCCCCTCGACCGTGCGCGACGGCATCGGCATGGGCGTGGACATGGCCATGACGCCCTGGGGTTACATCGCGGGCATCGGCCCGGCATCGACGTCGAACGCCTATGATTACGTCAGCACCGGCGTCGGCGCCCTCGTCAAGCGCGAGCGCCATATCGACGATATCGACGAGCTGAAAAAAGGCTCGATCGACTTCTACGCCCAGATGCGCAGCGTCTATCTGCAATACCGGAACAAGCGGCTTGGCGTGATTTCGACGCTGCCGACTTCCGCGGCGTATGAAGAGTAATAGTCGTCAAAGCCGTCATTCCCGGCAGATCTATCGTCCATGGCGACGGCCGCATTCTTCCAGCATATCCGCCGCCGCGTGCCAGACATTCTTGATCCAGGGCGATGCCGTCCGGAAACGCTTATAGATATCGTCCTTTG
Organism: Alphaproteobacteria bacterium; assembly: GCA_037200005.1. NCBI lineage: Bacteria > Pseudomonadati > Pseudomonadota > Alphaproteobacteria > Alphaproteobacteria bacterium. Next base: position 80,884 of record JBBCGY010000002.1, on the reverse strand, counting down.
CCGCCGCCATCAGGCGTAATTCGCGCGCAATGACCGCCGGACCGTCAACCGTTTCCCGCAGAGCCTCGGCCAGCAATTGGTTCCTGTCTTTGTTTTTCCGGTCGTCCGCCACGGTTTACCCCCTGAAACAAAACGATCACCAGGGAAGATTCCCTGGTGATCGGGGTGTTTGAAACCGCACTAGAACGGCGCAGCGTATTCGCTCGCGCTATTATATTCCGCCGCCACCCCGACCGGATGGTCGAGAGGCACATCGGATTTACGAGCTGATGCACAAGTAGCTCGCTAGTGAGGGTTTCAAAGCCCCCGAACGGGTTTGCCGTTCTAAAACAGCTTTCGCCGTCCTGCATGGAATGTAATCAATGGCCGCGAGGATGGCAATTACTCAATCAGCCCCGCAAACCGCGCTATCGCGGATAATTCGGCCTTAACGGCCTCCTGCCGCGCGCGGGTTTCATCGTCGCCGCCCCATTTTTCCGCCTGATAATCGGCATCGAGTTCGGCGGCGGCAAAAATATCCTCCACGCCGCGCCAATGCTGCGTGAGCGCGAAGCCCAGGATAAGCGAGCCGGTCGCGCTGGCCGCATTCTGCAAAGCCGTCAGGCGGAAATCGTCGAGAGCTTCGATAGCTTGCCGTAATGCGCCCACGGCAGACGTATCCTGCGGCACATGGCCGATGCCGGTCGCGGTCTTGAGGGAAGCGCCGAATTGAACGGCCGCCCAATCGAGATAGGGCTGCCAGATTTCATGCTGCCGTTCGACGAGCGCGGGCGGCTCCACGGCGCGATAACACAGCATGTCGGTTTCCGCATAGGCGGCGACTTGATCGATGATCACGGGTCTTTGCGCCGCCGTGATATCCAGGCTGGTGGCGGCGAATTGCGTCATGGGCATGGATCGCGGGACGATCTTTCCGGCAACCGCGTTCCATTCCCCGGCAATCGCCTGCGCCAATGTCTCGGTTGGACACAAATAATCATGCCCGATAGGCGTTTTCAGCACCTTGCCGTCCAGTGCGATGCCGTACCCTTCCGGCAGCGGGATGACGGAAGCTATTTTCCAGAAACGGCGCACGTTACCGCCCGAACAATCCCTTCAGCGGCGACTTGTCGCCGCCGAGGAGCTTGCCGATCTTTTCGTCCACGCCCTTGGCGTGCTCTTTGACATACTCGCGGCCCTTCTCGATCGCCGGAGAGGCGACGCCGGTCTGCGCGCCGGCCGCCGGATAAGTCGGATTATTCAGCGCCTCGACGCACGGATTGCCGCCCGCGCTCGCTTTCACGATGGGTACGCGGACATCGTTCCCCGCGACGCCCGGAATATTCGCGCCCAGGAACGTGCCCGCGAGATTGGCGGCGGCGGAAGCGGTATCAAGCCTGAAAACCGGCGCGGCAAGCGTCCCGCCGACATGCAGCGGCGACATCAGCTGCGCCACCGAAGCGTCCTTCGGCACCGGCTTGAAGAAAAAATTCAGGCTTTCCTGGCGCAGATCGGCGGAGCCGGTTCCGGCCACGGTGGCGACATTGCTTTCGAGCAGAATGCCGTTGCTGGTCACGACGCCATTCTGCGCCGTGAACCGTGCCGCCGCGCAAGCGAGCTTGGCGTTGGCGAGCGCGCCGGTCTGCGGCGAGAGCATCATGAGCAAATCGCCCGCTCCCTGCTTCATCTTTCCGGCCTGAGCGGCCTCGCCGACCTCCAGATTGATCTTGCCGTCCAGACCGGCCGCCAGCGCACGCGGGCTGTCGCCCCGGCTGGTCACATCGATATCCAGATCGGTTTTGCCGAGCGGGATGAAATCCATGTTCATCTTGTGCTGGATATCCGCAAGATCGAGCTGCTTGCCATTCATGGTCAGCGCCAGCGCCGCCGGACTTTGCCCCGCGTCGAGAACCACGCGCCCTTTGATTTCATTCCCGCCAAAGCCTGCCGTGAGCGGATCGAGCTGTAGCCGGCCTTCGCGCAAACTCACATGGGTCTGAACGGGACTTAGCGTAATTTTGTCGGTCTCGATCGCGATGATGTTGACACGCACATCCGCATTGGCCGATTTAAGCGCCGACAGATCGAAAGGCGCGGCGCTGAACAAGCGGCCGTCGCCGGGAGAACCGGGCGCGGGCTGGCCTATGCCTGCCGCGCTGCCACCACCTGGGGCGGGCGGCTTGATCTTGTCGATATTCACGTCGCCGGTGATGCGCGGCTTGCTGCCCGTCATATCGATATTCAATTTGCCGGTCACGTTGCTGCCCATCGCGCTCGCCAGCTTGAAACTGGCCAAGTCGATAACCTTCCCCTTCTTTTCCGCCATGCCGGAACCGGAAAGATCATTGCCCGCGAAGCTCGCTTCGGCGGTAAATGGCCAGTTCTTGCCCGCCATGAAATCCTGCCATTGCCCGGCTTCAAGCTTCACGTCGAACGGCAGCGTATTGAAGTTACCGTTCAATTTAAGATCGGTCTTGCCCGCGGCCTGCAGGCTCAGCTTATCGATAAGAACGTCGCCTTTGCCCTTCATCCCGGCGCGAACATTGTTCAGCTTGACTTCACGCACGTTCAATTCGATAGGCGCGCCCTGGGCGGCCGCCTTCTGCTCGGCGGCCTCTTTCTTTTGCGGAGAGGCTACGTCGAATTCCCAGTTGCCTTTGTTCGCGCTATTGGTTTCGAGCAGGATATCGGCGTCATTGAGGACGATCTTTTGCACATCCAGCTGTTTATGCAGCAGCGGCATCAGGGCCACCGCCAGTTCGAGCTTGCCGACTTTCGCCATCATGTCGCGGCTTGCCCATGACGGATTGGCGATGGCGGCGTCGTTGATCTCGAGCGTCAGGCCGCCCAGAATCCCGAAGCTCATTTTGCCGTTAAGGCTTACCTTGCGTCCCATGTTATCGGACAGAATCTGCGCGATCTGGCCGCGGTAGTCGTCGGGATTGACGGTCGCCACCACCACGCCGATACCGATGACTGGCACGGCGATAAGAACGCCGATGATAGCCAGTATGAGCTTGAGTTTACTTTTCTTTGCGCTTGGGGGGGCCATGATCGTCTCCGTCGAACGGGTCTGGATAATCGCCGGTAAAGTTGAACCAGCGGAAAGATTTTTTCATCACGGGCGGCACGGGCGCGATCGCGTCGATCATGCCGCCGCGCGGATGCGGCATCATGAGGCGGCGGGCATGCAAATGCAATCCGTCGTATAATTCGCCCTCGGGCAGGTTCATCGCCGCCGAGCCGTCCGTGCGCTCCGCCGGGAGATAAACCGGATCGCCGAGGATCGGCGTGCCTATGGCCTGCATATGCACGCGAAGCTGATGCGTCCGTCCGGTCAGCGGCCAGAGCGCCACCAGCGCCGCCTGCTTGCCTGCATGATCGATAATCGCATAAAGAGTCGCTGCGTCTTTTGCTTCCGCATCGCCATCCTCGGCGGAAATCATTTTCTCGCCCTGCTTTTTAAGCGCGAGGTCGATCCGCCCCTTGATCGGGCGCGGCGTTCCGATGGTAACGGCCCAGTATATCTTCCTGGTATCGCGCGCGCGAAAAGACGCCGCCAGCTTCGCCGCGGCAAAGGCGGTTTTCCCCAGCACCAGGATGCCGCTGGTATCGCGGTCGAGCCGATGCACCAGCTTCGGACGATTGCCGTCCTTGTCCCGCCAGGCATCGAGCATCGCGTCCAGATGGCGCTTCTGGCCGGTTCCGCCCTGCACCGCGAGGCCGGGCGGCTTATTGAGGATCAAAACGTCGGCATCCTCGAACAGCACCCATTGTTTTAACTGCTTCAGCGTCGAGGCGTCGGTGCGGGCGGCGGAGGCGGCTTTGTCCTCTCCCCCGGCCAGCATGGGAGGCACGCGGATTTTCTGCCCGGGCGCAAGCCTGGCATTGGCCTTGGCGCGCTTGCCGTCCACCCGCACCTGGCCGGTACGGAGCAGCTTTTCCACCTGCCCGTGCGTCGCATGGGGATAATGCCGCTTAAACCAGCGGTCGAGCCGGATTTCGGCTTCATCGGGGGTGATTTCTATTTGTTCGGCCATATTGTCCTACACGGTTCATGCGTTTATAGTCTTTTTCCGATGAAAATTGCCAGACCGGTTATGACAGCAGTCCATTCCCCCTTCTCCCGCCCGCATTTGCTCGGCATCGAGGATTTGACCGTCGCGGAGATCGAGGACCTTTTGTCCCACGCCGACGAGTTCCAGGACGTCAAGACCGTGCCGCATCATGCGGGAAAGACCGTCGTTAATCTTTTCTTCGAGAACTCGACCCGGACGCGCATCTCGTTCGAGCTGGCGGCCAAGCGGCTGGGCGCGGAAGTCGTGAATTTCGACGCCGCGACCTCCTCCGCCAAAAAGGGCGAGACGCTGGAGGATACGGCGCGGACGATCAACGCCATGGGCGTGGAAGCCATCGTCATCCGCCATAGCGAGGCCGGAGCCGCCGGGAAAATCGCCGGTCTGGTCGATTGCGCGGTGATCAATGGCGGCGACGGCACCAACGAGCATCCGACCCAGGCGCTTCTCGACGCCTACACGATCCGCGAATGCAAAGGCAGAATCGAAGGCCTGACGATTGCCATTTGCGGCGACATTCTGCATAGCCGCGTGGCGCATTCCAATATCTCCCTGTTCAGGAAATTCGGCGTGAAGATACGCCTGATCGCGCCGCCCAATCTTCTGCCGTCCAATGCCGAAGCCCTGGGCGCGGAACTATTCACCGACTATGCCGCCGGAGTGGCGGATGCCGACGTCATCATGACGCAGCGCATTCAGCTGGAACGGATGAGGGAGAGCGACAAACCGGATATCGAAAAATATCAGCAAGCCTACAGGCTCGATCGTGCAAAATTAGTGCTCGCCAAGCCCGACGTGATCGTGATGAATCCCGGCCCCATAACGCGCAACCTCGAACTCACCGACGATATCGCCGACGACCCCAAACACAGCGTCATCCTGCAACAGGTCCGGAACGGCGTCGCCATGCGCATGGCCGTGCTGGACAGGATCATGGACGCGGAGTTGTTGGGGTAAGAGGATTCTCTAGACTGGCGCGGGCCGATTGCCGTGTCCCCGGTTTCGCCAGATCAAATACGGCACCATGAGCGCCGTGCATACAGCCGCTTTGATGGCGGTCTCTTTCATATCGACTTGTCCATGCGCCGCTTGCTGATAAATTGCCGTGCCGACGCCGAAGCCGACAAGATATGCCGCAGTTTCCTTGAAAAGTTTTAGCATGGAGCACCTCATCCTCTGGATTTCACTATAACCGATAAATATACTTTCAGTAACTGATATGGGCGATCGTTAACCAACCCCCTTGCATCCCCCATGATTTTATGGGCTATTTCCTGTCATCATGATCGCCACGCCTCCTCCCTCCGCCGATTTTTCCAGCCCGTTCATGGCGATCTTCGCCCTGATGGTCAGCTATGGCCTCGGCTATCTGCTCGGCAGCATCCCGTTCGGCCTGCTGCTGACCAAATTCGCGGGCGCGGGCGATATCCGCCAGATCGGCTCCGGCAATATCGGCGCGACCAACGTGCTGCGTACCGGAAAAAAAGGACTTGCCGCGCTCACGCTCGCGCTCGACGCGATCAAGGGGGCCGTGGCCGTCATGATCGGCCTGCATTTCTCCCCTGCCCTCGGCCTGATCGCAGGCGCTGCCGCGATGCTCGGCCACAGCTATCCCATCTGGCTGAACTATAAGGGAGGCAAGGGCGTCGCGACTGCGTTCGGCATCACTTGCGGCATTTATTGGCCTCTCGGCCTCGCCGCCGGATTCACCTGGGTGGTCGTGCTGGTGATGGTACGGCTGTCGTCGGTCGCGGCCTTGGCGGCGGTCACGCTGGCGCCCTTCTATGCCTATATTCTCGACCGCCGGGATTTGGTGCTGTTTTTCATCGGCATCGGCATCTTCATCTGGTGGCGGCACCGCAAGAATATCCGGCAGTTGATCTCCGGAGAAGAACCGCAGATCAGTTTCGGCAAATCCGGCGAAGCCGCGATCATGGCGGCAACGACGGTCGCGGCGGCGATGGCGTCCGAGAATGCCGTTCCCGCCCCCGCCGAAACGGTCGAAGTCATCGAGGAACAAACCGCCCACCAAACGCAGGAAAAAAAGGATGCGGACCATGATCCAGCCGCGTCCGTTTAGCCATGCCGAACGCCGGGACTGGCTAATGCTGGCGCGGGCGGAAAATGTCGGCCCGATCAGTTTCAAGCATCTCATGAAGCGTTACGGCTCTGCGTCCGAGGCTCTCGAAGCCCTGCCGGAGATCGCGGCGCGCGGCGGCAGAAAAAGCTTCAAGCCGCCGAGCCTTGATAACGCCGAGCGCGAAATCGCGCTCCATGAGGATTTCGGCGCGAAGCTGATCGCGTCATGCGAGCCGGACTATCCCACTTATCTGGCCGCCATCGAAGACGCGCCGCCGATTATCTCGGTGCGCGGCAATATCGCGGCGCTTCACAAAAAATGCCTGGGGATCGTCGGCGCGCGCAACGCGTCGCTCAACGGGCGCAAGCTGGCCGAGATCATCGCCCGCGATCTGGGCAAGGCGGGCTACATCGTGGTATCCGGCCTCGCGCGCGGCATCGATACCGCCGCGCATAAGGGCAGCGTCGAGACCGGCGCCGTCGCCGTGCTGGCGGGAGGCGTCGACAATATCTACCCTCCGGAAAATGCCGGGCTCTATGAACAGATAAGCGAAAACGGCTGCATCGTCGCGGAAATGCCTTTCGGCAGCGAACCCCGCGCGCAGCATTTTCCGCGCCGCAACCGCATCATCTCCGGCCTCAGCCTGGGCGTCGCCGTCATCGAGGCCGCCCTGCAATCCGGCTCGCTGATTACGGCGCGCATGGCGCTCGAACAAGGCCGCGAAGTGTTCGCCGTGCCCGGCTCGCCGCTCGATCCGCGCGCGGGCGGAACCAACCGGCTGTTGAAGCAGGGCGCGACGCTCATCCAGAATGCCGAAGAAATCATCGAGGCATTGCCGATGGGCTTCGCCTTCGCCGATTCTGCGAAAAATGACAATTTTACCCCTCTACCGGCAACCGATACTATAAAGCAAACCGATAATATTCGCCTACAAATCATTGATAATATTAGCACTTCTCCAACAGAGGTTGACGAACTCATTCGGGAGTGTCATGTCTCAGCCCCTCTGGTCCTGACCGTCCTGCTCGAATTGGAGCTGGCCGGAAAGATTCAGCGCATGGCGGGCAACCGAGTCTGCCTTGCGGGTTAAAGGCCATATTACTTCATAAGGAATAGTCTCATTGGCTTCCAAGCTGGTCATAGTCGAATCGCCCGCCAAGGCGAAAACGATCAACAAATATCTGGGTGATGACTATAAGGTCATCGCGTCCTACGGCCACATCCGCGATCTGGTGCAAAAAGACGGCTCAGTGAAGCCCGACGAGGATTTCGCGATGAGCTGGGAGCTTGGCGAGCGCGCCCAGCGCGCCGTCAGCGAGATCGTCTCATCGGCGAAGAATGCCAGCGCGGTCTATCTCGCAAGCGATCCCGACCGCGAGGGCGAGGCTATCGCCTGGCATGTCAGCGAAGTGCTGCGCCAAAAAGGCACGGACAAGAAAACGCCGATCCATCGCGTGACGTTCAACGAAATCACCAAGACCGCCGTGCGCGAGGCGCTCGCCAATCCGCGCGAGCTGGATCAGGAATTGATCGACGCCTATATGGCGCGCCGCGCGCTCGACTATCTGGTCGGCTACACGCTGTCGCCGGTCTTGTGGCGCAAGCTGCCCGGCTCGAAATCGGCGGGGCGGGTGCAATCGGTGGCGCTGCGCCTGATCTGCGAGCGCGAATCCGAAATCGAAAGCTTCGTCGCGCAGGAATACTGGACCGTCGAAGCCGGTTTCCTGACCGCCGCGAACGCCGCCTTTACCGCCAAGCTGACGCATCTGCAGGGCAAGAAACTCGACAAATTCGCGCTGAAATCCGAGCCGGAAGCCACCGCCGCCGTCGCTTTCCTGAACCAGCTTTCCTGGCGCGTCGGCAAAGTCGAAAAGAAGCAAATCCGCCGCAATCCCTACCCGCCTTTCACGACCTCGACCTTGCAGCAGGAAGCCTCGCGCCAGCTCGGCCTTGGCGCCAGCCGCACCATGCGCATGGCGCAAGACTTGTACGAAGGCATCGAACTCGGCGGCGAAACCGTCGGCCTCATCACCTATATGCGTACCGACGGCGTCACCTTGTCGAAAGAAGCCATCGACAGCGCGCGCAACCTGATCGGCAAGGAATGGGGCGATCAATATGTGCCCGCCGAACCGCGCGTCTATAAGGCCGCCGCGAAAAACGCCCAGGAAGCGCATGAAGCGATCCGCCCGACCGATATGACTCGCCGGCCGGAACAGGTCGCCCGCTATCTGGATGCCGAAAAGCTTAGGCTTTATACGCTGATTTGGCAGCGCACCGTCGCCTCGCAGATGGCCAGCGCCGTGCTGGATCAAGTCAGCGCCGACATCGTCGGCGACAATGACAAGGCGGTATTCCGCGCCGTCGGTACGACGGTGGTGTTCGACGGCTATCAGCGCGTCTATCAGGAAGCGCGCGAAGACGACGCGCCGCCCTCCAGCGACGAGGCCGACGCGCCGCGAGGCACGCGCCTGCCCCCACTGAAAGAATCCGAAGGCGTCAGCAAAACCGCCCTCAAGCCGGAGCAGCATTTCACGCAGCCTCCTCCCAGATATGGCGAAGCCAGCCTGGTCAAAAAACTGGAAGAACTCGGCATCGGCCGTCCCTCGACCTATGCCAGCATCATGCAGGTCTTGCAGGATCGCAGCTACGTCAAGATCGACAAGAAGCGTTTCGTGCCGGAAGACCGGGGACGCATCGTCACCGCCTTTCTGGAAAACTTTTTCGGTAATTACGTCGAATATGATTTCACCGCCGACCTCGAGTCCAAGCTCGACGATATTTCCGGCGGGCGGATCAAATGGAAACAGGTGCTGCGCGATTTCTGGCGGGATTTCTCCGCCGCCGTGGACGGCACCAAAGACCTGAAGATCACCGACGTCATCAACGCGCTCGACGCCGCGCTCGGCCCGCATTTCTTCCCGCCGCGCGCGGACGGCGTCGATCCCTGCACCGCCTGCGGCACCGGACGCCTGGGGCTGAAGCTCGGCAAGTTCGGCGCGTTCATCGGCTGCTCGAACTATCCGGAATGCCGCAATACCCGCCCGCTGGTTGTCGCCGATGGCAATACGGATGTCCCCGCCATGGAAGGCCCGCGCGAACTGGGCAACGATCCCGCCACGGCGCTGCCGGTCAGTGTCCGCATCGGCCCCTATGGCGCGTATGTGCAGCTCGGCCCCGCGCCCGGCGCGGAAGCCGCGCCCAAGCCGAAGCGCCGGAAAAAAGGCGAAAAGGCCGAGAAGCCGTCGGGGCCGAAACGCGTTTCGCTGCTCAAGAATATGGACCCGAATTTGCTCGATTTCGATACGGCGCTGAAGCTGCTGTCGCTGCCGCGCGATGTCGGCCCGCATCCGGAAACCGGCGGCATGATCGTCGCCGGAACCGGCCGCTTCGGCCCCTATCTGAAATATGAGGGGCGCTATAAGTCGCTGGCTCCCGACGATGATCTGCTTTCCATCGGCCTCAATCGCGCCGTGGTGCTGCTGGCCGAGCCGTCCAAGGGCCGCGGCGGCGCGGCGCGGACTCCCGCGAAGGAAATCGGCGAACATCCGTCCGGCGGCAGGATCACCCAGCATGCTGGCCGCTTCGGCCCCTATATCAAGCACGGCAAGCTGATGGCCACGATCACGCGAGCTTATGATCCCGATAATCTGACGCTGGATCAGGCCGTCGAAATCCTGGAAGCCAAAGCCGCCAAGGGCGGCAAGCCGAAACCGGCGAAGGCGGAGAAAGAAGAGAAAGAAAAGAAACCCAAGGCGGCGAAGAGTAAGAAGAAATAAAAGCCGTCATTCCCGACGCCGCGAAGCGGCGAGCGGGAATCCCGTTTGTTTAATTATGCCAACTCATTATACAAATCCCGCCAAGTCGGATTTACGCTTTCGATCAATTGCTTCTTCCAATCGCGCCTCCAACGCTTGAGGGAAGTTTCGCGCTGAAACGCGGCCTCGGCGGTTTCTTGCACTTCATGATAGACAAGTTGCTTAAGCCCGTATGTTTTGCTGAATCCTTTATATAAACCAGCTTTGTGCTCATAAATACGACGCGCTAAATCGGATGTAACACCGATATAAAGGGTGCCGTATGGTTTGTCCGTGACAATGTATATGTAAAACCGTTTCTCGCTTCTCATGATTGCAGTCTAAGAGAATACGGCCTGCAAGAAAAGCCGTCATTCCCGGCGGCCGACGAAGCCGGACGAACGGGAATCCCGTTTTATTTTTTAGAAAAACCAAACGGGATTCCCGCTCGCCACGCTAAAGCGTGGCGTCGGGAATGACGGCTCTATGCCGCCGCCCGCAATTCCTCGAAGAAGTTCCGGTAAGGATTGCGGATGGCGGGCCGAATGGCCGCCAGTTCCGCCGCTGCCGCCATTTCTTTTTCCATGTCCGGCGGAAGATAAAAGCCTCTCTTGCAATAGTCCGGCTCCTGCGCGTTCGGCAGTCCGACTTTCTTGAATTCGGTTTCAAGCTGCCAATCGACGATGCGCTTATTGACCCAGCTTAATTCGCCGCGATCATACAAATGCTTGCCGATGCCGATTTCGTCCAGCCAGAACGGCATCGGAATGCTGACAGCCGTGCTGTTCGGGCAGACTATATGGAAGCTGCCGATGGCGCGCAGCGATTCCGGCGGCAAAGTCATAAAGCCGATGCTTTTATGGCTTTCAAATCCCCATTCGGGATGCTCAAGAATGCCCTCGATATTGCCTTTGATATGCTTTCCTTTAGGAGAGACGCGGATATCGAAATCGTTAGGATTACCGCCGAGCTTGATGAGTTCGCTGCAAAAGACTTCCGCGCCGCGCATCGCCTCGACCGCATTTTTCTTGGGAGGCTTATTGCGCATCGCGCGGCTGACTTTGGGAATGAGATATAGGGCCAATAGCTGCTTCAGCCCGCCGCCCCATAATTTTGCCCCGCCGGTGAAATAGATAATCTTGCCGGTATTGCCGAGCATGGCTTGCTCGGCGACGCGGCGCGCCGCTATGTCCTCGGCTTCCTTGCAGCCATGAACCACCGTCGCTTCCGGAACGGCGCGCGAATAGCCGTCGAAAGGACGGATCAATAAAGCGTCCGCCCGCCCGCAAAGCGAGTTTGCTGCGTATCTGAAATCCGTATCCGGCATGATCAATAAATAACGCAATTTCCTGAAACTAATCAGCGAATATGGTTTTTTACCAGACTTTACCCGAATCTGTTAACCATCCTAGACTGCCGGCATGGACTATTCCCCTGCCCTGCCCCCGGAATTGAAAGACAGGCTTGCCCGGCTTTACCGCGCCGATGAAGAGCAGGCCGTCGCGGATTTGCTGCCGCAAGCGGCGTTCGATCCGCAGCTTCTTCGCCAGGCGCAGGATCGCGCCGCGAGCTGGATCGGCAAAATCCGCGCCCACAAAAAGGCCCTGCCCGGCATCGCCGAAATGCTGTCCCATTTCAGCCTGGATACGAAAGAAGGCATCGCTCTGATGTGCCTAGCCGAGGCGCTGCTGCGCATTCCCGACGCGGCGACGGCCGACGCGCTGATCCGCGACAAAATGACCGCCGCCGATTTCGAGGCCCACCTCGGCCAGGACACGCCATGGACGCTGCGCGCCGCGAGCTGGGCGCTGAATCTCACCGGCAGGATATCCGGCGCGCATGAGGACGGCCACGGCAGCGCAAGCGCGATGCTCGGCCTGCTCGCGGGCAAGCTCGGTCACGGCGCGGTGCGCGAGGCGATCCGCATGGCGATGCGCTGGCTCGGCGATCAGTTCGTGATCGGCCACGATATCGACGCGGCGATCATGCGCGCCAATAAGATCAGCGACGCGCGCACCCGCTATTCCTACGACATGCTGGGCGAAGGCGCGCGCACCGCCGAAGACGCCGAGCGTTATTATCAATCATACTTGAATGCCATCGACGCGACGGCCTCGAATAACCTTCTCTATCCCGGCCATGCGCCGTCGGGAATATCGGTCAAGCTTTCGGCCCTGCATCCGCGTTATGAAGCGGCGCAGGCGGAACGGGTTTATGCCGAACTCGTGCCGCGTCTCGTGGCGCTGGCCGAAGCCTCGGCGCGTCATGACATTTTCATGGTCGTGGATGCCGAGGAAGCCGACCGGCTGTTGCTTTCGCTCGGCGTGATAGAAAAGACCCTGGAGACCGCTAAGCTCGGCGCATGGACGGGTTTCGGACTCGCTGTGCAAGCCTATCAGAAGCGCGCTCCGGCAATCATCGATGCCGCCGCGCATTTCGCGCAAAAATTCCAGCGGCGCATGGTGGTGCGGCTGATCAAGGGCGCTTATTGGGATACCGAGATCAAGCGCGCACAGGAGCGCGGCTGGGACGAATTTCCGGTCTATACGCGGAAGATGACGACCGATGTTTCCTATCTTGCCTGCGCCAGGGACGTTGCTGGCGCATGGTGAATGGCTGACGCCGGTTTTCGGCTCGCATAACGCGCTGACCATCGCCGCGATCATCGCCGCCTCGCGCCCGACCCGAAGAAAATAGAATTTCAGTGCCTGTTCGGCATGGCGACGGAGCTTTTCGAACTGCTGCGCGCCCGAAGGCTATCGCACCTGCTTTTATTCTCCCGTCGGCGGCCATGATGTTTTGCTCGGCTACCTCGTGCGGCGATTGCTGGAGAATGGCGCGAACAGTTCCTTCATCAACCAGCTTACCGATCCGCGTATCGATATCGCGCATCTGACTGCCGATCCCGCCGCTTTGCTTAAGGCCAAGGAGCAAAAACGTCATCCCGCCGTTATCTTGCCGAAATATATATACGCGCCGGAACGCGCCAATTCCTCCGGCCTCGATCTCACCGATCCGGGCGTGACGGAACCTTTGCTGGCCGCCATGCAAGAGGCGAGGAAGAAAGAATGGCCTGTTCCCGCCGCGCCGCCGCTCGATAAGGTTTTCTCCGCCGCGCAAGCCGCGTTCGGCACATGGCATCGCCGTCCGGTGGAGGAACGCGCCGCCGCGCTCAATCGTCTTTCCGGCCTGTTGGAACGCGACCGCGCCGCGCTCATGGCTTTGCTGGCGGATGAAGGCGGCAAGACGCTGCCCGACGCGCTATCCGAAGTGCGCGAGGCGACGGATTTCTGCCGCTACTACGCCGCCCGCGCGCGGCAGGATTTCACGCCGGAAATCCTCCCCGGTCCGACCGGCGAACGGAATACGCTGACGCTGCACGGGCGCGGCGTGTTCGCCTGCATCAGCCCGTGGAATTTTCCACTGGCGATTTTCCTCGGCCAGGTCGCCGCCCGCGCTCGCCGCCGGAAACAGCGTCATCGCCAAGCCCGCGCCGCAGACGCCGCGCGTGGCGGCTCATGCCGTCAGGCTGGCGCATGAAGCGGGTATTCCCGCCCGACGCTCTGCAACTGCTGCCGGGCGGAGCCGATATTGGCGCGGCGCTGGTCGCGCATCCGGCTCTGGCGGGCGTGGCCTTCACCGGTTCGGTCGCGGCGGCGCGGGCGCATCAACCGCGCCTTGGCCGCTAAAGACGGCCCTATCGTGCCCCTAATTGCCGAGACCGGCGGACAGAACGCGATTATCATCGACAGTTCGGCATTGCCCGAACAGGTGATCGACGATGTTATCGCCAGCGCCTTCCGCTCCGCCGGACAGCGATGCTCCGCCGCCCGCATTCTCTGCCTGCCTCACGCGACGGCGGACAGCATGATCGCCGCGCTGGCCTCCGGCGATGAAGGAACTGGTCATCGGCGATCCCGCGGCCCTCAAGACCGATATCGGCCCGCTGATCGATCATGACGCGCGCGCGCGGCTGGAGAAACATGTCGAACGCCTCCGCGCCGAGGCGAAAGAAATATTCACATTGCCCTTACCAGAAGAACTCCGTCATTCCCGACGCCGCGAAGCGGCGAGCGGGAATCCCGTTTGTTCGAATATAGATCACGCCTTCTTCAGCCCGCAGATATGGGAAATCCCCAATGTCGCATTCCTGACGGACGAGGTTTTCGGCCCGATCCTGCATGTCGTCCGTTACAAACCCGAAGACTTGCCCAAGCTTGTCGCCGCGATCAACGCGACGGGCTTCGGTCTGACGGGCGGCGTGCATAGCCGCATCGATGCCGTCGCCGGCGAAATCGCGGAAGAGCTTCACGTCGGCAATCTCTATGTCAACCGCAGCATCATCGGCGCGGTCGTCGGCACGCAGCCTTTCGGCGGCGAAGGCATCTCCGGCACCGGTCCCAAAGCGGGCGGGCCGCATTACCTGCCCCGCTTCGCGCTCGAGCGCACCGTCTCGATCAACACCACGGCGGCGGGCGGCAACGCCACCCTGCTCGCGGCGGCGGGAGCAGATTAAGCGAAAGCCCCGTCCTCGATCTGAAACTGCACCCTATCCTGGCCGTTCCAGTTGTCGCGGCGGAGATAGCCCGCGAGATGCAGCGCGCGGCCTTGCGGCTTGAGCAGCGCCGCGCCGAGCGGATTGTCCAGCGCGCGGAAGGCGATGCCTTTCACGGTCGCGCCTGCCGCGCTCAAAATACAGCGCACATGCTTGTCGCCCACCAGATCGGCGCGAACGATCCGGCATGACGGAATGGCAAAGCGCGGCTCGGGATTGCCGGTGCCGAAGGGTTTCAGCCGGTCGAGCTGCGCGATGAAGTCGGGCGTCGCCGCCGCGCCCGCCAGCATCCCGTCGAGCATCAATGTCGGAACCAGCGGGGAAGCTTCGAGGAATTTCTCCACGCGGGCGGTGAGGAAAGCGCGCAATTCCGGAATTTTGTCCTGCGCGACGGTCAGTCCCGCCGCCATCGCGTGGCCGCCGCCATTGACGAGCAATCCGGACTGCCGCGCCGCGATCACCATCGCGCCGAGATCGAGGCCGCGCACCGAGCGGCCCGATCCCTTGCCGATGCCGCCGTCGAGCGCGACGACGATGGCCGGGCGGTGATAGCGCTCCTTAAGCCGCGCCGCGACGATGCCGATGACTCCAGGATGCCAGCCCTCGCCCGCCGCGAACAAAAGCGGCATGCCGTCATTCTGCTGAATCTGATATTCCGCCGCGGCCAGAACGTCGACTTCGATATCCTTGCGCTGGCGTTCAGCTGGTCGAGATGAATCGCCAGCGCCTCGGCCTCCAGGGGATCGTCGCAGGACAGCAGCCGCGCGCCGAGATTGGATTTGCCGACGCGCCCGCCCGCATTGACGCGCGGGCCGAGAATGAATCCCGCCGTGAAGGTATCCGGCGGCATGCTCGCGCGCCCGGCTTTCATCAGCGCCAGCAACCCCGCATTGCCGGATCGCGCCATCACGCGCAAGCCCTGCGCGACATAGGCGCGGTTAAGCCCCGTGAGCGGCACGATATCGGCCACGGTGCCGAGCGCCACCAGATCGAGCCATTGCATCAAATCGGGCTCTTTGCGCTCATCACTATAAAATCCGCCGCCGCGCAGCGCGCGATTCACGGCGGCGACGAAAAGAAACGTCACGCCGATAGCGGCAAGATTCCGGTATCCATCGCCTTCGTCGATGCGGTTCGGATTGACCAGCGCGAGAACCGGCGGCAAAACCGGTTCCGCCGCATGATGATCCAGCACGATGACATCAAGGCCAAGATCGCGCGCGCGGGCCAGCGGCTCGTGCGCAGTCGTGCCGCAATCGACGCAGATCCACCAGCTTCGCGCTGCTGGCCGCGATGCGCTCCATGGCGGCGGCATTCGGCCCATAACCTTCCGCCGTCCTGTCCGGAATATAAAGCTGCGGCGCGGCGCCGCAGGCGCGCAAAAACCGAACCAGAAGCGCCGTGGAGGTTCCACCATCGACATCGTAATCGCCGAAAATCGTGATGGATTCCTGCGCCGTAATCGCGGCAACCAATCGCGCTGCCGCTTTGTCCATGTCCTTAAAGGACGACGGGTCGGGCATCAGCAGGCGCAAGGTCGGATCGAGATAATCGGCGGCGGTTTCGAGCGTGATGCCGCGCACCGCCATCGCGCGAGCCAGAATATCCGGCAGCGTAAAACGCTGCGCCAGGGCTTCGGCGATGCGCTCGTCGCAAGCCCGCGCCTGCCACATCCGGCCGGTCAGGGATTGCGTGACGGAGAGAAAGGAGACTGGAGCGACGATAGGTTCCGCCGGGGTTTGCTGAAGCATATTTTCAATATGCGTCATTCCCGGCGCTATGTCACGCGCGCCGAAACCATTGCCCCGGCGCGCGTTTCCGCGCAGCCGCAGATCAGGGTGACGGCTTCAGATCGATCGGGCGGCCGCTCTTAATGCAGCCTAAAGCGCGGGCGATTTCGATCGGTGTTCCTTCATAACGAGGGCCCCGTCTCAATGACACGAGCAGTCCCTGTTTTTAGTCACCATGAGAATCGTGTCCTCGCCCGCATGGGAATGTATGTTGGCGACAGTCGCACCGTCTTTCTTCTTGATGCTAAAATATGTATGACCTTCATAAGAATCGAAATTCTCAACGGTATAATTCGTGCCGGAAAATTCCTTTTTCGCCAGTCTCCATAAATCACAAATGCCGGGCGGATGAGACGATACTTTCGTGCCTTCATCGAAAGCCTGCTGCAATTCGGGGCGAACGGATTCAGCGTCATAGGAAATCTTTCTAAGGCCCTTCATCAGCCGCTCATTAGCGGATATATTATAGGAATAGGAAGAATCTGCGAAGCTCCGCAGCACCAGGTTAATCTTGCGTAATCTGGTCACGGTCTCGGCCTCGGTGCCGAAGGCTTGATGGAGACCTTGGCGAGGCCCCCACAATATTTCTAGCAATATCGTCGTTGAGCCTTCGACCACAGACCAAACCTCCAATATGAAGCTCATAACTCGAATCACCACAAGCTCCGACGCGGGCGATCTCTTCACAACGCTCTTTTTTCTTCTTGGTCAGACTATATATCGTAAAAAAAGCATCACTATTGGAATCGCAAGCATTGACAGGCGGAGAAACCTGAACTCTATCGGCCATATCGGCGAATAACTCTTTCGCTAAATTATATAAGCCATCGAGATTTCTTTTAGGGCCCACAACGGCTTCCGTTAATTGAGATGGAGCGTCGCTCATAATATTTTCTCCTTTCAATGAAATTTCGCGTTGCCATGTTTTTATCATGAAAACGTGAAAGTAAATCATCGATTTTGCGTTACCCGTTAACCAAAACGGCAACTCATAAATCAAACGGCTTCCGGCGGAAATTATGCATGGCCTCGATGGTGCGCACGGTGCCGGTGATAGAGCGCATGACGATGGAATGCGTCGCCGCGCCGCCGGGAAAAAGCCGCACGCCCTTCAGCATCGCGCCATTGGTCACGCCGGTCGCCGCGAACATCACGTCGCCATGGGCCAGATCGCCGAGCATATATTTACGGCCCAGATCGGTAATCCCCATGCGCGCCGCCCGCGCCTTTTCGTCGTCGTTGCGGAACACCAGCCGCCCCTGCATCTGCCCGCCGATGCATTGCAGCGCGGCGGCGGCCAGCACGCCTTCCGGCGCGCCGCCCGTGCCCATATAGACATCGACGCCGCTTTCCGGCTGCGCCGTCGCGATGACGCCGGAAACGTCGCCGTCGGTAATCAGCATAATCCGCGCGCCTGTTTCTCGCACCTTGGCGATCAGTTCGGCATGGCGATCCCGGTCGAGAATGCAGACCTGAAGATCGTCCATCGCCGCGCCTTTGGCGGCGGCGATATTGCGGAGATTCTCGCCCGGCGAAGCGTCGAGATCGATGACGCCGTCAGGCATGCCGGGGCCGACGGCGATCTTGTCCATATAGACATCGGGCGCGTTCAGGAATCCGCCCGCCTGCGCCATTGCCACGACGGCAAGAGCATTGGTCCCGCCGCGTGCGGTAATTGTGGTTCCTTCCAGTGGATCAAGCGCGATATCGACCTTCGGCCCTTTGCCGGAACCGACTTTCTCGCCGATGAAAAGCATCGGCGCTTCGTCGCGCTCGCCTTCGCCGATGACTACGGTACCGTCGATGTCCAGGCTGTTCAGCCGGTCGCGCATCGCGTTGACCGCAAGCTGGTCGGCCTGTTTCTCGTCGCCGCGTCCCACCAGCCGCGAGCAGGACAGCGCGGCGGCTTCGGTCACGCGCACGACTTCAAGGGCTAGGTTACGGTCCATGGGGGAGCTTTCTCATAAAATGGACACAAACAGTAGCTTCACCCCGGCAAGAGAGAAAGAGCTAATTTTATTTAGCCATCAACGACTTTTTAAAGAGGTTTGGCGTCGCCCATTTTGTGAAGAGGCCGTCGTTGCGGCCTGGCCAAGGACGGCCACTCGGGCGGAAATGACATTTGCGCGATTATGCAATCGCCGTTTTGCAGGCCTCTTACATAATTTTCCGGCGGCGGCTCGTTGACTTCCAGGCCCGGTGTCATTCCCACGAAACGACCCGCCAAAAAACAGGCCACTACATAGCCTTCGCGTGAGCCTTGCTTGCCTTTGTATGGGTCGGGAAGCAATTTCCGAGCCGCGTCAATCTGCTGTTGCGCCGGTTTGGCGGGATCGATCATGACTTCGTCGCGCGTGAGAGAAATAATGCTCGCCGTTACGATCGCGGCGGCCATCCCATAAGCGTATCTATCGGCCCTATCCATAGTTATTCTCCATAAATTAATTATGTAATATCCATAATGTAATAAACATATATTTTAATGTCAAATACATAAATTAGTTTCATACTGTATTCTTGAACCGCAAGGAGTCTTAACCATGATCACATTGCCGCAGATCAAGGCCGCGCGGGCTCTGCTGGGATGGACGCAGGATGCGCTGGCCGACGCGGCGGGCATTTCCCTGCCCTCCATCAACAATATGGAGCGGGGGCTGTATTCGCCGCGTCCCGAAACCCACCGGGCGATCGTGACGGCTCTCGAAAAAGCCGGTATCGAGTTCACCGAGAATAACGGCCTGCGGCAACGGCAGGAACATCATGATATCATCACCTTCACCGGGCCGAATTTTATCCGCGATCTGGATGAAGACATCATGACCGTTTTGCATAAGCCGGAAGACGAGATTGTCGGCAGTACCTATGACGACCGCAAATGGATAGAGTATGCTGGGGTGACGAATCCCGCCTATGTCGAGGCTCGCACCCGGATAAAATGGAAGGAGCGCTTTCTCATTCCCGCGACGGCGTCATTTATCACCAGCCCGCCGAAATCCTACCGGACTTTGCCGGAACCGGTTTTCGGAAAAATGAATTATGAAATATACGGCAACCGCCTCGCCTTGATCGAATGGGAAGCGATGCGCGTCACGATGATTAAAAACCACATGGTCGCCGAGACGTTCAAAAAGCAATTCAACGCGCTGTGGAGCATCGCCAGGCCTTTCTCGGCGGCGCAATTGAAAAAAATCGAGCAGCTGCGGCTGAAGAAGAAGTCATAGAGCCGTCATTCCCGACGCCGCATAGCGGCGAGCGGGAATCCCGTTTGGTTTTGGTCCAAAAACAAAAAAACGGGATTCCCGTTCGTCTTTGCCCGCCTTATGGGCGGTCAAAGACGCCGGGAACGACGGCTGCTAGTTTACTACAATCTCCCGCAACATAGCCACCGGCACGCCGAAAGGCAAAGTCTTGCGTCCGCAGGCGATGTCCACCAGATCGGCCACGATGGCGGAAGCGGTCACGCTGCCCCCTGCCCCGGCGCCGATCAGCATGATCGGCCCCGAAAAATCGCCATGGAGTTCGATGACATTCGTCGGCCCCGAAAGCTGCGCCAGCGGATCGGAAGCCATGAGCTTTTCCGGTTTGACCCGAATGCGCGCCTTGCCGCCGGACAGCTCCGCGCCGGCGATAAGCTTGATCGTCATGCCGTCGCGCTTGGCCTGCAGCACGTCGTGGCGGACGATGTCGCGGATGCCCGCGACCTCGATGCGGCTGAGATCGACCGTTCCGCCGCCCGCGATCATGGCGAGCAGCGCGATTTTCTGCATCGCGTCGAATCCGTCGATATCCTGGCTGGGATCGGCTTCGGCATAGCCCGCGTCTTGCGCGGCCTTGAGCGCCTGATCGAAATCGACATTCTCCCATGCCATCCGCGATAGGATATCGTTGCAGGTGCCGTTGAGAATGCCGCGTATGCGGGTCACGCGATTGGCGGCCATCGCCTCGCGCAAGACCTTGATGACCGGAACGCCGCCCGCTACCGCCGCCTCGAAAGCCAGCGCCGCGCCGGTTTGCTCAGTGATCGCGGCAAGCTCGACGCCATGCGCCGCCAGCAGCGCCTTGTTGGCCGTGACCACCGATTTTCCGGCTTTCAGCGCCGCCGTCACCAGATTGCGCGCCGCGCCCCCGGCTCCGCCCATCAGCTCGACGACGACATCGATATCCGGATCGGCGGCAAAAGAAGCCGGATCGTCATGCCAGCGGCAGCCGCTTAAATCCACGCCGCGATCCCGGCTGCGATCACGGGCGCTTACGGCGACGAGCCGCATATCGCGGCCCGCGCGCGCCGCGAGCAAATCTTTTTGTTCACGCAGGATTTTGATGGCCGCGACGCCCACCGTTCCAAGACCGGCGAGGCCGATGCGCAGCGGCTGCTTCTCCATTACACTTTTCCGTTCAAGAAATGCTTGATGTTGCGGCATGCCTGCCGCAAGCGGTGCGGGTTTTCGATCAGCGCCATGCGTACATAGCCGTCGCCATACTCGCCGAAGCCGACGCCGGGCGATACCGCCACCTGGGATTCCTGGAGCAGCAATTTGGCGAATTCCAGAGAGCCGAGATGCTTGAACGGCTCGGGGATCGGGGCCCAGCAGAACATCGTGGCGGGCGGCGAGGGAATATCCCATCCGGCCTGATGCAAGCCTTCGACCAGCGCGTCGCGCCGCGCCTGATACATGGCGCGGATTTCGGCGACGCAATCCTGCGGGCCGTTGAGCGCCGCCGCCGCCGCGACCTGGATCGGCGTGAAGGCGCCGTAATCGACATAGGACTTAAAACGCGTCAGCGCCGTGATCAGCTTCTTCGAGCCAGTAGCGAAACCTATCCGCCAGCCCGGCATATTGAAGCTTTTGCTCATCGAAGTGAATTCGATGGCGATTTCCCGCGCCTCGGGGATTTGCAAAATCGACGGAGGCGGGTTGCCATCGAAATAGATCTCGGCATAGGCCACGTCGGAAATGATGTAAATCTGCTGTTCCAGGCAATATTCGACCACCTGGCGGTAGAATTCCAGATCGACCACCTGCGCCGTGGGATTGGAAGGATAGGACAGGATCACGCAGAGCGGCTTCGGAATGCTGTGCTTGACCGCGCGCTTGAGCAGTTCCAGAAAATCATAGCCCGGCCCGACCGGAATATGGCGCAGCGCCGCTCCGGCCAGGATAAAACCGAACGGATGAATCGGATAGGACGGATTGGGGACGATGATCACGTCGCCGGGCGAAGTAATCGCCTGCGCCAGATTGGCCAGCCCTTCCTTGGAACCTATCGTGACGATGGTTTCGGTATCCGGATTGATCTCGACGCCGAAGCGCCGCTTGTAATAGGCGGCGTTGGCGCGGCGCAGGCCGGGAATGCCCTTCGACACCGAATAGCGATGGGTCTTCGGGTCTTGCACGGTTTCGATCAGCTTATCGACGATATGCTGCGGCGTCGGCTGATCTGGATTGCCCATGCCGAGATCGATGATATCTTCGCCCGCCGCGCGCGCGGCCTGCTTCATCGCCGTAACCTGCGCGAAGACGTAAGGCGGCAGACGTTTGATGCGGTAGAATTCTTCGTTGGTCATGGTGGCAGCGATGGAAAGAATGAGGAGCGGAAAGGCATAATGCCGGTATCGGAGAATTACACTAACTTTCCGTTACTTTGTCTCCGGCGCCCCTTCTTTCGCGGGCACCAGGCTCAGAGCCTCTTCCCGGTCGCGGCTGAGTTGCTCGCGTTCCTGACGGCGCGCCGCCGGAGACGGCAAATCCTTGGGACGTTCCGGTACCGAAGCAAGATTCGGCCATGCCGCGGCCTGTTCATCAACCCGTTGAATATTTGAACGATTTTGGCCGATTTTCTTGGCATCGGGCTCGCCGGTGAAACGGTTTATCCAGGTCTCGTCGGCGCAGCCAGCTAAACTGCTACATACGGCTAATAGCATAGCATATTGAAAAAGATTGGTCTTTTGTCTCGATTTGACGTATTTCATTGGCATCTGTTTTCGTTGCATAAGGTTTGGTGATGGCTCCCCAGGACAGTACGCCGAAAATCCAAAAGAAAAAAGTCCCTTTGACCGAGGCGGAACGAACCGCCGCGCGCTTGCAGATGATTCGCGAGTATGTCGCCGCGCCGCCGCGATCCGACGCGCCCATATCCGCCCGTCCCGCAGATGCCCCGACGCCGGCGCAGGCAGACGAGCCAATGCCAGTGCCAGCGCCGGAACCGACAGAAGCAGATGCATCGATACCGGCACATGCAACGGATGCGCCGCTACCGGCGCAGGCGGCAGCGCCGATCAAACATGCAAAACCCAAAGCGGCAAAGCCTAAAAAACCTGAACCTGCTCGAAAAAAGAAATCCGCGCCCCAGCCCAGGAAAGAAACCCCTAGGAAAGAAGCTCCCAGGAAGTCCGAAACACAAACGGCGGCCCCGCCTTCGGCCAAGCTTCCCGCGGCTTCAAGCAGCAAGGCCAACGATTTGGTGAAAGTTCCCGATCCCGTCGCGCTCGGCCAGGCCATGATGAACCTCATGGAAAAAAGCCAGCCGCTGATGCGCGATTTCATGGAGCGGGTCAAGCTCACCGTACCCGACATGGTGCCGGCCTCCGCCTTCCCGTCCAGTTTCGGCGACACCTGGATGGAACTTGCCTCGCAGATGTGGACGAATCCGCAGCGCGTGGTCGACGCGCAGCTGGGGCTTTGGCAGAATTATCTGAAGCTGTGGCAGAACACGTCCCGCCGCTTTCTCGGCAAGTCCTATGAAACGATCATCGAGCCGCAGCCGCAGGACCGTCGTTTCAATGACGAAGCCTGGACGCAAAACACGCTGTTCGATTTTATCAAGCAATCATACCTGATTACCTCGCAATGGCTTCAGAACGAGGTGCGTTCGGTCGATGGCGTATCGGTTCCGACCATGCGGCGGGCCGAATTTTACACGCGCCAGTTCGTCGACGCGCTGTCGCCCAGCAATTTCGCCTTCACCAACCCGGAAGTGCTGCGGCTGACCGCGGAAACCGGCGGAGAAAATCTGGTCAAGGGACTGCAGAATTTGCTGCAAGACCTGGAACGCGGCCAGGGCAAGCTCAAGATCAGCATGACCGACATCAACGCGTTCGAGCTGGGCAAGAATATCGCCATGACGCCCGGCAAGGTGGTCTATCAGACCGACCTGATGCAATTGATCCAGTATGAACCGATGACCGAAAAGGCTCACGCCCATCCGCTGCTCATCATTCCGCCATGGATCAATAAATATTACATTCTCGATCTGCGCGAGAAAAACTCCTTCGTCCGTTATTGCCTGGAGCAAGGCCACACGGTGTTCATGGTTTCCTGGGTCAATCCCGACGAAAAGCATGCGGCCAAGAATTTTGAAGATTACATGACCGAAGGCCCGCTCGCGGCGCTTGCCGAAATCAAGCGCCGCACCGGAGCCGAGGGCGCGAACGTCATCGGGTACTGCTTAGGCGGCACGCTGCTCGCCTGCCTGCTCGCCTGGCTCAAGGCCAAGCCGGAACGGGCGCGGGAAATCCCGCAAATCACCAGCGCCACCTATCTCGTCACCATGATCGATTTCAGCGAGCCGGGCGAACTCGGCTTGTTCGTCGACGAGGAGCATGTGCGTTTCCTCGAAGCGCAGATGCAGGAGAAAGGTTATCTCGACGGCGCGACGATGGCCAACACCTTCAACCTGCTGCGCGCCAACGATCTGGTCTGGTCGTTCGTGGTCAGCAACTACCTGATGGGGCGCGAGCCGTTCCCGTTCGACCTGCTGTTCTGGAACGCCGACGCCACGCGCATGCCCGCCGCGATGCACAGCTTTTACCTGCGCAAGATGTATCAGCAGAACCGCCTCATCGAGCCGGACGGCATCGAGCTTGCGGGCGCGCCGATCAACCTGCACGGAATCAAGACGCCGACTTTCATGCTCTCGACCCGCGAAGACCATATCGCGCCATGGAAATCGACCTATGCCGCGACGCAGATATATCAGGGGCCGGTGAAATTCGTCCTGTCGGGTTCCGGCCATATCGCGGGCGTCATCAATCCGCCCGCCGCCAACAAATATAATTACTGGACGAACGACGAACTGCCCGCGAAGCCCGACGACTGGTTCAAGGATGCCGCGCAGCATCCGGGCTCATGGTGGGGAGAATGGGACAAATGGTCGCGCCAATATACCGGCGGCGAAGTCCCCGCCCGCAAGCCCGAAGCCCCGATCATCGAAGACGCGCCGGGCAGTTATGCACGCGTGCGGGCGGTTTGATTGTCAACACAACACATCTGTTGACAAAACACAACATATCTGTTAGGTTTTTATGAAGACAAAAGAGGCATTGCGTCGGTTGCGGCGGCTGGGCGTGGAAACAGGCGGCCAAACAGGCAGTCATCTCAAGCTGTATCACCGCGGCCGCCGAAGCATCATTCCGATGCACACCGGAGAGATAAAGACCGGAACGCTGTATGCCATCTTGAAACAACTCGGCATCGACCGGCAAGACTTCATGGAGATTTAGATGTTCGCCTATCCCGCCGATATTGAGGACGCTGCCCAACATAATCCGGGCGAGCGCGGCTTTGTCGTGACGTTTCCGGACGTGCCCGAAGCGATTACGCAAGGCGACTCGCTGGAAGAAGCATTGGCCCATGCGTCGGATGCCCTGGAGACCGGCCTGTCCTTTTATGTCGATCAGGGCAAAGATTTGCCCAAACCGTCGGCGCGGCGCCGGCGTCCCCTGATTTTCCCGTCATTGCGCGGCGAAATGAAGCTGGGGCTATATCAGCAGATGCGGACGCAGAAAATCACCAAGACCGCACTTGCCCGACGGATGGGCAAGCATTTAATGGAAGTCGACAGACTGCTCGACCTCACGCATCATAGCCGGATCGATCAGGTGGAAGCCGCTTATGCCGCGCTGGGGCAACGGGTCAATGTCGTGCTGGTGTCGACTTGATGCCTGGCAAATGGGCCGAATCCGTTTCCATCAGGCCCGCGAACGCTAATGATGCCGAGTTAATGTCGACATTCATCGTGAATCTGGCAGAAAAATTTATCCTGTTTGAGTTCTCGGAGCGAGGGCGCGCGCAATTTCTTTCGGATCACACGCCCGCGAAAATGCGGGAACGCATCAACGGAAATTTCCGATACCACCTTGCCGAGGCGGATCACGAATTGGTGGGGCTGGCAGGCATTCGCGATAACGCGCATCTGTTTCATTTATTCGTTGCTGAATCCTTGCAGTGCCAAGGATTGGGACGACGGCTGTGGGAATACGCAGTGGCTGAATGCCGAAAGGAAAGCAACTCCGGTATCTTTACGGTCAATTCTTCAAAGAATGCCGTAGCGGCGTACGAGAGGCTTGGATTCTCAGTCACTGGACCTATGCAGAATATGAATGATGTGTTATTCGTTCCGATGCAGTTGGCTTTCTTATGAATGATCATATCGAAGACGCGGGCAGTTATGCACGCGTGCGGGCGGTTTGACAGGCGCGCTTATGCCCCGAAAAAATATCGCCAAACTCTTTTATGGCATCTGCGCGATTTTTATCGCGGCGGGAGCCGTAAACTACGGCTTTTCCGGCTTTGCGCCGGCCCTTCCCTTCATGCTCGCCGCGATAGCCCTCGCCAAAAAGATATCCCGCAAGGCCATGACCGGAACCATGCTTGCATGCATCGCCGCCATCGCTTTCAATATGACCGTCGCAAGGAACCCGCTGGTTTTCCCCATCCTGAACGATGGCTATGTCACTATTAACGAGAATGGCTATTTGCGGACATATTCCGATGGAAGCGGCGGCTTCTCGTCCGGCAAAGAGACGTTTGGCGGCGGCGGCCAAGTTACGTTCCGGGAGCTTCGCCAGGGCGAAACCTATAAAATCACCGGCGTCAAAATCGGTCATCCGGAATTCGCGACGACCGTAAGCCTCGTGACGGAGATTGGCCAGTTTTCCGAAGAGGACTATAAAACCGCAAAACATATATCGCCGAGCAAACCGGCCGTCAGCGACTGGGCGGACAAGCTTAGCTTTCTTATGAACTATCCCGTGGCCTTCTTTTATCTTGGCAATCTGGCGCAGACATCCATGCCGTGGATGAATGTTCTGGTGGAAGACGATAGCGGGCAGGTCAGAAAAGGCCGCCTGAGTCCGACCGTCACCAGCGGACGCCTGGTGAAATCAGGCGACACCGTGCGGCTCAATTGCGTAAAAGCCCCTCCCCTCCCGGGCAGGAAATTATGCAAAATCGAGTTCCGGGGCTTCGATCCGAATTCCGCTTGCCCGAAGGGCAGCCCCTGTTACGGCAAAATTCCTGATTTCAGCGTCTCGGTGGACGAGACAGGCGTACCCGACAAGAATCTTCTTATTCTGGAATGACCGGCATTCACCGATAACTCGCCGCCAGCTGCGCATAATGATCGGCGCGATGATGAAATTCGGCGATTTCTTCGGGTTTGAGAGCGCGCCAGAGCTTGGCGGGATTGCCCGCCCATAGCTCGCCGCCGGAAATGACTTTTCCCGCCGTCAGCAACCCCATCGTCGCCAGCATGCCTTGGCTTTTGATGCGCGCCCGATCCATGACGCAGGATTTCATGCCGACGAAAGCATTATCCTCGATCGTGCAATCATGCAGCACCACCATATGCCCCACGGTGACGCCGGAGCCGACATGCGTCCCCTGCCCGCCTGTCGTGACGTGAATGACGGTGCCGTCCTGGATATTCGTCCGCGCGCCGATACGAATGACGTGAACGTCGCCGCGCAAGACGCAGCCGGGCCATATCGAGCTTTCCGGCCCGATCTCCACGTCGCCGATAACGACCGCGCCGGGAGCGACGAAAGCCGCCGGATCGATCTTCGGCCAGATGCCCTTATAGGGCATGATGATGGGTGCGTTGCTCATGCCTTATCATCGGCCATAACAAGCGCGGCGGTCAATGCGGCGATTCTTCTAATCGACCGAGAAAAAGAAGCTCGGCGCGGGGCGCTGCGCGTAATAAGGCGCCGTATAAATCACCGGCGGGTTGGTATAGATCACCGT
This sequence comes from Alphaproteobacteria bacterium, assembly GCA_037200005.1. NCBI lineage: Bacteria > Pseudomonadati > Pseudomonadota > Alphaproteobacteria > Alphaproteobacteria bacterium. The sequence continues at coordinate 53,583 of JBBCGY010000002.1, read as the reverse complement.
CGGATTAGTATAGATGACCGGCGGCGCATAGACGGGCCGCGACGGATATCCATAGTAGGTGTAATATGGCGGATAACCAGGGCGTATGACGACCGTGGGCCCATGATTGCGCCCGCGATTCCAATCATGGCCGCCATGCCGGCCCCGGTCATGATGGTCATGATGGTCTCCCTGACGCCGATCTCTGTCGGCTTTTGCCGGCATGGATGAAGGAACCGCCATAACGGCGCTCAACACCAGCGATAAAGCCACTGCCGTGCCGCAACGAGTAAGAAACGCCTGAATCGGCATTTTTCGGCTGTTCATGATGATCTCCTTCTCTCTCCCCTCCGCTTGAAGCGAATCCGGCGCTTTGCCGGATTCGCCATCGAGCGCGCGACTGATTATTGGCCTTCTCTCATGGACCTGCCATGACCGCCGCCTTTGCCGCCAAAGCGATGCTCTCCTTTGCCGCCGCCCTTAAATTTTCCGAAGGACGCGTCGGCGGCCTTCTTCTGTTCCTCGGACATGCTGTTATAGAGCGGCTCGAAAGCCGTCAGCAGCTTGCCTACGCCTTCGGCATGGCTCTGCGCCATCTTTTGCTGAAAGCGCAGATTGTCGAGCGCGCTCGCGCTTTCCCCTTCCTTATGGCGCTCGGCGAAAGAAGCGCGCATAGCCGCATGGTTGTCATGCATGACCTGTGCGACGACCTTCCATTGCGCTTCCTGCGCGGCAGTGATGCCGAGTTCGTCATGCAGTTTCTGGTTATGGGCTTCGCCCCGTTCTTCCGGGCTCATCTTTCCCCATGCTTCCTTCATCGAGGCGGGGCTTTCTTTCTGAAGCGTCACGGTGTCGCCCGTGGCCGCATAAGCAGGTCCGGCGAGCACGCCGAGCAAAGCAGCCGCAGCCACGGTGCGCCGCAAAGAATTGGTGAATGTCGTCATATTGATCCTCCGTCAGTGGTTGCGGGATTGCGCGGATGCTTCCGTTTCCCGAATTAGATTCTTAGTTCCGGTTCATGGCCGATATGTGGCGGCGACAGGGCAATGCTAAGGCGCCAAGGTAACAATATTCCATGCTGAACCCATAACGAAAAAGGGCGCTCCAACCGGAACGCCCTTTACATAACAACAGGATAAGAAGCTTACCGCTTGCTGAACTGGAAGCTCTTGCGCGCTTTGGGCTTGCCGTATTTCTTGCGTTCGACCACGCGGCTGTCGCGGGTGAGGAATTTGGCCTTTTTCAGAACCGGGCGCAGCGCGGGCTCGAAATAAGTCAGCGCCTTGGAGATGCCGTGCTTGACGGCGCCGGCCTGGCCCGAAAGCCCGCCGCCGACGACATTGACGTCGACATCGAATTGCGTGCTGCGATCCGCGATAGCGAAAGGCTGGCGTACCACCATCTGCAGAACCGGACGCGCGAAATAAGTCTCGATGCTGCGGCCGTTCACGACGATCTTGCCATTGCCCGGCTTGATCCATACGCGGGCGACGGCGTTCTTGCGCTTGCCGGTCGCGTAGGCGCGGCCGAATTTGTCCAGTTTCGGTTCGTTGGGATCATGCTGCGGCGCGGGCGGCGCAACAACCGCCGCCACGGGCGCTTCCGGCTTCGCGGCTGCCTTGCCGATCGTCTTCAGCTCGGCAAGCGGCGCGGCCTTCGCACGCGGCGCGCGAGGCGCGCGGGCGGGCTTGGGGGTGTCGTCAGTGGGAGAAGCCATGCTTAGCCTCTTTTATTCTTGGGGTTGCGGGACGCGAAATCAATCACGGTCGGAGCCTGCGCCGCATGAGGGTGCTCAGCGCCCTTATAGACGCGCAGGTTGGTAAGCTGCCGCCGCGCCAGCGGGCCGCGCGGCATCATGCGCTGCACCGCAAGCTCGATGACCCGCTCGGGGAACTTGCCCGCCAGCATCTTGTCGCGCGTGCGCTCTTTGATCCCGCCGACGAAGCCGGTGTGATAATAGTAAACCTTGTCGGTCGCCTTCTTGCCGGTCATTTTGACCTTCTCGGCATTGATGACGATGACATTGTCGCCGCAATCGACCGACGGCGTATAAATCGCCTTGGTCTTGCCGCGCAGCGTCATCGCGATCGCCGAGGCCAGACGGCCCAGGATGACGCCTTCGGCGTCGAATAATACCCAATGCTTTTTAACGTCCTGATGCCGGAGCGCAAAAGTCTTGGTGGGGGTTCTCTTGACCGCGACTTTCTTGGCCGCGGTTATCGCGGGCGCGGGTTTGTTTGCCTTGGTTGCCATGTTCATACTCCATTAACGTGCGCCTTTGTATCGGCAGACGGCTCGCTATGTCAAGGAATATCAGGCGTTTATTTGTGGGGTATTATATTACCTCAAAAGCTTCGCCCCTCGCCTCTATAAGCCTCTATAAAGAGCATGTTTACCAATCTTTGGTAGCCTGCGAAGGTGGCGTTATTACTTTCATCCGATTCCGGTTATATAATTATCCAAGGCTTCGATAACAACGCATAGACGCATTACAATGGACAACAATAATCGATTTCCGCCGCGAGGCTCCAACCGTTCGCCCAATCGCCGTCCCGCTGGCTTGGGCGGCGTGGCTCAAATCCCCTATGTTCCGTTGCAGGCATGGCAGCAGCAACAGGCTGCTCAACCGCTGCCACAGATTCAGCCGCAACAGCTTCGGCAACAGCCCGCTCCAGCGCCCGCAGGCCAAAGCCGTGCGCGCGCGCAGCCCGCGGTCAATGCGCCTGCCGCTGAGCCGCCAAAAAAGAGAAGCAAGATAAGACGATTTTTTAAGGTCGCCGCGATCGGCCTGACCGCGACTGCCGTCGCAAGCGGCGCAGTGGGCGGACCTGCTTTAGTCGCCTTGAATAAAATCAACAGCGAACTGCCCGACATTCACAAACTGACCGAGCATAAGGCGCCCCAAACGACGAAAATTCTCGCGCGTGACGGCAGCCAGCTTGCGGAAATCTATACCGAGCGGCGCACGAATATTAAGCTCGACGACCTACCCGCCCATGTCAAACTCGCCACGCTCGCCGCCGAAGACGCCAGCTTCTATGAGCATGAAGGCATAAGCTATACCGGCATAGTCCGGGCTGGCTTCAAAAACCTTGTATCGGGGCACAAGAAGCAAGGCGCATCGACCATCACCCAACAGGTGGTCAAAAACATTCTGGGCGATACCGAAAAAACCTACACGCGCAAAATAAAAGAAATCCAACTCGCGATCAAACTCGAGCAGCAAGTTCCTCCGGGCGCGGAGAATCTGCCGCCAGAGCAGCAAAAAATTGCAATCAAGAACTGGATTCTCGAAAACTATTTCAACGAGAATTATTACGCTAACGGTCGTTACGGCATCCAGGAAGCTTCGAAATATTATTTCGACAAAGACGCCAAGGAACTGACGATCGCGCAAGCCGCCTTTCTGGCGGGAATACCGAACTCGCCGGAAAAATATAATCCGATCAAGGACGAAGCTCATTTCAATGCCGCTATCAAGCGCCAGCATGAGATCATCGACCAGATGGCGGAGAAAGGCTTCCTGGACAAGGAGCCCGCCCAGGCCAAGAAGATGGCCGAGTCCATAAAAAGTGAGCCCATCGTCATCACGACGCCATCGGAAGCCACAAGCGGCCCGGTCTCCGAAGTCGTGGGGATCGTGCGCGAACGGTTGACCCAGGTCGCGGGCTCCTCATACAAGGCGACGGGCGGCTACGAGGTGGAAACCACCATCGACCCGCGTGTCCAGGCGCTGGCGCGCACGGCCGTGCGCGAAAATCTGGAAGCGCTGGATAAGCGCATGAACCTTCAGGTTCGCAAGGACGTTCCGACACCATACCGGAACCCGGGATCCGTAGTCGCGCAGAGCGGCAAAAAGGGCAAGCACGCCGTTGTCGCTTCCGCTTCGCCGTATAACGCCGAGCCTCCGTTCGAGGGCATGCCGACGAAGAGCGATTTCAATCACGGCGTCATCGGCGTTGTGACGGCCGCGGACGACGTTGCCAAGACCGTGGAGTTTCGGGTCGGCAAGCTGCGCGGCTATATGACCATGGCCCAGCTGAAGCGCTATAATCCCGACGATGTCCCGGCCAGCCAGTTCGCCGAAGTCGGCGCGCATATGCGCGTCAGCCTTGTCGGCAACCCCGATAAAGTCCTGGCTTTGCAGCCCGGAACCAATGAGCCGGGCCGCGTGCAGCTCTCCCCCGCCATGGGAGCGGAATCCGCCATGGTCGTCATCGATCCGGCGACCAAGGAGATTCTCGCATTGGTGGGCGGCTATGACGGCAGCAACGGCGGCTTCGACCGCGCGACGCAAGCCATGCGCCAGGCCGGATCGACCCTCAAGCCTGCTCTCTATGCCCAAGCATTGGAATTGGGACTAGCGACTCCCGGCACGGTCTGCGACCCCGAGGCAATCAAGAATAAATTCGCGCCTGGAGGGATCATCTCCATGCGCGGCCTTAAGATGAGCGTGATCGAAGACAAGAATTTCCGCGAGCCGGTTCTTCTTCGCGAAGCCTTGGCGCAAAGCCTCAATCCCGTCGCCACCGACCTCATGGCCAAAGTCACGCCGCAGAGATTCGTAACCTGGGCGCATCAATTGGGCATTCCGGAAGGCGTCAAGATGGACCTCGGCCTGTCTCTTGCTCAAGGCGCGGTCGATGTTAACGCCCTTATCATGGCGAATATGTTCACGACCATCTTTAACGGCGGCGTAGCTGAACCCTCGCATCTCCTCACGAAGATGAGGAATCCCGATAAAACGGAAATAGCTCTTCCCGAACGCCCCGCGCCGCAGCGCGTCATGCAGGCGAATACCGCATATCTGATCACCGATATGCTGACCTCCGTGGTCGATCACGGCACGGCTAAAGCGGCGGGAAAAGTTTTCCCCGCCCGTTCCATCGCGGGCAAAACCGGCACCAGCAATATCGTGGACGATGCAAACGTGAATACCAAGGGCACGAAAGATGCGTGGTTCGCGGGCATGAAAGCAGGCGATCCCAAAGACCCCCAAAATCACGGCTTTGTCGGCGTGGTTTGGGTAGGCATGGATGACGGCTCGTCGCTCGGCAAGGAAACGGGGGCCACCGCCGCCCTGCCCGCCTGGATATCCTTGGCGAATGGCCTGCAAAACAATCGTTCCGTGACTCTATTCCAGCCTCCTCCGGAAGTTCAAGTGCCGATCGATCCTGCGACCGGCCTGCCGTCCTGGGGCGCGCAAACGCCTCCCAAGGATGGCATCGTCAAAATGACCATCGATCCCGCGACCGGCTTGCTGCCATGGGCGGGACAGGAAAATCTTCCCAAGGAAGGCGTGGAATTGCTCAACGAAGAGGGTAAGGCCATAAAAGGCAAAGACGGCAAGCCGAAGAAGGCGCTCTTGCCCATCACCGAATCCTTCCTGCCCGGCACCGAGCCGAAAGCGCGCGCGCCCGTGCCGACCGGCCTGCCGCCTGAATATATTCCTCAGCCGGTGCTGGTTGGCGCGGCGCCGGTTAACGCCATACCGGGATATACGCCTCCGGGCGGCGCGCCTCCTTTGCTGGCGCCGCAGCCTCAAGCCCCGCTGCCGCCTTCATCGTTGCCGCAGCAGCAGCCGTCCACGCTGCAGCCCTGATGAAAGTCTATTCGGATTTTTTGCATGAAGCACACAGGGTAAGCTATCCGTGTGACTCCGTTAAATTACTGAAGCTCACCGAGACGGTTTTGCGCAAAAAGAACCCCGGATTGAAGGACGAGGCCAAGACCCAAGCTATCATGGGTTGTCTGTCTCAATCCTTGAAAGAAGAAAAGAATAACCCCCGTCGCGATCCTGTGCGCGGCCGGAAACTCGCCGAAGGGCTGTTGCGCATTGGCCAAACCCGGAGCTTGGCCAGCCATCAAGCCTTTTTAGAACTGGCGGATGTTATCGACACCTATCCCGCCACGGCGGCCCTGGCCGCGCCGGGTATCGCGCAAACTTTAGCCGCGGAAACGGCCCGCCAGGGACGGGAGAATTACGCTCCGCTGATAGCCGCCGTTGCATGCATGAGTGCCGACAAGAACACTGCCCCAATTCTGGCGAAAGCGCTTGATAACGTCGCGCGGCACGATTACCTAACAGATAATCGCAGGGCGGCGCAGAATATCGCCAAACGCCATGGCTGCGCGGCGTTTCTCGAAGACGCGAAGCCCGCCGCCGTTTTAGACGACGCCTCCGTTATTTTCGTTTATGACGAAGATGCCCCGCCCCCGGCGAGCCGGAGCCGCGCGCGAATTAAGCCGCCTTCCCGCCATGAGCCTTCGACCACGCCTCCGGCGCGTTCAGGAACTTCTCGACCTCGTCCAGCGTCCCCGCGTCAAAATAATTATTAGCCCTCGCGACCGCGAGCGCGTCCCGCCATGTGCAGAGCGCGTGCAGCTTCACGCCGAGCTTCTGCATCGTGTCGTCGCTGGCCGCGAAAATGTCGTAGTGAAATACCACGGCGATATGCTCGACCACCGCTCCCGCCTGGCGCAGCGCCTCGACGAACTTGATCTTGCTGGTGCCCTGGCTCTGCAAATCCTCGACGAGCAGCACGCGCTGCCCCTCGCGCAGATCGCCCTCGATCTGCGCCATGCGCCCGAAACCCTTGGGCTGCTTGCGGACATAGAGCATCGGCAAATCGAACGCGTCCGACATCCATGCGGCATAGGAAATGCCCGCCGTCTCCCCGCCCGCGATCGCGTCGAAGGCTTCATGGCCCGCGCTATTCATGACCGTCTCGGCCAGCATGGCGATGATCGCGCGGCGCGCGCGCGGGAACGATATCAGCTTGCGGCAATCGATATAGACCGGGCTGGCGCTGCCGGACGTCAGGATGAACGGCTTCTCGGCGTTGAAATTCACCGCCTTGATCTCAAACAGGATTTTCGCGGTGCGCTCGGCGGTGGCGGTGAGTTGGTGCGGTTTCATGAATGGCTCCCCAATAAGATGAGCCGACAATAGCTTATTTGGGCGGCATGGAAAAGCAGGAATGAAAGATTACTTCTTCGCGCCTGGCGGGATCGAATTGGCTCCCGCGATCATGTTCATGCGGGCGATTTGCTTGTCGATATAGGTATTGATCATGCCGACGCGATTGTCGCGGATCAGCGCCCGCACCGGATCGCCGCTATTGCCTTCTTCGGTGACGATATAGCGCAGATAGGGGCCGTTGACGTTCAGGGTTTGGTGGCAGGCCGCCGTCAGCCCTTGCGCCAGCATGAAATTGGCCCCCTGCTCCATCGTTTGCGACGCCAGATGCATCAGGCCCATGAAGCTTTCTTCGATGGAACCGGCGTGAATCGTGGTGATGACCAAATGCCCCGTCGTCGCGGCGCGCAGAATCTGCTCCGCCGCTTTTGGAGAACGCACCTCGCCGACCAGGATATAGCGCGGCGTCCAGCGCAGCGCGCGCTTCAGCGGCGTCGCCCAATCTTCGTTGTTGTCCACCTGTACCTGATAGCAATAGCCGTGCTCGCCGACCGGACCGTCCAGCGCGTATTCGACCGGGTCTTCAACCGTGATGCCGACGCCGCCGAAGCGGATCAGATATTCCCGAAGCAGCGCGAAGCTGGTCGTGGTTTTGCCGTGGCCGGTCGCTCCCGAGATCATGATCAGCCCATCGCGGCGGCCAAGCCCCGTCAGCATCGTGGCGATATGCGGCGGATAGCCAAGGCTGACCAGCGTGGCGACATTCGGATTGATTTTGCGCAGGATGATCCATTCCGCGCCCGACGCCAGTTTCTGATAGGACAGGCGGAACCGCATCCCGTCATACTCGAAGGATGAATCCGGGTTATCCAGCTCGCTGCGGATTTTTTCCGCCATCCGCATCGCGTCCGGCATATAATCGTCTGGCAACGGACGCGACCAGGTATTCGACATGTCGCGTGCCGGAGAACGATAGCGGGCCTCGCCCGTCCTATCGATCCGCACATAGATATCCATCATCGGCAAGTCGTATAGCCGCGCGGGACCCGCGCCCATCGGCATCATCATATCCGGCGACAGAGGAGGCTTCGGCGGGATGACATTCATAACCTATATCCGTCTTTTCCCGGCCAGGGACGATGGCTGCACCGACGTTACGCCCGCCGCGTGAGCATGGGTAAGCTTGGCGGCGATCTTTTCGACATAGGTCGTGATCATGCCGATTTTCTTGTCGCGGATCAGGGCGCGAATCGGATCGCCCGGCGAATTTTCTTCCGTATAAAGATACCGCATGTAAGGCCCGGTTTCGGCCATGTTCTGATAGATCAGCGCGGTAAGACCGGCGGCCAGAATGTTTTCCACGCCCGGCCCCATCGCCTGTTCAGCGAGATGGGTGAGGCCCATCAGCGCCTCTTCGGGCGCTCCGGCGTGAACCGTGGTGATGACCATATGACCGGTCGTCGCGGCGCGCAGCAATTGCTCGGCGGCTTTCGGGGTGCGGATTTCGCCGACAAAGATATAACGCGGCGCCCAGCGCAGAGCGCGCTTGAGGCAAATCGCCCAATCCTCGTCTTGCTCCACTTCCACCTGGAAACAATAACCGCCCTCGCCGTGGCGGCCTTTCATCATGAACTCGACCGGGTCTTCGATCGTCACCGCCGTGCCGCCGTTGCGGCGCAGGAAATCCGCCAGAAGCGCCGCCGCCGTCGTGGTCTTGCCTTGCCCCGTCGCGCCGGAAATCAGGATCAGACCGTCGCGCAGCCCGAGGCCGCGAATATGGTTGAGAATATGCGGCGCGATGCCGAGCTTTTCGATATCCGGTATCTCGGTATTGATCCGGCGCAAACAGGCCCAGGTTTGTCCGTCCGCCATATGCTGGCGGGAAATACGCAGACGAATGCCGTCGAACTCCATCGCGCCGTCCGCATGCTGCAGAATCTCATTGACCTTCAGCATCACGCGCTCGATCACCGGCTCAAAGGCGTCCGGAACGTCCCGATTATGGCGATGCCTGCCTTTTTCGCGCGGCAAGTACTTGGCTTTGTCCTTCTGATCCAGGCGCAGATAAAGGTCAGTAAAATTCAGGTCGCTGAGCGTCAGGATGGACATGAAGAAACCCGGTTAATGAGGTATGAAGGGACTCACCCAGCATGATGGCGGAATTTCCCTAATTTGCTGTTAATGAATAACGTCCGGCAGGCACCCGACCCCGGCATGATCCCTTGCGAATAGCGCCGATTAAGGTAAGGTAAAATCCGCTCGCTCATCCCGGATTGAACCTATGTCTCTCGTCACGCCCCGCACGCCCGCCGGCACCATGGAACTGCTGCCGCGCGAGCAAATCGCCTTTCAGCGTATGCTGGATATTATCCGCAAGGGCTATGAGCGTTTCGGATTCCTGCCCGTCGAAACTCCGGTCTTCGAGCAGCGCGACGTGCTGCTGACCAAATCCGGCGGCGAGACCGAAAAGCAGGTCTATTTCGTCCAGTCCACCGGCTCGATCGAGCAAGGCCACGCGCCGGATATGGCGCTGCGCTTCGACCTGACCGTGCCCCTCGCCCGCTATGTCGCCGAGCATGAGCGCGATCTGGTCTTTCCCTTCCGCCGCTATCAGATACAGCGCGTGTATCGCGGCGAGCGAGCGCAAAAAGGCCGGTTCCGCGAATTCTACCAATGCGATATCGACGTGATCGGCAAGGATAAGCTCGACCCCGCCTATGACGCGGAAATTCCGGCGATCATCGCGCAGATTTTCACCGAATTAAACGTCGGCGATTTCACCATCAATTTCAGCAACCGGAAAATCCTGCTCGGGCTGTTCGCGGCGCTGGGCTACGATGACGACAAGCAGAAGCTATGCCTGCGCGAGATCGACAAGCTGGACAAAATCGGCGTCGCGAAAGTACGGGAAAATCTCGGCGCGCTCGGCATGAAAGCCGAAGACGCGGAGAAAGTCTTGCGCCTGATCGGCGGCGCGACAAATAATGCCGCGATCATCGCGCTGCTCAAGGCGGAAACAATCGATCATCCGGTTTTCAAGGCCGGCGTGGAAGAAGCGGAAAGCACGGTTGCGGCACTTGCCGCGCTCGGCGTGCCGGAAGGCAGGGCGCGGCTTAACCTCGCCATCGCGCGCGGCCTGGATTATTACACCGGCACGGTTTACGAAACCGTCATCGACGCGCATCCGGAATTCGGCAGCGTCTGCTCCGGCGGGCGCTATGACGATCTGGCGAGCCTCTACACCAAATCCAAGCTGCCCGGCGTCGGCATATCCATCGGCGCGACCCGGCTTTTCGATTTGCTGCGTTCCATCGGATGGGCCAAGGATGCAGCGAGCACCGTGCAGATATTGATCCTGCAACTCGATCCCGCGCTGCGCCATGATTATCTGGCGCTCGCCGCGAAGCTGCGCGAAGCGGGACTCAATACCGAGGTCTATCTCGAACCGGCCAAGCTCGACAAGCAGATGCGCTATGCCGACCGCGCCGGAATCCCCCTCGCCGTCCTTATGGGCGAGGACGAGCGCGCGAAACGGGTTGTCCAGCTTAAAAACCTGCAAACCAAGGAGCAGCGCGAGGTGGCAATCGGCGATATCGCCGCGCGGGCGAAGGAAATCCTGAATGCCGCCCCTTGATAGCCCGGATGCCTTTCTAGATCACATCCTGACCCGTTTTTATGGCGACCTGCAAACCGCCGTCGCCGATAATTACGACGCCGAGCGCTTCAATTATGGCGGGGTCGACCGTTCCCAGGATGATTATCTGCCGGTTCATTTCGCCACGCTGAAATCCCTTATCCGCGAGACGGAGTCCTATTACCGCGCGTGGTCGCTTCTCGGCGACGAGGATTCGAAGCGCCTGTTCATCGATCTGCTGCGCTACCGCCTCGCCGGGCATAAGCATGTGCGGCTTCCCACCAACACGCCGGAACATTGGGCAATCCGGAAAATCGGACATGCGATGCCCTCCTCGCCTTCGGCGCTCGCCATCCCAAGCGTGCTTGGCTGGCAGATTTCTCATATGGAATTCGTTTTCGAGGGCGACGCCATCAAAATAGACGGCTACGGCGCGCCGTTATGGCCGTTCCAGTACCGGCAATATTTCTACGAAAAAAACGGCGTCCGCATCCGGCCCGAACACGGCGACCATGTGATCGATGCAGGCGCGGGCTTCGGCGACACCTCGCTGGCTTTCGGCCAGGCTGTCGGACGCGACGGCTGGGTCTATATGCTCGAAATGCTCGAAGCCCATGTCAAGTTCTGCCGCCTGAACGCGGAGCAGAATGCCGGGCTGTCCCATTTCAAAATCATCGAGCGCGGCCTGTCGGATGCCGTGTTCACGCCGGAGCGGAAACTACCGCAAGCGGACGCCTACGACCCCGGATTTACGCTGGAGGAAGGCAACCAGACTTTCGCGACATCCACCGTCGATCATCTGGTGGCGCAAGGCGAAATCCCGCGCGTCGATTTCATCAAGATGGATATCGAAGGATCGGAAATGCGCGCTTTGCATGGAGCCGCGCAAACTCTGCGGACTTTCCGCCCCAAATTGGCGATCTCGGTCTATCACGACGTCCGGCATTTTTACGAAGTGCCTATTTTTATCGACGCGCTCGGCCTGGGCTATAAGTTCCATCTGGATCACTACACGATCCATATGGGCGAAACGGTGTTATACGCGGCAATCGAATAGCGCTAGTCCTTAGCAAACATTAGGTGCGAGAATGGACGCTGCTGGTTCTGCAAGGCGACGGGCCTGGAGGGAGAAACGTGAACATCGTGCCAGTGCGAATCCATAAAATCGGGACGGCCAGTATATTTAATATTGCTTCTTATTTTTCTGGCCCACGGCAGAGATATGACCGTGACGGATGCCAGCTTTGGCGCAACGATATTATCTTTTGGAAAAGTATTGACGCCGCCTTGCTCTAAAAGCGGCGCATAAATATAGCTTCCGCTGTCAGGGTGACCATTGGGACGATAAAAATAGCGTTGCAGCGTAATGCATCCGCTTTTCAGATTCGGCACTTCGACGCGTTTTGCGTAATCCGATTCCTGGATCGTATCGCGGATGCATATTCCGCCGGCGGCCTCGACAAGGGACGGCGCGACAAAGCGTTCCACTTCGCTAAATAGGCTGGCCTTAACGATCGGCGGCAAGCGCGAGAGATCGGAGAGATTCGTGACATTCAGAGCCACGCCCGGCGACTGGGCCATCTGCCGAAGCGTTTCGGTCGAGATTTGATCATTAACTTTTATGTCCCCCGTAAAGCCATAGGGAGTTTCTTTTTGGGACATAATCGATCTCCTTATTATGAATAGAATAAAATCGAAATCTTCAGCGCGGGCAGCCTACTATGAATTCATGAAAGTAAAAACCAAATATCGCTCGCTATAAAGCCATTCCTGCTTTTAATCAGCTCAAGCGTTCGGATCGACCAGGCTTACAAGTTGGCCGTTCTCGTCGGCATGGCCGAGGCACAGGGCATATTCGATGTTGCCGATCAGGGTGTCGGAAAAGAAACCGGCGGCGAGCTTGGAAGGCGGGGCCGATGTCCGCGCGAGCGGCATATGCGGGAAATACCCGTCCCGGCTCTTGGTATAAACTTCCGGCAGCCGGTTCTGCAAATCGTCGGCGATCTCGGCCTGCAGATCCATCAATTGCGGAGCGCGGGCGACGCCGTAGCCGATCCAGAATTTTCCTTCATGTTCCGCCGTCCCTTTATTGATATAGAGGCCGGTATTCTTGAGCCATATCCCGCCCAGTGAAAATTTGCTCGCCAGCATAACCGCGACGGCATCGCTCTCCGCGCGGAACTGGCATAAGGATATGTGAGGGAACGACAGGTCGGGCGCAAGGCAATAGCCGTCCGCGATGGATTTGAACTGCGCCGCCGCCTGGAAAAGATATTTTACGACCTTCGGATCGGTCGGCACCGCGGCGATGTCAAATCGTGGGAGCATGGTCGGCTCATCTCGGCTTGAAAAGAATTAGGGCCGGGACAGAGTATCACCATTGCCGAGATTATCAACATGCTTGGCAAAGCGCACGTCTTTGACGACGGCGAACGGAACGCCATCGCGTCCCACTTCGGCTATAATGCGGCCCGGCAGCTTTTCGTCGCAGCCATATCGCGTCGCGGCGATAAAGAAGTCCACATGCCGCCAGTCCGCCGTCGGCTGAAGCTCCGGATGGGGCTGATCGCCCATTTGATTGTAATCGCCGCAAATGGCCACGCGCCAGGGTTCGGGCCGGTTCAACTGATGCTCGGCGATATAGCGCCTCAAATCCGTCGTCGCCTCGGCCATGGAAGTTCCCCAGTATTCCGTCTCGAACAGCCCCTCCGCGCCTTTCACGCCGCCAACGATGTCGTTGAAGGCCGCGTATTCATAAGGATGCATATCGATCAAGACCTGCATCTGCCGACCGCCTCCGGCGATAAGCATGATGGCGACGGCGGCGCTGGCCCAGCGCCGTTGCGGCATCACCGCGAGCCTGCTTGCCGCCAGCCCGGCAAGAACCGCCATGGGCGGCAGAATGAATATGAAATGACGGTCTGCGTCATAAAGCTCGGGCCTGGCGATCACGGCATAGGCGAGAGGAAAAAATGCCGCCAGCGTCACCGGCGCCAGGCGCAGAGGAAATTGACGAATGCCGTTTTTCCATAGCGCCATCGCGCCAAGGGCCGTCCCTGCCGCCAGTGCGGCTATGACTATCTGCGGCATCTTGGCGGCGACATAAACCGGCAAATATAAAGCGGGGTGATAGGTCAGACCCACTTCATGGCCGAAGAACAGCGTATTGATGTTGCTGTGCGTATTGGAAAAATGCAGGAGAGCCTCGAAGGGATGGCGCAACGGATCGACCTGCGCCCACGGCCAGAACGCCATCATGACGATCCAGGCCAGCGCCACGGCGGGAACAACAATCCGCAGACTTGAAATCCCGGCCTGCCGCCAGCGATCGAGCATGGATTCCGCCCGGCCGGTCTTGTCCGTCATCCAATAAAGCAGCAGCGCCGCGCCGAGATAGAAGAAAAGCAGTATCCCGCCCACGCGAACCGCGAGAGACAGACCGGCGGCCAAGCCAAAAGCCAGGATCAGCTTCATCGGCGGTTTCGGCAAATTCTCCATAAGGAGGGTACAGGCGTAAACCGCCCATATGGTCATGGCCGCGAAAGGAATATCCTTCGGGTTGACGAACATCATCCCGTAATAACTTGGCATCAGCGCCAGCGCCGCCAGCGAGAAAAACCCCGCGAGCGGCCCGCCGAGATGGCGTCCCAGCTTCCAGGCTCCCGCAAGCCCTATCAGGCCGAATATTCCCCCCATTAGGTGACAAGTCGCCCAACGGTCGAAGGGAGAAACCATGGTGGCCAAGGCCGCTAACGTATCGAACAGGCCGCCATAATAAAAAAGATCGCGATAATGAAGGGCGGAGGTGTCGGCGCCCAGGCTGGCATACCAGGAGATAATTTGCCTGCCGTAGGTATCCTCGAGAGCGGCATCGAAGCCGTTGCCGTAATTGCCGAATGTCGCGGCGACCAGTAAAACGAGCGCGCCGAACACGGCTAGGCTCGCCCAGTCCGCTAATGGCATGCGACGCGATAAAAACCTACTCATGCCGGAAGACGAGAAATTCATCATGGGCTGCTCTCTGTACGGATATTTACCACAAATGTCTTTTTGCAAAAGCATGTCCCGATCCATGCTTGACATATTTCTCGAAGGCTATCGCCTTGTCCTTATCTTCAAAAGCGATATAGGCAACAAGCTTCCATGGTTTAAATTTATTGGTGTGAATAGATTTACCGCTGTTATGCTCCTTGAACCTTGTCTTCAAATCAATAGTAACACCTGAATATCTTTGGTCAGGGTTTGCCATGCTTTGAAGAAGATAGACGTAATGCATACAGCCCTGCTTCGCTAAAGCTTCGCAGGGCATCCTGCTGCTTTATTTTACGCAGGACAAGCCCTCCGAAGGCGGAGGGCTTGTCCTGCGTAGCTTTAGCGGAGCAGGATGGCGCGCCCGAAGAGATTCGAACTCCTAACCTCCAGATTCGTAGTCTGATGCTCTATCCAGTTGAGCTACGGGCGCGCAATTCTTCATGCAGGCATATTGGTTAATATTACCAAGGCTGCAAGAGAGGCGGCACCTTAGCCGAAAGGAATTTGCACTGCAAGCTTTAGCCAAATAAAACAATCCCCTGACGGAATTTGTGGCGTTTTTATATGAAGCGCGGTTACTATCCCGTCATATCCGTTAGTTTAAGCCATCATATGCAGCCGAAAATCAGCATCATCATCCCGGTATTCAACGAAAGCGGCAATGTCCTGCCGCTTGCCGAAGATATTCAGGCCGCGCTCGATTTTCATCCGGCGATCCTTGGCGCATACGAAGTCATCTTTATCGACGACGCCAGCCTAGACGCGACATGTGGCGAAATCATGACGCTGATGCAGGACGACGGCCGCATTCGCCTGCTGCGCCATGGCGCGCGCATGGGCATTAGCGCGGCCATCCGCCATGGCATTAACGGCGCCCGCGCCGAATGGATCGTGACCTGCGACGGCGATGGGCAGAACGACCCGTCCGACATTCCGCGCCTCTTGCAGCGCGCCTGGACGCACGGCAAAGACGGCAGGATTATCGTTTGCGGCGTCCGCATCCATCGCTGCGACACGTGGCAAAAACGGCTCGCAAGCAAATTCGCCAATGGCGTACGGCGCGCCCTGCTGAAAGACGGCTCTCCCGACACCGGCTGCGCCCTCAAGGCGTTCCGCCGCGACGCCTATCTGGCCGTTCCGTTCTTCAACGGGCTGCATCGTTTCATGCCAGCGATGTTCAAGACCTACGGCCATGAGGTCGTCCATATTTTGGTCAATGACCGTCCCCGGCTCCGCGGACAATCGAAATCGGGCATTATCGAACGCGGCCTGCGCGGGTTTTACGACATTTTCGGGGTCATATGGCTGACCCGCCGCACGCCTGTCCGAACCGCTCATGAAGAAATGCGGACGGCGGTGGTGACCACTCTGCAAAAACCGCTTAAGCGTTAAAACTATTCTCCATATTGAGAAACGAATTATGGGCCAGGATAAGATAAGCGAAATCATAACGCCGCGCCTGCGCTTGCGGCGGTATAATCATCAGCGTCCCGATCCCGGCGACATGCGCGGCTTCTATAAGCTCAACGCCGACTGGCTGACGGTGCGGCGCTATTTTCCCGACGGGATCAGACCCGACTATGGATCGAAGCCGATCACGCAGGATGGTTTCGTTATCGCCGACAAAGAGACCAATCAGTTCAAGGGTTATATAGGCCTCGCCGCTTGGGCTGGCCCGGAGGAGAACGAGCGGCAAGTCATACACTATGCGTTGCTTAAAAAAGAGCGCCGCAAAGGCTACGCTGCCGAATCCCTGCATGCGATTTGCGCTTACGCTTTCGAGCAACGGGAATTGCCCCGGATTGCCGCTTCCGTAGCGCGCAGCAATGCCCGGTCGCACGCCCTGCTGGAAGGCGTCGGGTTCGAACCTTTGGAGGAGGTGCCGTGGTATCACACCATCCTTGACCGTTATCTGAGCTTGCCGCGCGAAAGATGGAAAGAACAGCCCGACAAGCCGAGCTGGGCCATGGTCAATTCGTCGCCGAACACCGCCATATTGACCCTTTAGCCCGACCGAAACTGTTTTTATTGACTTCGGGCCGTGAATCCGCGATAAATCCGGCATCCGGGGGCGCCTAGGCGGTTGCCCTCTTTTTATTGTTGCAATTCAAGGTGTTAGAAATGTTCGCGGTCATTAAAACAGGCGGCAAGCAATACAAGGTTGCCCAAGGCGATGTGATCCAGGTGGAAAAGCTGGCTGGAGAAGCGGGAGTCAAGATCCAATTGGCAGAAGTGCTGATGGTCGGCGACGGCGCAAGCTCCAAGTTCGGCGCGCCCTTCCTGGCCGGTGCTACGGTAGAAGCCGAAATCCTCGGCCATGAGCGCAGCGCCAAGGTCATCGTCTTCAAGAAGAAGCGCCGCCAGAATTATCGCCGCAAGAACACGCACCGGCAGGATTACACGGTCATCCGCATCACGGCGATTGCCGCCTAAGACCTAAAAACTCTGGAGAACGACTATGGCTCATAAAAAAGCAGGCGGCAGTTCGCGCAACGGCCGCGATTCCGCGGGAAAACGCCTCGGCGTCAAATTATTCGGCGGCCAGGAAGCCAAGGGCGGCGCGATCATCGTGCGTCAGCGCGGCACCAAGTTCCATCCGGGACGGCATGTCGGCATCGGACGCGATCATACGCTCTTCGCGGAAGTTCCCGGCAAAGTGAAATTCCGCACCATCGTCGGAGGCCGCACTTACGTTTCGATCGAACAGGCCGAGCAGGCTGACGCGGCTGAATAGTTCCGTTAATTCGGCGAATGAATAAAGCGGGGATCGAACGATCCCCGTTTTTATTTGCAGGATACGATACAATGAAATTCCTCGATCAAGCGCGCATTCATGTCGCCAGCGGCCATGGCGGGGCCGGCTGCGTCGCTTTCCGGCGCGAAAAATTCATCGACAAGGGCGGCCCCAACGGCGGCAATGGCGGACGCGGCGGCGACGTGATCGTCGAGGCGGCGGACGGCCTCAATACCCTGATCGATTACCGCTACCGCCAGCATTTCATCGCCGAAAAAGGCCGCGCGGGCATGGGCAGCGATTGCACCGGAGCCGACGGCAAGGATGCCGTGCTGCGCGTGCCGCTGGGCACGCAGGTGCTGGCCGAGGACAATGAAACGCTGCTGGCCGACCTGACAGAGCCGGGGCAGCGCATCGTGCTGTTCCGGGGCGGCGACGGCGGTTTCGGCAACGCGCATTACAAAAGCTCGACCAACCAGGCGCCGCGCAAGCATTCTCCCGGCTGGCCGGGCGTCGAATGCGACATATGGCTGCGCCTGAAGCTGATCGCCGACGCCGGGCTGATCGGTCTGCCCAATGCCGGAAAATCGACCTTCCTCGCCGCGACGACCGCCGCCAAGCCGAAGATCGCCGATTACCCTTTCACCACGCTCACGCCCAATCTCGGCGTGGTGCGTTACGGCACGGCGCGGCAGCCGGTCGAATTCGTTCTCGCGGACATTCCCGGGCTGATCGAAGGCGCGCATGAAGGACATGGACTCGGCGACCGGTTTCTCGGCCATGTCGAGCGCACGCGCGTTATGCTGCATCTGATCGACGCCACCGGCGAAAATGTCGCCGCCGATTACAAGACCATCCGCAACGAGCTGAAAGCGTACGGGCATGGCCTGGCGCGCAAGCCGGAAATCATTGCACTGAACAAATGCGACGCGCTGACGCCGAAAGACATCAAGGCGAAACTCAAGGAACTCGCCAAGGTCACCAAAAAGCCGGTCCTGACGATTTCCGCCGTGGCTGGCACGAACGTCAAGGAAACGCTGCAAACGCTGTGGAAGAAAATCGAAAAGAAGAAATGAAACCCTTCACATTGGGAAATTTCCCTTGACTTTTTCGCCATATTCCTGTATTTGACGATCCCAGGGGCCTTGCGCCCAAAACCCGCCCGGAGACCATCCCGGCGGGTTTTTTCATGGCCCGAATGCGGCAAAAATCTTTATTTCAAAACCGGAGGTAAGAGTCGCGATTTTTGGGGATTGTCCCGGCACGCCGCACCATGCGCCCGAAATCCTTGTCAACATGGCCTCAAGCTTGGTACTCACCATGGATGCACAATCAACGGCTCAAAACCCTGCTGGCCTTCGGGCACGATCTGACGGCGGCGGCGCTGGCTTTTCTGCTCGGCATGGCGCTGCGTCACGGCGAGCATATCGGCGAAGTTCCCGCCGAGCATATCTTCGGCAATACGCTGCTGTTCGCGGCGGTTTGCGGCATCGTCTTCATGCTGTCGGGGCTTTATCGCGGCATCTGGGCCTATAGCTCGGTGCGCGATCTCGGCGCGATCCTGCGCGCGGTGACGCTCGCGGTGCTGATTTTCCTGCCGGTATCGTTTCTGACGACGCGCCTTGCCGACGTGCCTCGCACCACGCCGGTGATCGTTTGGCTGATCCTGACCGCGATGCTGTGCGGATCGCGGCTCGGCTACCGGCTGATCCGCGAAGGGCGGCTGTCGTCATTATGGTCGAAGGCGGGCGCGGGACAAAGCCCGGTCTTGCTCTACGGCGCGGGCGACGGCGCGGATTTGTTCATCCGCGCGCTAGCCTCCAATCCCCACGCGCCCTATCGCGTAACGGGCGTGATCGCCGAGAACGCCAAGCGCGTCGGGCGCGAGATTCACGGCGTCAAAGTGCTGGGCGCGCTCGAGCAGCTGCCCGCGATCATGACGCAGATGCGCGCCAAGGGGCAAGCTCCGGCGCGGCTCATTCTCACCTGCCCGCCCGCGGGACAGGGCGATACGCTGCTGGAGATGGCCGCGCAACATGGATTGCAGTTATCGAGCGTGCCGCGCCTGACCAACCTGCAAGCCGCCGAAGCCGCCGCCGCGACCGAGCATCCCATCGCCATCGAGGATTTGCTGGGACGCGCCGAAACCGTGCTGGAGCGCGAAGCCATCGCGTCGCTGATCGCCGGAAAGCGCGTGCTGGTCACGGGAGGCGGCGGCACCATCGGCGGCGAGCTTTGCCGCCAGATCGCCGCGCTCAATCCCGCGCAACTCGGCATCGTCGAACTGAGCGAGTTCAACCTCTATACCATCGAGATGGAACTGCGCGAAAAATTTCCCGCGCTCAATCTGCGCTGCCATCTCGGCGACGTGCGCGACCAGACGCGCCTGCGCGATATTTTCGCCAAGGACAGGCCGGAACTGGTGTTCCATGCCGCCGCGCTCAAGCATGTGCCGATCGCGGAAGACAATGTGCGCGAAACCGTTTTGACCAATGTGCTCGGCACCAAGATGGTGGCCGACAGCGCCGCCGAGTCCGGCGCGCTTGCCGCCGTGCTGATCTCGACCGACAAGGCCGTCAATCCCACCAGCGTGATGGGCGCGACCAAGCGCGTCGCCGAGCTCTATACGCAAAGCCTCGATCTGAGCGGCGGCAAGACCCGCTGCCTCGCGGTGCGGTTCGGCAATGTGCTGGGATCGACCGGCTCGGTCGTGCCGCGTTTCCGCGCGCAGCTGGCGAAAGGCGGCCCGCTGACCGTCACGCATCCCGACATGACGCGCTACTTCATGACCGTGCGCGAGGCGGTAGAGCTGGTCTTGCAGGCTTCGGCCTTTGCCGTGCAGCCGCAAGAGGAACGCGGCCACATTCTGGTGCTGGATATGGGCACGCCGGTGAAGATCGTCGATCTCGCGCGGCAGATGATCCGCCTCGCCGGATTGCGCCCCGACGAAGACGTGAAGATCACCTATACCGGCCTGCGCCCCGGCGAGAAAATGCATGAGGAGCTTATCGGCGGTCAGGAAAATCTGCGCGCCACGACGGCGGACGGCGTGAATATCCTGCTCAATCCCGCGCGGGATGCGGCGCAGTTCCGGCGCGATCTCGAAGACTTGCTCCGTTCCGCCAGCGCGGGCGCGGACGCCGCGGCGCTGCGCCAGTTCATCACGCGCCTGGTTCCTGAATTTTCAGGCGACGGCGCGGAGCGCAAGGCGGGGTAGCCCCCTCCTCACATTCTACATATGCACGACCTTGCCATACGCATCCAAAACCGCTTCATGCATCGTTTCTGAAATCGTCGGATGCGGGAAGACGGTGTGCATCAATTCCGCCTCGGTGGTTTCGAGCGTGCGGGCGATGGTGTAGCCCTGGATCATCTCGGTGACTTCCGGGCCGATCATATGCGCGCCGAGCAGCGCGCCGGTCTTGGCGTCGAAGATCGTCTTGACCATGCCTTCCGGCTCGCCCATCGCAATCGCCTTGCCGTTGCCGATGAAGTTGAAGCGCCCGACTTTGACCTCATGCCCGGCGGCTTTGGCCTTGGCTTCGGTGAGGCCGACGCTGGCAACCTGCGGCGTGCAATAGGTGCAGCCGGGAATGTTTCCGGCATCGAGCGGATGCACGCCCTTCACGCCCGCGATCTTCTCGACGCAGACGACGCCCTCATGGCTGGCCTTGTGCGCGAGCCATGGCGGCCCCGCGACATCGCCGATGGCATAGATTCCGGGCTCGCCGGTCGCGCACCATTCGTCGATCACGATATGGCCGCGATCCACTTTGACCTTGGTATTCTCAAGGCCCATATTTTCCGTGTTACCCGTGATGCCGATGGCCATGATGACGCGGTCGACCGTGAGCTGCTGCGCCTTGCCGCCCTGCTCGATGGTGGCGGTGACATTGTCCCCTCCCCGCTCCAGCTTCTTGACCGTCGCGCCGGTGAGAATCTTCATGCCCTGCTTCTCGAAGCTCTTGCGGGCGAAGGCGGAGATTTCCTCGTCCTCGACCGGCAGCACGCGATCCATGACCTCGACCACCGTGACCTCCGCGCCGAGCGCGCGATAGAAGCTGGCGAATTCGATGCCGATGGCGCCCGATCCGACGACCAGCAGCGATTTCGGCATCGCGGGCGGCACCATGGCCTCGCGATACGTCCAGATCAATTGCCCGTCAGGCTCCAGCCCCGGCAGCACCCGCGCCCGCGCGCCGGTAGCGAGGATGATGTTCTTGGCAGCAATCGTGACGGTTTTCTGGTCGTCTTTCGTGACCTCGATCTGGCCTTTGCCCAATAGTTTGGCGTGACCTTCGATCACTTCGACCTTGTTCTTTTTCATCAGATGCTTGATGCCGCCGGAAAGTTGCGCCGCGACCTTGCGCGAGCGGTCGACGATTTTCTTGATGTCGAAGCTATGCTCCTTGATCGTGAAGCCATAAGCATCGGCATGTTTCAGCAGCGTGGCGATCTCCGACGAGCGCAACAGCGCCTTGGTCGGAATGCAGCCCCAGTTCAGGCAGATGCCGCCAAGCTGCGCCTTTTCCACCAGCGTCACTTTCATGCCGAGCTGCGCCGCGCGAATGGCCGCGACATAGCCGCCCGGCCCGCCGCCGATGATGATGAGGTCGGATTGAGTCATGAATTTATACCACGAGGCTGTAAGGTTGCTCGATCAGGCCCTTGAAGGCCTGCAGGAATTCCGCGCCGACCGCGCCGTCCACCGCGCGGTGATCGACCGAGAGCGTGCAGGACATGATCGTCGCCACGGCAAGCTGGCCGTCCTTTACGACGGCGCGTTGCTCGCCCGCGCCGACTGCGAGAATACAGCCCTGCGGCGGATTGATGATCGCGGCGAAATCCTTGACGCCGAACATGCCGAGATTGGAGATCGAGAAGCCGCCGCCCTGGAATTCTTCAGGCCGCAGCTTGCCGTCGCGGGCGCGCGCGGCGAGGTCTTTCATCTCCGTTGAAATGACGGCGACGGTTTTCTTGTCGGCTTGCTTGATGATCGGCGTGATCAGGCCGTTCGGCGTGGCCACGGCAACAGACACATCGACATTCTTATATTGCAGGATCGCCTCGTCGCTCCAGGACACGTTGGTCGTCGGAACCTTGCGCATCGCCAGCGCAACGGCGCGGATGACAAAATCATTGACCGAAATTTTTACGCCCTCGACGCCGTTGGTCTTCTTGCGCAGGTCGAGCAGGTCGTCGATGGCGCAATCGACGGTCAGATAGAAATGCGGAACCGTCAGCTTCGATTCCATCAGGCGGCGCGCGATGACCTTGCGGACGCCGTTGTTGGGAATGAGATCATACTCCATGCCGAGCTTGTCCGCGAGATCGCGGGCATCGACCCCGGCAGGCATCGCGCCGCCGGACGCGGGCGCGGCGGATTTCGCCGGAGCGGGCGCGGCTTTGGCGGCGGGCTTCGCGCCGCCTGCCGTCGCCGCCCTCGACATCGGCCTTGACGATCCTGCCGCCCGGACCGGAACCGGCGACGGCTTTCAGATCGACGCCGGATTGTTCCGCCACGCGGCGCGCGAGCGGACTGGCGAAAATGCGTCCGCCATCGTGAGAAACCGATGGCGATGATTGAGCGGACGTTGCGGGCATGGCTGGGGCCTCCTGCGGTTTGGTTTCGGCTTTCGGCGGAGCGGCTCGGGCGGCAGTGGGGGCAGCGCCGCCTCCCGTCGCGGCTTCGATGCTCTCCCCTTCTTCGGCCAATATGGCGATGGGCGCGTTGACGGCGATGCCTTGCGCTCCGGCGGGAACCAGAATTTTCGCGAGAATGCCTTCATCGACGGCCTCGACCTCCATCGTCGCCTTGTCGGTTTCGATCTCGGCCAGCACCTGACCGGCCTTGACCGTGTCGCCTTCCTTCTTGAGCCAGCGGGCGAGATTCCCCTCGGTCATCGTTGGCGACAAAGCGGGCATGAGGATATTGATGGGCATAAGGGTATTCCTGTGTGACTGTATGCTAATCGAAATTCAGGCCGTGCTTCTTCAGAAGCTTGTCCATCGTTCCGTCGCGCTGGATTTCATCTATAATCGCATCGATGTTGGCTTTCAACTTATAGCTTTCGGGCGGGTAAAACACGCGTACCGATACTTTCAGGATCGAGCCGTCGCCGGCCTTTTTCAACTGGCCGGGATTGTCTTTGAGATAAGCATTGGCGGCAATGCGCGACAGAACGACGAAATCCGCCTTCTTGCCGCGCAGTTCCAGGAACATATTGCTCACGGACAGCCCCATGGCCAGCAGGTTGAGTTTCGCCTTGGGAAACATTTTCGGCACATAAATGCCGCCAAGCTCGCCATCCATGCCAACGAAGGTGTATTTCGGGTCATTCAAGTCGGCGAGTGTTTTTATGCCCGAAATATCCTTCTCTCCGTCCGCGTAGATATTGATTTCGTCGGAGCCGATGAAGTAGCCCGGCAGATATTTCATGGCCGTCGACGGCAGCAGCAGCAGCGGCGCGCAGGTCATGTCGTATTTGCCGCCATTCAAATCCTGCAGCAAGGTCGCGAAGCTCGAAATCTCGGTGTATCTGACCTTCAGGCCGGTGCGCTCGGACACTTCCTTGAAAAGATCGACGGTGAATCCTTGCGGCTGGCCGGAGGCATCGTAGGAAAAAATAGTCCCGAGAACATAAACGCCGCAGTTGATTTCCTGGTTCTTATTGATGCGCTCGAACGCCTTGTCTTCAGCATGAGCAGAAAAGGGCATAGCGAGAATAAGCGCGAGAGCGAGCAAGGCTTTGAGCATCTTATTCCTTACGTGGATGAGCGGACAGCGGCTGATTTATGCCGCCCGCTTGAGGCAAAGCTGGCGCACGGCCGCGACGATGTTCTCCACCTGCGGCAGGGCGAGGCGCTCCAGATTGGCGGCGTAGGGCAGCGGCACGTCGGCGGCATGGACGCGCATGACCGGCGCATCGAGATAATCGAACGCATGCTCCATCATCAGCGCGGCGATTTCCGAACCCATGCCCGCGACCGGCCAGCCTTCCTCGACGGAAAGCAGGCGGTTGGTCTTCTTCACGCTGGCCACCACGGTCTCGGTATCGAGCGGGCGCAAACTGCGAAGATTGATGACTTCGGCCTGGATGCCTTCCGCCGCAAGCTGTTCCGCCGCCGCCAGCGCGTAGCCCACGGGGCGCGAGAACGACACGATGGTCACGTCGCTGCCCTCGCGCATGACTTTCGCCTTGCCGATGGGAATGGTGAAATCCGGCTCGTCCGGCACGTCGAAGCTCGTGCCGTACATCAATTCATGCTCGAGGAAAATGACGGGATTATTGTCGCGGATCGCCGATTTCATCAGGCCCTTCGCGTCCTCGGCGTCGTAAGGCGAGACGACTTTCAGGCCCGGTATATGCGCATACCAGCTCGCATAGCATTGCGAGTGCTGCGCCGCGACGCGCGATGCCGCGCCGTTCGGGCCGCGGAACACGATGGGGCAGCCCATCAGCCCGCCGGACATATACAGCGTCTTGGCGGCGGAGTTGATGATCTGGTCGATGGCCTGCATGGCGAAATTCATCGTCATGAATTCGATGATCGGGCGCAGGCCGCCGAAGGCCGCGCCGACGCCCAGGCCGGCGAAGCCCATTTCGGTGATCGGCGTATCGACCACGCGCTTGGCGCCGAATTCCTGCAGCAAGCCCTGGCTGATCTTATAGGCGCCCTGATACTCCGCGACTTCCTCGCCCATCAGGAATACGTTTTCGTCGCGGCGCATTTCCTCGGCCATGGCATCGCGCAAGGCTTCGCGGACGGTTTGCTTGATATATTTCTCGTGGGTCTTTTCCGGCTGCATCGCCATGGGCGCAACAGTGGCCGCTACCGGCATCAGCGGCACGACATTGGCAGTGGGGGGCGCCTTCGGCTCTATCTTGGGCGCGGCGGCGGCGGGCTTTTGAGAAAAAAGCCGGGGCGGCCGGAGCCGCGGCGCTATCTTCGCCTTCCAGCAGGGCGATCGGCGTATTGACCTTCACGCCTTCCGTTCCTTCGGGAATCAAGATTTTGCCGAGCGTGCCTTCATCGACCGCTTCGACTTCCATCGTCGCCTTGTCGGTTTCGATCTCGGCGAGAACCTGACCGGCCTTGACGATATCGCCTTCTTTCTTGAGCCAGCGCGCGAGCTTGCCCTCCGTCATCGTCGGCGATAGGGCAGGCATAAGGATTTCGATGGGCATGGTCGTTCCTATTCCAAGATATTACGGCGCAGGCGCCGGAAGGTGAACTTCATAAGCTTCGCGCCTGACGGGGCCGTTGCCATAAGCTCTCGCATGTTGCACGGCCATGTGCCGCCATTTCATGTCCAGATCGCTGGACAGCGCGCTTGCGAGCATCAGAGGAGCGGCGCGTTCGGCAGCCTCCGAGCAAATATCGAAATATTTACCTCCCCAATCGGCAATCAAATGAACCCGCTGCACGCTGGCCGGAGGGAAAGCCGCCGCGACATCGACCAGCGCTTCCAGGGCATGGCCCCGGACCTGAAACGCATAGTCGGCGAAAAGCTCATGCCTGATGTTTTTCACCGCATGATGGGCAATGACAACGGCTTGCTGAATGGCGGCCCCGGCCAAAATCGTGGATTCGCCGGATTTCGCAAGGCCGCGCGCCGCCGTGCAAAGAGATTGAACAAATGCTCCGGTCGCGCCCTTCTTGTTCCTTTTGTATAAATCCAAAGCGCGGGACGTTGCCACCGCAAGAAGGGGATAATTTTCCTGGCCCGGCGCAGCGTATTGCTGAATAGCCGCGCAAACTTCTGTTTTGGTCGCCTGCATAAGGCGTTCGATCGTGCTCGTTTGTTCCGTCATATTCCCCTGCGTCACTTATGAAGACGCCAACAAAGCGTTTTATTTAAGAACATCCGTCCATAATTCTTCCGGATCGGGCTCCGGGCTGCTTTGCGCGAACTCGGCGGCCTCGGCCACGATTTGCTTGATCTCGCGCTCCATCGCTTTCAAATCTTCTTCGGTAGCCATGTGCTCGGTGAGCAAAATCTTGCGCAGGTTTTCGATGGGGTCGTTCTGCTCGCGCATCTGCTCGACTTCTTCCTTGCTGCGATATTTGGCGGGATCGGACATCGAATGGCCGCGATAGCGGTAGGTGATCATTTCCAACAGCATCGGCCCGCGCCCGGAGCGGACATATTCCACCGCTTCCTCGGCGGCGGCGCGCACCTTGACGACATCCATGCCGTCGATCTTGACGCCGGGAATGCCGAAGCCTTCGCCGCGACGCCATAATTCGCCGGCCGCGTGACGAGCCTGGCTCGTGCCCATGCCGTATTTGTTATTTTCGATGACGTAGAGCACCGGAAGCTTCCACAGCGAAGCCATGTTGAAGCTTTCGTAAACCTGCCCCTGATTGGCCGCGCCGTCGCCCATATAAGTAAGGCACACGCCGTTATCCTGCTTGAATTTATGCGCGAATGCCAAGCCGGTGCCGATCGGCACCTGCGCGCCGACGATGCCGTGGCCGCCGAAGAAATTCTTCTCGCGGCTGAACATATGCATCGAGCCGCCCTTGCCGCGCGAATAGCCGCCGATGCGTCCGGTGAGTTCCGCCATGACGCCCTTGGGGTCCATGCCCGCCGCCAGCATATGGCCGTGATCGCGATAGGCGGTGACGACACTGTCTTGGGGAAGCTGCGCCGCCTGCAGTCCGACGACGACCGCTTCCTGCCCGATATAGAGATGGCAGAAGCCGCCGATCAATCCCATGCCGTAAAGCTGGCCGGCCTTTTCTTCAAAGCGGCGGATGAGAAGCATTTCACGGAAGTGGCGGGTAAGCTCTGCCGCGTATGCGGGCGCATGGTTATCGACAACCTTAAGGCTGCTCTGCGGCTTGCTTATCTGCATATCAATATTCTCCGTCATGGCCGCATCTGAACCCTTGCTGGCCGCGTCACGTCAATAGAACGCCAGCAAAATTTTTTCAAGCGACACGCGCTGCAGGTTAAATAATTTCGTACAATAATTTTATGCAGTATAGATGTTCAAGGTTTCAAATGCACTAAACATTCTTATTTGCTGCGCTGCAATACAGCAGAATTCTTGGGCGTTGCTTGCTGCGGCGCGAGGATATTTACGATTCTCGCAACTCAAGAGCCGGCAGGCGGCTTTACGGCACGGCCTTTGCTGGCGGAGGCTTCTGGGCGCGGCCTGCCGACTCTTGAACTGCGAGGGGGATAACAACCAAATCATTCGGCTTGGCCATATTCAATTGCCGCCGGGCTTCTTCGTCTAAAAGGTCGGCATCGATGCTGTCCGGGCGCAAATGCTTGACCCGCGCTTCGAGCGCCGTGCGCTCTTTTCGCGTCTGAGCCAGATTTTCCTCCGCGTTGTGCTGCTCGTTTCGCAGCCGGAGCATGGCGATAATCCCCCGATCTCCCTGAACCGTCACGTACAGGAAGTAAACGAACAGCATGGCCATGACCAAGGATACGGCCAAGCTGCGGGCATTCTTATCGAACCAGGAACGAATCAAGCCGACCTCGCATTCTTAACCATAATAGAGCGCGATTATTGCCGGCGGAAGTCCCGTTATTTTTACTTTCGCCAACCTCATGATATAAATAATCATGACGGAACGGAGAAAGCGATGACTTCGGCAAAAAATGTATTGGTTGCCTTTGGCGCCGCCGCGACGCTGCTTTTAGCCTCCGGCGCAGCGTGGGCTGAGAAAAAAGCGACCGCGCCCTCGATAGTTAGACAAGAAAAGAATATAAAAATCGTGCACTCGGTAGCGCTGCCGCCCGCCTCCACCGGAAACATCATTGCCGCGCTGTTGCCTGCCCTGGTCGCGGTAGGCATAGGAGTGAAAACGCTGCGGCTTAAAAAAGCTAAAAAACCGGATTCGAGCAAAGGCAAGAATGCCTGCGTTTCTGATAATTCAATCTACAGCGACCCTATCCCGCCGTTGAACGCAGGCTGGGACCATGTCTTCCGCGATGCTATCGTCACGCATGCATGCGATCCGTTGACCAATATGGGATTAAAGCTCCCAAAATCGAACAAGGGCTTCTTCCGCGAATGCACGCCCAAGGAGCGGCTCATTAATCAGAAGGATGCCACGCCCGCTAGCAGCGTAATAAGCGAGCATGACAAGCACCGGGAACGCTTTGATGATGCCGCGACCCACGCAGCGATACGCCGCGCCGTTATCGAAGAATCTCCTGACAGACTGGTGCTGCGCGATCCTCGGACAAACGAGGCGCTGATTACGCTTGTTCCCGATACCGGCCCCATGCTTCCGGGTCAAAAGCCTTTGCCTCTCTTCGCGCCACCGCCTAGCCAGCCTTTCTCAGCCCCCAAGCAGCCGCAGAAACCCGTGCGGCATTTACGCGTTATATCCTCGCAGAAGCCGACGAAAGGCTGAAAAGCCCCCATACTGATCTCAATGATAGAGATTATATAATCGGTCATTTATAGTCGGAAGCATGACCCAGGAACTCTCCACCCTCGACGCGCTGCAGTGGCAGCTTGAAGCTGGCGCCGACGAAGCCATAGCGCTTCAGCCGGGGCTTCAGCATTGGACGGCCGCGCCGCCGCGCTCATTAGGCGCGCCGGTATCCCCTATATTGGCACCGCCCGCGCAGCCGCCCCAAATGCGGCAATCCTCCGCTTCTCCGCCCCCGACACTGATCCCAAGCCGGGTGCAGGCGACGACATTGGAAGCTCTTAAAGAAGAACTTGCCGCTTTCGACGGCTGCGCGCTCAAGCGAACGGCGACCAATCTTGTGTTTGCCGACGGCAATCCTGAGTCCTCCGTCATGCTGATCGGCGAAGCGCCGGGCGAAGACGAAGACCGGCAGGGCAAACCCTTCGTTGGGGTCAGCGGCAAGCTGCTCGACCGGATGATGGGGCATATCGGCCTCGACCGGACGCGATTCTATATCAGCAACGTCATTTTCTGGCGTCCGCCCGGCAATCGCTCGCCCACCGAGGCGGAATTGGCGGCTTGCCTGCCTTTTATCGAACGTCATATCTCAATAATCAACCCCAAGGCATTGATTTTGCTTGGAGGAGTTGCGGCCAAGACCTTGCTGCGGACTACGGACGGAATCACCAAGATTCGCGGCCGGTGGCAGGAATATCGTCCCGAAGGCAAGGCCGATCAAACCATTATGACTATGCCGATATACCATCCCGCATACCTGCTGCGTCAGACCGCGGCGAAACGTCAAGCATGGAATGACCTTCGGCAAGTAAAAAAATTTCTGATTCGGTCTAACTTGCTGAACTGACAGTATAATCGCAAGAATTACCTATTTTTGGTGCAAGAACAGGCTTGCCAATCCCAGTATTGGCGGTTACCCAGCCGTCATGAGCAAAGCTAACCCCCACGCGGTTCGTTTCGGGATTGATGTCGGACTTGTGACCGCAATCCTGATCTGCCTGATACTGGCAACGAGTACACGAGTTGCGTCCGCCGATATTTGGCCTGAACTTGGCGCACAGAGAATTGCTCTTGCGTCGACGCAATTCAATTTGCCGCATAACGATGGCGACATGGCTGCGCCCGCGCTTGTGCAGCGCTTCGCGCAAATCATCAAAACTTACGGCAATGATAAACCGGGCTACGGCAATCTGACCGGTTTGACGGTGCTCTCGCACGATGATGAAGCGCTTTACCGGCGAAGCTTCGCCGCCGTGCGCCACGGCCAGTTCGCCAAGGCCGAAGACCTGCTCAAAGAGGTGCGCGATCCCCTTCTCGCTGGGCATATACGCGCCGAAAAGTATCTGTCGCGCCAAAACCAGAACAAACCCAATTATACGGACATGGCCGTCTGGCTCACGAAACATAATGATTTGCCTCAGGCCGGGCGGATTTACGCTTCCGCTTTGAAATTAAAGCCGCAAGCCGCTTCGGAACCCATGGCCCCTGCCCCCCAAACGCTCACCAAGGGCGCGTTGGCGAATACCGGCAGCGATCTGAAGATAGGCATCGACTCTGACACTCTCGACGATGCCGACAAACCTAAAGCGGAAGCCTTCAACCGCCTGCTGCGGCGGGGCAAGCTGGCGGAGGCCGAAAAACTGCTGGAGCGGACGCGCAAGGACAATAAAGCCCCTAAAATGCTGGCCCAGGCGGAAGCCGCCCTGGCGGCCACGGCCTTTTTCGCGGGCGATGATCGCCGAACCAAGAATCTCAGCGCATCGACCATCAAAACCGTTCCGCTGGCAGGATGGATTTCCGGCCTGCGCGCCTGGCGTCTTCGCGATACCGCCCAGGCATCCCTTTATTTCAGCCAGTTTGCCGAACATCGAAATCTGGGCGACTGGGATCGCGCGGCGGGTCATTTCTGGCATGCCCGTGCCTTGACGCGCCTGGGCGACGTGGCCGGAGCCCATGAGGCCTTGGCGAAAGCCGCCGCCTATCCGCATAGTTTCTACGGGATGCTGGCGCTGGCCCAAACGGGACAAAACATCGATTTTTCGTGGGAAACGCCCTCCCTCACCTCCGGCGGCCTGCGAGCCATCGCCGCCGCCCCGGCCGGACGTCGGGGATTGGCACTGCTCCAGGTCAATGAGCCTGAACTGGCGATGGCGGAACTCCTGCGCATACGGACCAAGGGCAATCGCGAACTGACTCAAGCCCTGGTCGCCCTCGCGCATGAAGCCGGCCTGCCGGCATTTTCGCTGGCCTTGGGCAGCGCGCTGAAAACCGCCGACGGCAAATTGTTCGATAGCGCCTTGTATCCTTTGCCGCCCTGGCAACCGCGATCGGAACAAGCGGAAGACCATGCCCTTATTTACGCCGTCGCACGGCATGAATCCGGCTTCGATCCGGAAGCGATCAGCCGTCGCGGCGCTCAAGGATTGATGCAGCTCATGCCCCGCACCGCCGGAGGCATGACCGATGCCGCCATGCGCGGCAGGAACGTCAATCTGTTCGATCCCGATTATAATATAACGCTTGGCGCGCGCTATATCCGCCATTTGGCCGATCATCCGGGGATCGATAATAATTTGCTGTTGATGGTCGCGGCTTATAATGGCGGGCCGGGCAATATCGCGCGCTGGCGCCGGGCCGCAACTCACGGCGACGATCCGCTGACATTCATCGAGACTTTGCCGGTGCACGAAACACGGGACTATGTCGAAAACGTGCTTGCCAGCTATTGGATGTACCGCGCCCGCATGGATCAATCTCAGGGATCGCTGCGCGACCTCGCGGCTGGAAAATGGCCTTATTTCGCCACGCCGCAACAATTCGAGGATCGGGAAACCGAATCCGCCTCCCTCACCCAACCTGCTTTCAAGATTGCCAGCAAATAGTTGTTGTATAATCGCAACGATTAATACTTTCCAGGCCGCCTTAATCTCCGCTCAACCATTGGTTAGGTTTCCGTTAGCCATCTTCGTGCATTCTGGTGCGCTCGGAGTTAGGAACGGCCGCCATGTTTGATATGTTCTCGCATAAGGGCGTACCGCCGGTTATCGCCAGCCTGTTGGCGTTTGCCGTGGGAATCATGACTCCGGCCGCAGCAATGGCGGCGGATACGGGAAATTCGACGCTCAGCTTGCGCCAGGCCCTATTCACGAATAACCAGAAGCCCCTATTCGCCAGAGACGAGCATCAGGGCTTATCCCAACGCCTATCCTTGACCAGCAGCAGCTTTTCCGGTCGCGCCTCGGGCAACGATCCCAGCGCCGGACACAGCCTTGCCGGCCTCGGAGTCCTCGGGCAAAGCGGCGACCGGCTGGCCGAACTGGAAGGCGACCAAAGGGTCTTCGCGCTGCTCATCGACGGCAAATACGATTTTTCGTTCGATTTCGGCACCGGACTTGCGCTGCATCCCTATATCGGCGGCGGCTTGGGCATGGCGGTTTATGAAGCTTCGTCGAGAAGCGGCCTCAGCGGGGACGGCGAATCGGTGCCCCTGTTCCGCCTCACCAGCGGCGTGACCTACAAGCTCGGTCAGGATTGGGATTTATCGCTCAACTATAAGGCCGGATATAGCGGCAGCCTGTCCGGCAGCAATGTTTTCACCGGGCGCGATCAGCAGAAAGTCGATCTGCACTCGCTCGATATGGGACTTAAGTTAAAGTTCTAAAAATGCTTTGATGTGATAGACTTTTATCTTCGCTATCCACAATCGCAAGCTCCATGCCCCCCTGGTGGTCCCCTGAAATCTTCGCCCGCAAAATGCCTGCGCTCGCGGCGCGGCAGAAGATAACGCAAGCGGTCAGGCAGTATTTCGCCGCGCAAGACTTTCATGAAGTCACGACGCCCGCCTTGCAAGTCTCGCCGGGGCTGGAGGTTCATCTCCACGCTTTCGAAACCGCGTTTAACGATCCGCATGGCGGCGCGCCGCGCGCGCTCTATCTGCATACCAGCCCCGAATTCACGATGAAGAAGCTCCTGGCCGCCGGGATGCCCCGTCTTTACCAATTGGCACAGGTTTACCGCAATAACGAGCGATCCTCGCTGCATCATCCCGAATTCACGATGCTGGAATGGTATCGCGCCCATGCCGGTTACCGCGACTTAATGGAGGATTGCGTCGCTCTGGTGCGCGCGGCGGCGACGGTTTGCGGCAAGACTTCCCTTGTCCATCAAGATATATCCTGCGATCCCTTTGCCGATTGGGAAGTGTTGACGCTGCCGGAAGCTTTCCGCCGCTATTGCGCCATCGACCTGCTGGCGACCATGCCCGCGCCGCACACTGGCGATACCGAACGATTGCGCGCCGAAGCAGCGCGCCTGGAAATCCGCACCGCGCCGGACGACGACTGGGACAATATATTTTTCCGCATTCTCGGCGAACGCATCGAGCCGCATTTGGGGAAAGACCGCCCGGTTTTTCTGACCGATTATCCCGTGAGCCAGGCGGCGCTGGCCCGCCCCAAGCCCGAAGAGCCGCGCCTCGCGGAACGCTTCGAGCTTTACTTGTGCGGGGTAGAAATCGCCAATGCCTTCGGCGAGCTTACCGATCCGGACGAGCAGCGCCGCCGCTTCGCCGCCGACATGGATGCCAAGGAAAAACTCTATGGCGAGCGTTACCCGCTCGACGAGGATTTCCTCGCCGCCCTCGCTCACATGCCGCCCGCCGCGGGCATCGCTTTAGGATTCGACCGCTTGATCATGCTCTGCACCGGCGCGGCACATATCGAAGACGTGCTTTGGGCGCCGGTGGCGGGATGATTTCTATTCCCCCAGCGCCGCGAGCTGGCGCGTCGCCAGCGTAAGCATGGCAAGGTCGGGATTATTGGCCGCGCGCAGTTCCTGCACCGTCTGTTCCGCCGCCAGCCGCCGCGTTCCCAGCTGCTGCAGCCAGCGCTGGTAACGCGCGCCGTTACGGCCTTTTTCACGCAGCACCGAGGCGGTCAATTTCCGCTGCGCGATCAGCATTTCCTCGATCAGCGCGGCGCCGGCATCCCGCTGCCATGAAGACGGCGTGGGCAATTGCTGCGCCCGCTCGCGCAGCCAGGCGAAGCTGAACTGCTGGTCGAGGCGGAAATATATATCGGCGACCTGGGCAATCGTCGTGCGCGACGTTCTGGCAAGGCTTTGCAAATCCGGCGCGGCGGCAAGAAGAGGCAAGGTCGCGATGCGATAGGCCAGATGCGCTGGAACCCCTGCCGCCTTTAACGTCGTCCAATTCTGCCGATGATGATTGCTGAGGCGGTCGTCGCCGTTCCGCGCCAGCCATGAAGCCAGGCCGAGCGCGCCGCGGCGATAATACGGAATCAGCCGGTCGAGCCGGATGCCGCTGGGATGCTCGCGCAGGAACCATGGCGCCAGCCTTTTCACCGCCTGATTGGCGATGAGCTGCATGGCGATCTGGGTCTGGGCGGACACTTTATTGTCGAGCGCCTCGATCTCCTGCCAGATGCCAACAAGGCCGAAAGCTTCGCGCGTCAGCCAATAGGCCTGGGTGATATCGGCAGCGCTGCGCCCGGTGCGTTCGGTGATCCGCATGACGAAATGGATGCCCGCGTGATTGATCAGGCTATTGGCCACCGAAGTCGCGATGATTTCGCGCCGCAATTGATGCCGCCTTATATCCGCGACGAATTTGGTTCGCATGAGGGTCGGGAAATACTGGACAAGCTCGGACTCCAGGAATTGGTCGTCCGGCAAACCCGACGCGAGCAGCTGCTGGAAAAGCCATATTTTGGCATAAGCCAGCAGCACGGCCAGCTCGGGCCGCGTCAGGCCGCGCCCGGCGCGCTGCCGGTCGGCAAGCTCGTCCTCGTCCGGCAGCACCTCGATACGGCGATTGAGCAGCCCGCTGCGCTCGAGCAGCCGCATGACGCGCACATGCACGATCAGCAGTTCGGAAGCCTCGGTTCCGACCAGCGACAGCGCCTGGGTCTGCAGGTAATTATCGCGCAGCACCAGCCTCGCGACGTCGCCGGTCATGGCCGCCAGCAGCTTCTTGCGGGCCGCGGGCCGCAGCGTACCGTTTTGCGAAGCGCGGGCGAGCGCGATCTTGATGTTGACCTCGTGATCCGACGTATCCACGCCCGCCGAATTGTCGATCGCGTCGGTATTGATGCATCCGCCTTTCAACGCATATTCGATCCGCGCGCGCTGCGTCATGCCGAGATTGGCGCCCTCGGCGACAACCTTGACCCGCAATTCCGCGGCATCGATGCGAAGCGAGTCGTTGACATGGTCGCCAGCTTCCTCGTGCCGCTCATCGGCGCCTTTGACGAAAGTGCCGACGCCGCCGAAATAAAGCAGATCGGCCGACGCCCGCAGCATCGCCTGAATGAGTTCCGACGGCGATAACTGATCGGCGGTCAGTCCGTAAGCCGCCTGCATCTCGGGCGTTATCTTAATCGTCTTGAGGTTACGGGAAAAAATGCCGCCGCCCCTGGAAATTAGTTTCGGATCGTAATCCGCCCAGGTGCAGGACTGCTTCGCGAACAGGCGGCGGCGTTCGGCAAAGCTTTTGGCCGCGTCGGGATTGGGATCGCAGAAAATATGGCGATGATCGAAAGCGCCGAGAAGCCTGATATGCTTCGACCGCAGCATGCCGTTGCCGAACACATCGCCCGACATGTCGCCCACGCCGATGCAGGTGAAATCCTCGCGCTGAATGTTCTTGCCCAGTTCGCGGAAATGCCGTTTCACGGCTTCCCAAACACCCAGCGCGGTTATGCCCATATGCTTGTGGTCGTAACCCGCCGATCCGCCCGATGCGAAAGCGTCACCGAGCCAGAAATCGTAATCCGCGGAAATTCCGTTGGCGATATCGGAGAATTTCGCCGTGCCCTTGTCGGCGGCGACGACCAGATACGGATCGTCGCCGTCATGGCGCACGATATTGCCCGGCGGAACGATCCTGCCTTTCACGCGATTGTCCGTGAGATCCAGCAATCCGCGCATCAGGGTGCGGTAACATTCCACGCCTTCTTTTTGCGCATTCTGCGGATCGGGATTTTTGACGACGAATCCGCCCTTCGCGCCGACCGGCACGATGACGCTGTTCTTGACCATCTGCGCCTTCATCAGGCCCAGGATTTCAGTACGGAAATCTTCGGGCCGTTCGGACCAGCGAATGCCGCCCCTGGCGACTTTGCCGCCGCGCAAATGGATGCCTTCCATACGCGCGCTGACGACGAAGATTTCATAAAGCGGCTTCGGCAAAGGCAGGTTATCGATCGCCCCGCAGTCGAATTTGATCGCCAGATAGCTCTTGGGATCACCCGCGGCGTCAAACTGGAAATAATTGGTCCTGACCGACGCCCGCACGAGATTAAAGAGACGGCGGATGATGCGGTCTTCGTCCAGATTGGGCACGTCGGCCAGAAGCCGCACCGCCTCCGCTTCGATCGCTTTGCTTCGCGCGGAATATTGGCGCTGCGCGGCGGGATCGTGCCGCGCCATGAAGAGCGCCACGATCAATTGCGCCAGGCGATGATGCTTGGCCAAAGCGGCGATGATCGCCTGCTCGCTGTGCGGACTGCGAAGCTGCCGGGCGTATTTCGCCAGCACGCGGAGAACATTGACCTCCCGCCACGGCAACTCGGCGCGCAAGACCAGCTGATTGAAGCCGTCATTGGGAATCTGACCCTGCCAGATTTTACGGAACGCATTCTCGAATAAAGTTTTCACGCTGCGAAGCTGGGAGGGAATCGCATGATGCACCCGGCCGATGAAATCATGCAGCCACACGGATTCCGAGACGCCATGCGGTTCGATGACATAAGGCCCTTCGTGGATTTCCACGAAAAGCCCCATATTCTCGATCATCGGCAATACTTGAGACAAAGCGAGCGGCGTGCCGCGATGAAAAATCCTGAGATTGACGATATGAGGAGAATCGCCGCCGTGATGCAGCAGGTTAACGCCTATGGTCTCGGCCTCCATCGTCTCGACGATACCGATATCCTGCAGCGCCAATTCGACGGACGTCGCCTCGCGATAGGTTTGCGGAAACGCGGCATGATATCGTTCGACCAGAATCCTGCCCGCGCCATCGCCGAATACGTCATAAAGCTGGTCGCGCAGCCGGTCGCTCCAGGGACGGGCGATATCGCGCAGTTCCTCCTCGAGAGCCTGCAAATCCACGGCCGGGACGGCGCCAGGCGTCGTCGTCACGGTCATAAAGACGCGGGCCAGGGGGCTGTCGTCGATCCGCACATTGAAATTCTCGGCCGTGCCGCCGAATCCCGCTTGCAGCACCCTTTGGAATTTCACCCGCAAAGCGGACGTATAATAATCGCGCGGCACGTATATAAGGCAAGTGGCGAAGCGCTCGAACGGATCGAGACGCACGAACAGCGCCACCTGCTGCCGTTCCTGCAGCCCCAGAATGCCGATAGCGTGATCGTAAAGCTCGCGTTCGGAAATCTGATACATTTCGTCGCGCGGATAATTATCGAGAATATGGATCAGAGATTTGCCGTCGTGGCTGATCGGATCGAGCTGGGCCTTCGCCAGCACGCGGCTGACCTTTTGCCGCAAAAGCGGGATTTCCCTGGGGCTGCGCGAATAGGCGAAAGAGGTGAAAAGGCCGATGAATAAATGCTCGCCCGCCACATTGCCCTTCTTGTCGAAACGCTTGACGAAGATCGCGTCCATCGGCACGGGACGATGCACGGTCGCGGCGCGATTAGTCTTGGTGACCATCAGCAGCCGGCGCTCCTGCATGAAATTCTGCACTTCCGGCGGCTGCGATTCCAGATCGCTGAGATTATTGAACACGAACACGTCCGGATCGTGCAGCACGCCGCGTCCGCTTCGCGGCGTCACCGCCAATTCGAGCCTGCGGCGCCGCGTTCGCAGTTCAAGCCGGCGGTAGCCGAGAAACGTATAATGATTATCTTGCAGCCAGCGCAGGAAATGCTTGGTTTCCTGCACTTCCCCTTCCGGCAGGGACATGGACTGATGGGCGCTGATTTCCTCGATGACATCGTCGATCAGCTCACGCATCGCCTTCCAGTCGCCGAAGGCAAGCCGCACGTCGCGAAATGCCTGGCGCATATTGTCTTCGAGCTGCCGCAACTGGACAGGATCGCGAATTTCATCGAATTGGATATGCGTGCACGACTCCGCCATGACGCCGGGACTGCCCTTATGCGACGGCTCGACGCCCAGCAGACGTCCCGCCGCGTCGCGCCTGACGCGCAAAACCGGGTGAATGATCTGCTGAACCGGGAATCCGAGCTTGTTGATGGCGCCCATGGCGGAATCGACGATGAAAGGCATGTCGTCATGGATGATTTCCGCGACGCTGCATTTTCCTTTCCAGCCGTCCCGCTCGAGCGTGGGGTTGTAGACTCGCACCAGCATATGCCCCGGCTTGCGCCGCTGCATGAACTGCCAGAAATTGCCGCCGATGACGGCGCGCAGTTCCGGAGGCAGGGAGATCAAATCCTGAGGGCTCAATTGAGCGAAGAACTGCGCCATGAATTCGCGCTGCGCGCTATTCCCGGCCGGATTTTTTCGATGCGCGGATTTCAAAGTACGAGCCACTAGTCAACTACCTACTCTCGCGGTTCCGGCGAAGGCCGGAATAACGGATTAAACGAATGCGATTCTCGCCGAATGAATACCAGAATTCCCATTCCGTAAATAGAGCCGCGCCGTGCGCCGCACAAATCGCTATTCCTCAATCTTTTTTATAACAGCACATCCGCGAGCAACTTGACGTTGAGGGCGATAATCAGGATCGCGGCGCTCCATGCGGCGATAACCGTCACGGGCCTGCTGACGAATTCGCCCATCAGCTTGCGGTCCGACGTCATTTGCAAAAGCGGCACGATGGCGAACGGCAATTGCAGGCTGAGGACGACCTGGCTCAACAGCAGCAGTTTCCCGGTGCCCTCCGCGCCATAGACTATGGTTACGAACGCCGCCGGAATAATGGCCAGCATACGGGTAATGAGCCGCCGCGCCCAAGGCGGCAATCGCAGCTGCAGGAATCCTTCCATGACGATTTGCCCGGCCAGGGTGGCCGTCACGGCGGAATTCTGCCCCGATGCCAGCAGAGCCAGCGCGAATAAGGTGCTGGCAAGCGGCAATCCCAATAACGGCGCGAGCAATTGGTGCGCTTGTTCGATGGTGGTGACTTCATACATCCCGTTTTTATGAAACACCGCCGCGGCCATGATCAAAATCGCGGCATTGATCAGCAGCGCGAGAAACAGCGCGACGACCGTGTCGAAAACGGCGTAGCGCAGCGCCTCTTTTTTGCCGCCTGGCGTCAGGCCGAACTGGCGCGTCTGGACGATGGAGGAATGCAGATAGAGATTATGCGGCATCACGGTGGCGCCGATGACGCCGATAGCGATATAGAGCATCGCCGGATCGGTGAAAATCCGGGTGGTCGGTATCGCCGCCGCCGCGATAGCCCCGAAATCCGGCTTGGCGGCCATGATCTCATATATGAACGAAAAAGCCACGACGCTCATGAGGCTGATCGTGAAGATTTCCAGTTTGCGGAAACCGCTGCGCTGCAGCAGCAGGATCAGGAAAACATCCGCCACGGTCAGGCATACGCCGACAGCCAGCGGCAAGCCGAACAACAGATTGAGCGCGATGGCCGTGCCGATGACTTCGGCAAGGTCACAGGCGACGATGGCTATTTCGCATAACAGCCACAGCGATATATTGACGGCTTTCGGATAACGGTGGCGGCAGGCTTGCGCCAAATCCTGTCCGGCGACGATGCCCAGTTTCGCGCTCAGGCTTTGCAGCAGCATCGCCATGAAATTGGCGAGAATAATGACGGAGATAAGCGTATAGCCGAAACCGCTGCCGCCCGCGATCGATGTCGCCCAATTGCCGGGATCCATATAGCCGACGGCGACCAGATAGCCCGGCCCGCCATAGGCCATCATCTTGCGCCAGAATCCGGCATTCGACGGTATCGGCACCGTGCGGAAAACTTCGGCGAGGGAAATATCGGTCTTGGCGCGCTCTAACATGGGGCCACGATATATAAGTCTGCCATCAGATGGCAATATACTATTATTCTAATGCGCCAAAGTAAGCGCAGCCTGTGTCCCCACATAGATTCCGATGCATAACACCAGAAGGCTGGAAGCATACGGCGCTTTTTTGGCCAGTACGCCAAGAGCCGGCCAATGGCGGGAAATGTGACGCGCGCCGAGCGCGGCGATAACGCCCGACATGACCAGGGTTATGGCAAGTCCCACGCTGAATCCCAACACCAGATAAGCGCCCAGGGCGATTTTCTTCAATTGCAGGCATAGCAGCAGAACCGTAATCGCCGCCGGACATGGAATCAGCCCGCCGGTCAGGCCGAACATGATGATCTGGCCGGTTGTCACGGGCTGGCCGGCGAATTTGCGGATATCCTCGGCATGAGCCGCCTCATGCGCGTCATGGTGATGCTCGTGGGCATGGCTGTGGCCATGGGCATGATCATGGCCGTGTCCGGCGGCATGACCGCCGCCCCGCTGCTTTCTCCAGGCCTGCATCAGCATCCACAGCGCCATGCCGACAATGCACGCGGCGGAGACAAGCTGGAAATAGGGTTCGCTGGTATGCTCATCGAAATTCCGCCCCAGATACATCCCTCCGATGGCGACCGCCCATACGATGGCCGTATGCGATATCGTCGCGGCCAGGCCGAGCAGCACCGCCTGCCTCACCGTGCCATGCACCGCGACGATAAATCCCGCCATAAGCGTTTTGGAATGGCCCGGCTCAAGCCCATGCAAAGCGCCGAGAAGGATCGCGCTCGGCAGAAACAGCCAGCCATAGGCCGCGCCTTGCTGGATAAGATCGGAGAGATCGGGCATGAGATTGTTATACTCCAATTAAGCGCTGGCGAGCTATGAATTTAGACTATAATGACTATAATAAAGCATCGGTCATGCCATGATCGAAAAAACAGCGAAAGCGGAAGCCATGCCTAACATTATTCCGGAATTTTCATACCCCTTTGAAGTCGATAAGATTCCTCCCGGCGGCAAAGACCTTACGATTACGGCGACCCCCGAAGAATGCCAGGCGGTGGCCGAACGTTTGAGGCTCCTCAGTCTCAAGAAGCTATTGGCAAACCTGCAACTGCGCCGCATCGACGACAGCGCCATGATCATGGTCACCGGGAACTTCGCCTCCGACGTCGTGCAGCAATGCGTCGTGACGCTCGATCCCGTCCCGGCGAACCCCGCCGGAGAAATATCCGGTCTGTTCGCGCCGCCTTCCATCATTAAAAAAGAAGACGAAGAAGACGGCGAAGACATGATCGATATCATGGCCGACGAAGTCGAGCCCATCGTCGGCGGCATCATCGATCTTGGCGAGCTGGTGGTTCAGCATCTGGCCCTGGCGCTTGACCCCTACCCTCGCAGTCCCGGAGCAAAACTTACCGAACCGCCCCCCGCCAGCAATCAGAACCAGCGCATAAGCCCTTTTGCCAAATTGGCCGATTTAGTTAAGGATAAAGAGAAGGATAAGGACAAATAATAAGCCGTCTTTTCCTTAACGAATAGAAATCAAAGGGTTTTTCAGCCTTTGCCGCAAAAGCCGGAAAACAACAACCGCTTTGAAAACAAAGGTTTTCTCTTGCCTTTGCCGAGAATTCTTCATAGAAAGACCTACGCGCACCGAATTTGAACGGGCGCGTTATTTATTTGGAAATCGGGTAGTACCATGGCAGTTCCTAAAAGAAAAACCTCGAAATCAAGGCGCAACATGCGCCGTTCGCACCATGCGATCAGTGCGGGCAAGCATCAGGAATGCCCGAATTGCGGCGAAGCGAAGCGGCCCCATTTCGTCTGCAGCGCTTGCGGCTATTACGATGGCCGCGAAGTGACCAGCGCCAAGTCCGCCGCTTAACGCAGCCGCGCGCATGTCCAACCGCACCGTAATCGCGCTCGATGCGATGGGCGGCGACCGCGCCCCCGAGATCGTCATTGCCGGGGCGGCGCTTGCGGCGGAGAGGCATCCGAATATTTCCTATCTGATGTACGGCAACGAGAGCGTTGTCGCCCCCATCCTCGCCCGGTACGCGCCGCTTAAGGACATCGCCGAACTGCGCCACGCGCCCGACAGCGTGTCCGCCGACATCCGGCCCTCGCTTGCGTTGCGGCAGGGACGCAATTCCAGTATGCGTTACGCTCTCGACGCGGTGGCGAAAGGCGACGCCGCCTGCATCGTGTCGGCAGGCAATACCGGCGCATTATTGGCCATGGCAAAATTGGTGCTGAAGACGCTCCCCGGCATCGACCGCCCGGCCATGGCGTCTTTTTTGCCGACGATGGTGGGCGAGAGCGTCATGCTCGACCTCGGGGCTAACGTGGAAGTCGATGCCGAGAATCTGGTGCAATTCGCCATCATGGGCGCGATCTTCGCCAGCGCCATTCTTGGCGTGAGCGAACCGACCATCGGCCTGCTGAATGTCGGCGTCGAAGACATCAAGGGACGCGATGAATTGAAAACCGCGGCGCAGCTGCTTCGCGAGCGCCCGGTTCCCGGAAAATTCGTCGGCTTCGTCGAGGGCAACGACATTCCCGGCGGCCGGGTCGATGTTATCGTCACGGACGGTTTTACGGGCAATGTGGCGCTGAAAACCGTCGAAGGCACCGCCAAGCTCATGGCTCATTTCATGCGCCAGACTTTCCAGTCGTCGCTGTCGGCCAAAATCGGTTACCTCTTCGCGCGCGACGCGCTGGGACGCATGAAGCAGAGAATAGACCCGCGCCGCTACAACGGCGCGATGTTCCTGGGCCTCGAAGGCGTATGCGTCAAAAGCCACGGCGGCGCGGACCATGAAGGCTTCGCGAATGCCATCGGCGTTGCGGCAGACCTCGCGGCACATAATTTTAATGACAAAATCAGGGCTGAACTTGCCCGTCATTATGATCTGCACGAACCGCCCCCTTCTCTGCCCGACGCGGCGGCGGGCCAAGCCTGATGATCACGCGCTCCGTCATCGCGGGATGCGGCAACGCCCTGCCCGCGCAAGCCGTCACCAACGACCAGCTGGCGCAGCGCGTCGACACGTCCGACGCCTGGATTCAGCAGCGCACCGGCATCAAACAGCGTTATCTCGCGGCAGACGACGAAAAGACTTCCGATCTCGCCGTGCGCGCGGCGCGCCAAGCATTGGAGAACGCAGGCATAGACGCTAGCGCCATCGATGCCGTCGTCGTCGCGACCACCACGCCGGATTACACCTTTCCCGCCACGGCGGTTCTGGTGCAGGCCGCGCTCGGCATCGATCGCGGCTTCGCCTTCGACGTCCAGGCGGCGTGTTCCGGATTTATCTACGCGCTGGCGACGGCGGATAACTTCATTCGCACCGGGCAAGTCAAACATGCGCTGGTGATCGGCGCGGAAACTTTTTCGAGATTGGTGGATTGGAACGACCGCAACACATGCGTCCTGTTCGGCGACGGCGCGGGAGCCGTGGTGCTTTCGGCCATGCCGGGCGTAGGCGATAAGAGCGACCGCGGCATTCTATCCACCCATCTGCATGCCGAAGGCAAACATTGGAAGAAGCTTTATACATCCGGCGGCCCAGGCAGCAGCGGAACGGTCGGCAAAGTGGTGATGGAAGGGCAGGAAGTTTTCCGCCAGGCCGTTATCCGTCTCGCCGAAGTGGTCGATGAAGCCCTGCAGGCGAACAACATGCAGCCCGATGAAATCGACTGGCTGGTTCCGCATCAAGCCAACAAGAGAATCATCGACGGCACCGCAAAGAAACTTCACCTGAGTTCGGAGAAAGTCATTCTAACCATTTCCGAACACGCCAATACATCGGCCGCCTCGATTCCGCTCGCCTTGTCCGTGGCCGTGCAGGACGGCCGCATCAAGCCGGGCCATGTCGTTCTGCTCGACGCCATGGGAGCGGGCCTTACCTGGGCGGCGGCGATGGTGAGAATCTGACAATAGGCATGCGATGCCGGGTGTCAGTAAATTTCGTTCAGTAAGTTTCGTATTGATATAACGCGGTATTCTCGCCAGAACATTCCTGTATGTGATTCTCCATATCTGATTCTCGACATTTGACGCCCATCTGAAATGCCTCATACTCCTGGTTTCCATAGATTGATCCGGCTTTTGCTGAAGGCGCAAGCTCTTCAGGGCGAAGCGACTCCTCCGGCTGCCGCGCCGGGCATAACGCGCCGCAGTTTCGTCAAAGGGCTGGTGAGCGTCGGCGCCGCCGGTATCGTCA
Source organism: Alphaproteobacteria bacterium (assembly GCA_037200005.1). Classification (NCBI taxonomy): domain Bacteria; kingdom Pseudomonadati; phylum Pseudomonadota; class Alphaproteobacteria; species Alphaproteobacteria bacterium. The sequence goes on along the minus strand of JBBCGY010000002.1, from coordinate 9,668 downwards.
GCCAGGCATTTCCGTTTACCGCGAAAGCTCTGGCTGCGGCGGGAGGGATTCAGCCCCGCATCGCCGTGATCGGCGGCGGCCTTGCCGGGCTGAACGCGGCCTACCGGCTCAAGCAGGCAGGGTTTTCCTCTAAAATCTATGAAGCCAGCAACCGCCTGGGCGGACGCGTCATATCCCGCGCGGGTTTGGTCGGCGACGATCTCATGACCGATCTTGGCGGCGAGCTCATCAACAGCGACCATCGGGATATGCTGAAGCTGGCCTCCAAACTGAAAATCCCGCTTTTCAACAAAATCCGCGACGCCAAACGGCAGAAATGTCCCGAAGAATGTTATTACTTCGACGGACGCTTGCGCAGCGAGCAGGAAATAGCCTCCGACCTGCTCGGCCTCGCGGTGCGACTGGCAACCGACGCTGCTTTTCTCGACCGGGATTTCAAGAAATACGGGCCGGTGATGGACGCCATGTCGGTGGAAGACTATCTCGACATGCACGCCGATAAAATCCACGCGCCTTATATCCGCACGCTTATCAGAAGCGTCATTCATACTGAATACGGCGTCGATCCCGTGGACTCCTCCGCGTTGCAGCTGATCTACAGCCTGCCCAAGGCCGATGGAAAACATGCCGATCTTCTCGGCAAGAGCGATGAAATGTATACCGTCATGGGCGGCTCGGAGGCGATCATTCATGCGCTGAAGAAAAACCTGGACGGGCAAATATCTTTCCAGAAAGAAGTGCGCGCCATCCGCGCCAAGGACGATGGCTATCGCCTGGAATTCTCGGAAGGCGAACCCGTCGAGAGCGATTATGTCGTCGTCGCCCTGCCCTTCACGGTGCTGCAGGATGTGAGTCTGGACGCTCCGGTGCCCGATAAACTGCAAAAATTTATCCAGACCGCGAAGCTCGGCTCCAATGAAAAGCTCCTTGCCGGATTCAACCACAAAACCTGGCGCAGGGAAAAAATCTTCAGCATGGGATTCTGGAACGACCATGGTTTCGATCAGGTTTGGGACGCCACCCAGCGCCAGCCGGAACAAAAAAGCGGGGTCTTGAATTTCTTCATGGGCGGCAATCGCGTTACGGCGGCGGCCACCGGCGGCGTTCTGGCCTGCGGGGAAAATTTCGTCGGACGGCTCGATCAGATCGCGCCGGGAGCGAAAGCCGACGCCAACGGACAATATTTCATGACGAACTGGACGGAGGGAAGGCTGACGCGCGGCGCTTATTCTTCTTATCGTCCCGGCCAGTTAACCGAATTCAGAGAATATTTCTGGGTCGAATCGGATCACCCCGAGCAAAGGCAAGCAGTTCATGCCGGCAATCTAATCTTCGCGGGCGAACAGTTAAGCGACGAGCATTTCGGCTATATGAACGGCGCCGCCCAGACCGGCAGGCTGGCCGCCGATTTCATCATGCGCAGCCTCATCAAAAGCCGGAAAACCGGTAATTAGGTGAAGCGCCCCCGCTTTTTCTTTCTCTTTGACGGGCTTGCAAGAGAGTATTAGGGTGAGCCGTTATCCGTGAAGCCAACCGGAGTCGCCTTATGGCTGAAAATACCGTGACCCGCGCCCATCTCGCCGAATCCGTCTATCAGGAAGTCGGCCTGTCCCGCAACGAATCCGCCGAACTTGTTGATATCATCCTCGATGAAATCAGCGCCGTTCTGATACGGGGAGACATGGTCAAACTGTCGTCCTTCGGCAGCTTCCAGGTAAGAAGCAAGGGCGAGCGCATCGGACGCAATCCCAAAACCGGCCAGGAAGTGCCGATTCTGCCGCGCAAGGTGCTGGTCTTCCGCGCCAGCCATGTGCTCAAAGACGCAATCAACCGCGGCCTGACGGGCAAAAGCCTGCCGCCTGCCCAGACCGGAGAGGAGGATTAGAGCATGACTATCCAACTGGTTAAGGAAGAACATAGCGAGCCGCTTCCGGTCGTTACGCTTCACAAAGCCGAAGTGAAAGCTCCTGCCGCTTTCCGCACCATTAGCGAAGTAGCGACAGAGATGGCCGTGCCGCAGCATGTGCTGCGTTTCTGGGAGAGCAAATTTTCGCAAATCAGGCCGATGAAGCGTGGCGGCGGCCGCCGCTACTACCGCCCGGAAGATGTCCATCTTCTCAAATACATACAGAACCTTCTTTACAATCAAGGTTACACGATCCGGGGCGTGCAGAAGGTCCTCAAAGAAACGCGCGGCGGCGTCATCAACCGCATCTCCGAGCCGAAAATCCAGGAAGCGGACGGCAAGATCGGCGCACTCGGCCTTCCCTCTCCCTCCAAAGGCACCGGCATTTCTTCGCAAAAGCGCAAAGAATTGCAGGGCTTGCTGGTCGAACTTCAATCCCTGCGCGAGCTGTTGCGGCAGTCGGGGATTTAAGAGTCCTGGATTCAGAAGCTTCCGAATTCTGCCTTCCCCGCTAATAAAGCTTCCAACGGCTGGCCGGCCAGCGTATCGCGTGCGCGCAGAACATACGCAGCCATTAGCGCCAGAGAATCAGGCGCGGTCGGCACGGTTCCGTACAGATTTTTATCGAGAGCGGTCATAAGGGCATCCCGCCCGTCGCCCAAACCTTTTTCATAAGCCGCATAGCGTCCGTAAAAGCCCTCGCCCATCGCCTTGACGCGGCGGGGGATGCCTGTGTCGCCGACGCCCATCTCGCGCAGGCTGCGATCCATGTCGGCACCCATGAAGTCAAAAAGGTGCTGGCTCATCTTGCGTCCTTGCGGCCCCTCGCCGCGCAAACGGAGCATCAGCAGCACCAGATGCAACGCCAGCAAGTCGAATCTGCCGTCGATGGTGTCGGGCACGCCTCCCGCCGTGTAAAACTCCGGACGGCGCGATTGCCCTGACGCTGCACGGTAAAGCGCCGCGACTTCCGGCGCCTGCCATGCGGGGACAAGGCGCAATGCAATCATCTTTTGCCATATACGTCGCAGCAATTTATAGTCCCTCCAACTCCGACTGGTGAATTTAGGAAACAGGATTCCAATGCGCCCGCAACTGATTATGCCTTTGCTCGTAGCCATCCTTGCCGGGTGCAGCCCTACCATTGCCAATCGCGGCAATCTGCTCGATGCCGACCGTATCGCGCAGATCAAAGCCGACACATCGACCCGCGAAGACGTTATCGACAAACTGGGCTCGCCCTCGCACCGCTCCACGTTCGACGATAACACATGGTATTATATCGGCCGCCGGACGGAGCGATACTCTTTCCTTGATCCCGAGGTCACCGACCAGCAGATCATCACCATCCATTTCGACGACAACGGCATCGTCAAGACGATCGAAAAAACCGGCAAGGACGAGATCGCCAATATCGATGCCGCGCCGGGACAGACACCGAGCTTCGGACGGGATACGAGCTGGATTCAAGACCTGTTCGGCAATATCGGCCGCGCCGGAACGCCCATGGCCGGCCAAAGCCGCCGCGGGCGTCCGGAATGACGGTCATGCGCGGCATTATTAGGCCGTAATATAGATCGCCCGGAAATCATTGACGTTGGTGCGCGTCGGCCCCGTGATGAGCAAGGAATCCGTCCGTGAAAAGAACCCGTGGGAATCATTGCGGGCTGCGTAATCCTTGGCTTTGACGCCTTTGGCCAGCGCCCTGGCGAGCGTATCGGGATGCAGGACAGCGCCCGCATTGTCCTCCGTGCCGTCGATGCCGTCCGTGTCGCAGGCCATGGCATGAATGCGCGAGGAAAGCCCCTCGACGGCAATCGCGAAATTGAGAAGAAATTCGCAATTGCGCCCGCCCCCTGCCCTCCCCCTTGACGCTGACCGTCGTTTCTCCGCCTGAAATCAGCACGCAAGGAGCGGCAATCGGCTGGCCGTGCTCAACGGTCTGGCGCGCCATGCCGGCCATCACCAAGGCGACATCGCGCGCTTCGCCTTCGATGGCGTTGCCGAGGACAAGCGGCGTAATCCCATGCCTGCGGGCGAAAGCGGCCGCCGCTTCGAGCGCATCCTGCGGTTTCGCAATCAGAATATTCTCGACGCGCGTGAAACATGGATCGCCGGGCTTGGGCGTTTCCTCCTTGGCCTCGGCGAGATATCTCTCGACCGCCGCGGGAACGGCGATGGCGTATTTGCTGATGACCATCCTGGCGTCGGCGAAACTTGTGGGATCGCCCACGGTCGGGCCCGAGGCAATGACGGAAAGATCGTCGCCCGGAACATCCGAGATCATCAAGGATACGACGCGGCCGCCTTTGACCGCCTGCGCCAGCCGTCCGCCGGAAATAGCCGACAGATGCTTGCGGACGCAATTCATTTCATGAATAGCGGCCCCCGAAAGAAGAAGCGCCTTATTCACGGCGCGCAGATCGTCCATGGTCAGGCCGGGCGCCGGCAGCGTCAGGAGCGCCGAGCCGCCTCCCGAAATCAGGCAAAGCAAAAGATCGTCCGGACCCGCCGTTTCCGCAAGCTGCAGAATGCGCAAGGCCGTCGCGCCCCCAGCATCGTCAGGCACGGGATGCCCCGCCTCGACGCATTCGATCGTCCTGAGGGGAAGACCGTGCCGATAACGGGTCACGACAATGCCGGAATCGATAGTCCCCCTTGTAATGATCCTCCACCGCCTTGGCCATTGCAGCCGCGGCCTTGCCGGCGCCAATGACCAAGGTGCGCCCTTTCGGCGGCTCCGGCAGGAACGGCGGCACGCAGCGTTCCGCCATGACCGGCGTTAGAGCGGCCTGGAACAGGCCTTCGAGAAACTGACGGGGATCGATCGACATGGGGTTCTCGCCGCAAACTAAAAATCGAGGTTAATTTTTTCCCTTGTTGCATCGCAACATCCTTGATCCGCGATAGGATACTTGCGTTTTGTGCGTCTGCGAAGTCAACCGCGCAGTTTCGCAAGTAAAAAAGCACAGATATTTTTGACAAAGTAACATTCCATTGATTAAATGGAAAGGAATTCGATGGCAGAACTAATATATATGTTTTGATATTTCGTGCGCTGAATTTTGATAAAGGAAAATTTAAAGTGTCCCCCAAAACAATATTCCCCGGTATTGCCGGAACGCAGCTTTCAGAACCGCTCGACATCAAAGTCATCGTGCTCGACCTCGATGGCACGCTAGTGCCCACATACAAAACATTGGCGTCTGTCGCCGCCACGCAAGATTCCCTGCAGCGTCAATTCGACGCCGCGGGCGGAGAAACCTGCATGAGCGGCGCCGCATGGCAGAGCCATTTAATGCGCACCCTCGGCATTCAGAACATACTCCACCGTCCGGAACAGGTATTCCGTGAATATATGAGGAGCCTCGATTACGGAAATCCGGCTATCTCTGAAGAACTGGCTACGCTGAAAGACGCAAAAACCTCGGCGCACCAATCTTACGAATTATACTCAGGCGCGGCCGATTTTCTTCGCGTGGCAAGCAAGGCCGGCGTATTCGGAGCCATCTATACCAACTCCCCGGACTCTCATGCCGTGGACCGGTCGAAGCGCGCGGGCCTCGATCCCGACCATCTTAGCGCCTTTTATGCCAAAAAATTATGCGATGAAGACTCGCCGAGCTGGAAAGAAGGCGCGGCCTCATCCAACGGCGGAGGATTCGGCAGAATCGTCATTCCCTACACATATCAAAAACCGGACCCGACGCCGCTGCATGAAATCGCAAGATTGACCGGGGCCAGTCCCGACCAAATTCTCGTGATCGGAGAAGGATTAAGCGATTTGCGCGTTGCGCTAGGCATCGATCCTTCCAAGTCTCGCGAATATGACCCGAAGAGCCGGAACGCGATTTTCTGTTTTCAGGAACATGGCGCCAACGATATCAGTCCCGCGGAACGCGACATCAACAACCAGCTTCGTCCCGGCAAAGAGCTGCTGGGCGCCGAAGCGGTCAATAAGGAAATCGACGCGCTTGGCATCAACGACAGCATTATCCGCCTGCCAAAAGGCTTCGAGACTTTGCTCGATTTGATCGACAGCGGCTTCATACGGTTGAGCAGTCCGGCATTCGTGCCGGTGGTAAAGAACAACCAGCTGACAGCCGGCGATAGCGACAAGCCGGCGCGCAGCAGCCCGCGCGCCTCAAGCCACCCGATGGCGAGCAGCAGCCCCTTCCATGCCCTGCCAAGCTGATTGAACGCAGCGTCTTATTCTGCCGCCGTCTGCTGCTCGCGATGATAAGGCAGCGCAGCCGCGACTTTCTGGATGAATTTGCCGAGATCGGCGCGCATTTTGTCAAAGCCCGAAGCGCGCTGGATCACATCCTCGTCCAGATAGAGCGCCCGGTTGATTTCCAGCTGCAGCGAATGCCTTGCCTGTCCGGGCTGCCCATGGCGGCGTACGATTTCGACGCCTTTATAGGGATCGTTGATGACGACCTTATAGCCTAATCCACGCAGCGCCTCGGCGCACAGCGCTGTGAAATCCGCCGAACAACTCGTGCCGTCGCGGTCGCCGAGCACGAAGTCCGCCGCCATCAGCGATCCGTCATACATTTTCGACGGCATGGAATGGCAGTCGATATGCCACACCGCGCCGAAGCGGCGATGCATGCCATCCAGAATTCTGGCCAGCGCCCGGTGATAAGGATGGTAATATTGCCGCAGCCGCCGGTCGATTTCCTCGATCGCCAGCGGTTCCTTGTAGACCGGCACGCCGCCGCGGCACATCCGCCGCACGAGCCCAAGACCGCCAAGCGTCCGCTCGCTGGGCTGCAATGGTTCAGGCCAGACGCCATCGACGACCGCCGGATCGAGATCGTCGACCGCGCGATTGACGTCGATCAGCGCGCGCGGAAACAGCGCCGTCAGAACCGTCGCGCCATGCTCGACGGCGTTTTCCATCAATTCATCGACATAGGCGTCTTCGGTCTGGCGCAGCAGCGGAAACGGACAGGCGTATTGAAAGTCGCCCGGATAAGTGCGCCCGCTATGCGGCACATCGAGAACCAGCGGCGCCGCCGGCCCTGCCGGATCGTTAACGCGAAAGATGCCCGGGATTTCCATGAAGTGTTCCTTCTTTATCTTCGGCTTCTATCTTAATCTAGATTGTCATTTCAGCCAAGCCTATATGACTCTATTCATAAACATCGCGCCGATGAGCGATGCGCGTTATATCAACTGTTCGAGCGGTATCGTCGATGACATAAACGACGCGGTAATCGCCGATCCGAATTCGATATTCTTTATCGCCACCCTTTAACTTTTTGCATCCGGGCGGACGGGGATTGGCGGCAAGTCCCTCGACATGCGGAAAGATGCGCTCGACAATTTTAGCGGGTAATTTCTGTATTTCTTTATCAGCGCTAGCGGCAAGGCCGACGCTATAGAGCCTATCCATGCAGCTTGCCGCTCTTGACGAGCGCGGCCTTGACCTTGCTGAGCGGAATCCGGCGTTCCTGTTTCCGCGACCGGGAAACCAGAACATCCTCGATATCTTCCCAAAGCTCTTTATGCTTTTTGAGGTCGATCTGAACAGCCACCTTCCGGCCCTTCTCATCCGTTACATATTGAATCCCAACCATCATCTTCTCCCGTTTACCCTAGCGCTATAATAGCATATTGTTTTTCCGGCTGCTAGGAAGCAAACGGGATCCTGGGTCGCGCCCAAGGGCACGCCCCGGTTTGGTGACTTGTCCTGTGGGGTGAGTACGCGCTCAAACCCCCAACTCCCGCGCTTCCAGCCGCTTGATTTCGTCGCGCAGGCGGGCGGCCTCCTCGAATTCCAAATCGCCCGCCACCGTTTTCATGCGTTTTTCGAGATCGCGGATATGGCTGCGCAAATCCTTGCCGACGAGATGCGCGGTTTCGTCGTCGCCCGTCCCGACATCGAGGTAATCGCGCTCGTACACGAATGCAGAATATCGTCGATGGATTTCTTGACGCTCGACGGCGTGATGCCGTGTTCGGCGTTATAGGCTTCTGCTTCGCCCGGCGGCGGCCCGTTTCATCGAGAGCCGCCTGCATGCTGCCGGTGATCCTGTCGGCGTAGAGGATCGCGCGGGCTTCCACATTGCGCGCGGCGCGGCCTATCGTCTGGATCAGCGATGTGCGCGAGCGCAGATAGCCTTCCTTGTCGGCGTCGAGGATGGCGACGAGGCCGCATTCGGGAATGTCCAGCCCCTCGCGCAGCAGATTGATGCCGATGAGCACGTCATACACGCCAAGCCTTAAATCGCGAATGATCTCGCTGCGCTCCAGCGTTTCCACGTCGGAATGCAGATAGCGCACCTTGATCCCCGCCTCGCCCATATATTCGGTCAGCGCCTCGGCCATTTTCTTGGTGAGCGTCGTCACCAGCGTGCGAAAGCCCCGTGCCGTCACCGCGCGGGTTTCCGCCAGCAAATCGTCGACCTGAAACTCGGTCGGGCGGATGACGACCGGCGGATCGATCAGGCCGGTGGGCCGCACGACCTGCTCGGTAAAGACGCCGCCGGTGCGCTCCAGTTCCCATGGCCCCCGGCGTCGCCGAAACGAAAATCGTCTGCGGCCGCATCCGCTCCCACTCCTCGAATTTAAGCGGGCGGTTATCGCGGCAGGACGGCAGGCGGAAGCCGTAATCCGCCAGCGTGGTCTTGCGCTGAAGATCGCCGCGATACATGGCGTTGAGCTGCGGCACCATCGCGTGACTTTCATCGACGAACAGCAGGGCATTAGGTGGAAGATACTCAAACAACGTCGGCGGCGGCTGGCCCGGCGCGCGTCCGGTGAGATAGCGGCTGTAATTCTCGATGCCCGAACACACGCCCGCCGCCGCCAGCATTTCCAGATCGAACTGCGTCCGCTCGCGCAGGCGCTGCTCCTCGATGAGTTTTCCCTGCGCGGTGAATTCCTGCAGACGGTCTTTCAGCTCGACCTTGATCTGCCCGATAGCCTGGGCGAGTGTCGGTTTCGGCGTGACATAGTGGCTATTGGCATAGAGCTTCACTTCCTCCATGACCGCCGTCTTCTCGCCGGTCAGCGGGTCGAACTCGACGATCTCCTCGATTTCATCGTCGAACGTGCTGATGCGCCAGGCGCGATCTTCCATATGCGCCGGGAAAATATCCACCGTGTCGCCGCGAGCGCGGAAATCGCCGCGCGAGAAACCTATGTCGTTGCGCTTGTATTGCAATTCGACAAGCTGGGCCAGCAGCGCTTGCCGCCCGACTTTCTGCCCCTTCGCAAGAACGGCGGCGGTTCCGGAATATGTCTCGACCGAGCCGATGCCGTAAATGCAGGAAACCGACGCGACGATAATCACGTCGTCCCGCTCCAGCAGCGCGCGCGTCGCCGCGTGGCGCATGCGGTCGATCTGCTCGTTGATCATGGAATCTTTTTCGATAAAAGTATCGGAACGGGGAATATAGGCTTCCGGCTGGTAGTAATCGTAAAAGCTGACGAAATACTCCACGGCGTTATCGGGAAAGAACTGCTTCATTTCGCCGTATAGTTGCGCCGCCAGCGTCTTGTTGGGTGCGAGAATAATGGCGGGACGTTGTAGCTCATGGATGACCTGTGCCGCGGTGAATGTCTTGCCCGATCCGGTGACGCCAAGCAGAACCTGATCCCGCTCGCCGCGCTGCAATCCCGCGACAAGCTCGCGGATGGCGGCGGGCTGGTCGCCCGCGGGCTGGAAATCGGATTTCAGGACGAATTTCTTGCCCGCCTCGGGGCGATAGGCCGGCACAACTTCAGCCATAGCGGGGAATACAGAGGACAT